>JAGCBH010000046.1 GCA_017652265.1 bacterium
CACAAACAAATTTTTTAAAGAAAGTAGACAATTTTGCATATTCTCCGTTACCACAGCAAAATAACCCAAAATTATTTAAACGAAAGGAAGTACCGGACTTTAACAGCAATATATCTAATATTATTAAAAAGTTGTAATTTTAATAACAAAAAAACTCCGCCTTTTGAGGCGGAGTTTTTATTTATATGACTAATTGATTATTCATCAATATCGCCGTTTTCTTCAGTTTCGTCATCCACAACATCATCAATGAAATCATCAACCATGCTTTCACCGGATTCGTCATCAATAATATCACTTGAACCGGTCATCTCATCAGAAGACTCACTGTCCATATCATCAAGACTGAATTCCGGAGAACCGAACATACCTTCAATTTCTTCCAAAATTGCAGATGGTTTGCGATTTGCATTTCTTTGTGCAACTGCGCGTTTACGTTCTTCCTGTTCTTTTTCTTCATTTGCATTAGTCAAATGATGGAAACCTGTACCTGCAGGAATTAAACGACCGATGATAACGTTTTCTTTCAAACCTCTCAACAAGTCTCTTTTACCTTCTACAGCGGCTTCTGTCAGGATTTTTGTAGTTTCCTGGAATGAAGCTGATGAAATAAAGCTATCTGTTTTCAAAGATGCCTTTGTGATACCTAACAACTGATAATCACAAGTTGCAGGTTGTTTACCGGCAGCTTCTGCTTCTTCATTAGCCTTATTGAATGTCTGAAGTTCAACATAATCACCAGGAAGTAATGTCGTATCACCACTTTCAATGATTTTAACCTTTTTGGTCATTTGTCTTACAACGATTTCAATGTGCTTATCAGCGATTTCAACACCTTGTGAGCGATATACACGCTGAACTTCATCTACCAGATACTGTTGAGCAGCTTCAACACCGCAAAGTTTTACAATATCCTGAGGATTCAAAGGGCCGCTTGTTAAAGGCTGACCTTTAGTAATTTTTTGTCCGTTTTGAACAATAATATTTGAATCAACAGTGTATTTGTACTCTTTTTCAACACCATCATTATTTACGACATAAAGTCTTGGCAAATCTTCATTTGTCTCTACTTTAGCGACACCATCTTCTTCAGCCAATATAGCACAATCTTTCGGACGTCTGCCTTCAAGTAATTCTTCTACTTTCGGCAAACCTTGAACGATATCACCTGTTTTTTGTCTTTCAAATACCAGTGTCGCAATGTTATCACCTCGAAGAACAAGTGCACCTGAGTCAACCTGTAACATGGTTCCCGGGCTGATCAAATATGGTCTGCCGGAACGAATTGTTACAGATGTTTTGCCAACAGACATTACCTGACCTGATACGGATGATTTTTCGCCGCTTTCAGCCAAAAGTTCATCGTTCTTGACAAAAACACCCTTCTTAACAAGAGCTTTACCTTTAATTTTTATTGAAGTTTCAAAGTTATCGCTTGTTAACAATAAACGTCTTGAGTCTTCTTTAATATTCTTCAAAGAAGCAACACCGTCTTCAATTGCAAGAACCTGAGTTTTTGCAACAGGAGTTTTCGGTTCTATTACCTGACCGTTTTTAACCAGCAACGCAGTCTGCATAGATGATGTCATCTTTGAATTACTGTCAGTTTCACGACGAATGATAAGGTTTTCAAGAACTACAAATCTTAAATTACCTTTCTTATCTACTTCGACCATACCTTTAAGGTGTGACAGGTAACCCTGCATTTGGAGAACTAAACTTGTTCTGGTTATCGTTGCACCATCAAGATTTCTTACTCTTGCACCGTTCTTGTATTGCAATTGAGTAACATTAACAATATCAATAAGCGGATCAGTTGAATCAAAGCTTATTGAAACATTACGCTGTTTAACATCAAGCACCTGAACCGGACGAACAAGTATCTGAACAGGTTGATTTGAAATACTGTCCTCATCAAGAGGCACAGACGTATCAATTTCTTCATCCAAATCATCAATATCAATATCATCAAGACTTGAATCCATAATAGTAACGATAGAAGTTGATTTTGCCTTAATACCGTCAGCAATAACGGAACCCTTCTTAAGAACTTCACCTTCATCAACTTTGAGTTCGGATACTGCCGATAAAGTATAAATTTCACCGGGACGAATTGTTATTTCATGAATTACATCATTGTATTCTTTAAATTCAACAATACCGTCAATGTGGCAATAAATATCTTTAACAACTTCGGTACCTGCCGTAACGTGAGTTCCGTTTTCAACCATTTTCAAAGAGCTGTCTTTGTTAATCTGATGAATTTCTTCAGGTATGAAAACAACTTTACCAGGTTTTGTAATTATCTGGTTTTCATCAACTTCAACATCAATATATCTGATTTCGCCTGATGAAGTTACTGCACAGTCATCATCCATAAGTTCTGCAATAATCATACCGTTTTCAACAGGGGTATCAACCGGAGCTTTAACGATATATTTTTCACCGGATTCTTTAACTGTCCAGATTTGTTCTTTCTTAGTTTGTTCAAAAGATGCATTTGCAGGCATAATAGATGCGATAACGATAGTGATTTCACGACCGCTTACGATTTTATTTATCTTTTTGCCTTCAAAATCAACTTTCTCAACCTGTAAATCATCACCGAAACGAACTTCACCGCCGTGTTCGGAAATAGTTAATGTTTCAGCGATTTTTTCTCCTTCTTTTACGCTCTGACCGTCTTTTACAAGAATCTTAGAACCGCTTGGCAAGTTATAAACATCGCCGCCAAGAACCCAGATAACACCTTGTTTATTTGTTGTTCTGGAGATGTTGCCTTGTCTGTCTTTACGTTCATCAGCAACGAAATCTTCAAATACAATTTCACCGCTCAAATCAGTCGTAATATCTTTTGTCGCTTTTTCTGTCAAACGTGAGCCGTCCCCTGATGATGCAGGTTCGAATTCCGCTAACTTAAAGCCTTTTTTAACTTTCATACCGTTTTTAAAGAATATTTTTGAACCGGCAGGAATATGATATTTTTCAGTTCTCTTTTCGCCTTTGATTTCAATATCAGCTTCATAATTAGAAACCTGAACGATATCACCATGACGGGTTCTCAATTCTCTTGTCTTAACACTTGAAACAACTTCACCTGCGATATTTGCTTCAACGGATTTCATAGCACCTGAGCCTTTGAATACACCACCGGTGTGGAATGTTCTCATTGTCAGCTGTGTACCAGGTTCACCGATTGACTGTGCTGCAATAATACCGATCGCTTCACCAATATCAACAAGTTTTTGTGTCGTCATTGCCCAGCCGTAGCATTTTTGGCAAATGCCGTATTCAAGACCGCAAGTTAAACCTGAACGGACTTTCAATTCTGTCAGATTTAATTTTGCTCTTTCTATTTTTCTTATGTCATCACGGTTCATCGTAGTGCCATTTTTAACAATAACGTTACCGTCATTATCAACAATATCCTGAGCAACAGTTCTGCCTAAAAGTCTGTCAATTAAAGGTACGACCTCCTGATCACCATTCATGATTGCTCTCATACTGATAGAACGTGTAGTTCCGCAATCCTCTGCTCTGATTATAACGTCTTGAGCAACGTCAACCAAACGTCTTGTTAAGTAACCGGAGTCAGCTGTTTTCAACGCCGTATCTACAAGACCTTTTCTTGCACCATACGATGAAATAATGTATTCTGTAACGGACAAGCCTTCTTTAAAGTTTGATTTAATCGGCAAGGCAATGATTTGACCTTGTGCATCAGCCATCAAGCCACGCATACCGACTAATTGTGATACCTGTGAAACGTTACCTCTTGCACCTGAGAACGCCATCATATAAACAGGATTCAGTTTATCAAAGTTTTCAATAACCTGTTCCGTTAATTTTGCTGTTGTTTCCGACCAGGTGTCAATAGCCTTTGTATATCTTTCAACTTCGGTAATTTCACCTTTCAGATATCTTGCCGTTGATTTTTCAATTTCATTTTCGGCTTCTTTAAGCAATTCCTTTTTTACACTCGGAACTGACAAGTCGTCTATGGAAATCGTAACGCCGGATCTGGTTGCATATTTGTAACCAAGGTTTTTCAAACTGTTAGCAAGTTCAGCCGTTTTGGCACCGCCATATTCAAGATAAACCTGAGACAACAATTTGTTCAATCCTTTTTTATCCATTCGTTGATTGATGAAATCCATAGATTTTTTTGCATTTGAGTATGTTGTTTCCATTTATTATTTCCTTTTTATTATTTAATCAATTTAACAAACTTTATGCCAAAGCATTTCTTACAGCTTCATTGAAGATAATTCTTCCTGCTGTCGTTTCAATTCTTTCACCGTTGTCGCTACGAACTACGATTTTGTCGTGAAGTTCAATAACGCCTACACCAAGAGCTGAAATTGCATCTTGGAAACTGTAGAAATAACCTTTCGGCTCCATATTCTCATCTTTCAAAATAGTCAGGTAATACATACCCAAGACCATATCTTGAGTAGGAGTGATAATAGGTTTGCCGTTTGCCGGAGCAAGAATGTTATTTGTTGCAAGCATAAGCATACGGGCTTCTGTTTGCGCTTCAATTGAAAGCGGTACGTGAACAGCCATTTGGTCACCGTCAAAGTCAGCGTTGAATGCTGTACATACTAACGGGTGTAACTGAATTGCACGACCTTCAACCAATTTAGGTTCAAAAGCCTGAATACCAAGTCTGTGAAGGGTTGGAGCACGGTTCAATAATACAGGGTGCCCTTCAATAACCTCTTCCAATATATCCCAAACATCTGCATCGGCTCTTTCAATTTTCTTCTTTGCAGATTTAATGTTTTGGACATGGCCTCTTTCAATTAATTTGTTAACAACAAAAGGCTTAAATAATTCAATAGCCATTTCCTTAGGCAAACCGCACTGATTTAATTTCAATTGCGGACCTACAACGATAACGGAACGACCTGAGTAGTCAACACGTTTACCAAGTAAGTTTTGACGGAAACGACCTTGTTTACCTTCTATAATATTAGACAATGATTTCAATGCTCTGTTATTAGGACCTACAACGGTTCTTCCACGTCTGCCGTTATCAATAAGAGCATCAACTGCTTCCTGCAGCATACGTTTTTCGTTTCTGACAATGATTTCAGGAGCACCCATTTCCAAAAGTCTTTGTAAACGGTTGTTTCTGTTAATTACACGTCTGTATAAATCGTTAAGGTCAGATGTTGCAAAACGTCCGCCGTCTAACTGTACCATAGGTCTCAAATCAGGCGGTGCAACAGGGAGAACATCCATTACCATCCAGGTCGGATCCGTTTCTGAACTGATTAAAGAATCAACCAATCTTAATCTCTTTATTAATTTTGATTTTCTTTGTACGTTAGAAACACCCTTATCAAGTTCTGCTCTCATATCTTCAGCATCTTTCTTGATGTCAATTTCTGAAAGCATTTCCTTAATAGCTTCCGCACCGATTCCGACTTTCAACTCAGAATCTTCGTGTTCAGAAATAAAATCGTCATATTCTTCTTCAGTTAATAATTGATGTTTTGCGAATTCACTGTCAGCAGGATCAATAACAACATAGCTGTTGAAATAGATAACCTGTTCAAGATCTTTCAGTGACATATCAAGCAATAAGCCCAAATATGACGGAATACCTTTTAAGAACCAAATGTGTGAAACAGGAGCAGCAAGTTTGATGTGTCCCATTCTTTGGCGACGTACTTTACTGTCTGTAACTTCAACGCCGCAGCGTTCACATATGATACCTTTATGTCTTACTCTTTTATATTTACCGCAAGCACATTCCCAGTCTTTTGTAGGTCCGAATATTCTTTCGCAGAACAGACCGTCTCTTTCCGGCTTTAATGTACGGTAATTTATAGTTTCCGGTTTAGTTACCTCACCGTAAGACCACTTAAGTATACGCTCAGGTGATGCGATACTTATTCTTATATAGTCAAAATAATCAATACTTGTAGCCAATTTGTTTTCTCCTTTTTAATGTTTGATTAAATATCGCCCAGCGTTGACGGAGTTTCAAAGAAGTTTACGTTCAACAACTCAGAATCAATATCAGATAATGTTCTGCGAGGAGCAGATTTTCTGATGTCATCCATATCAGTCATTAAATCAACTTCAACACCATCTTTCTTGGCAACGGTTATATCTAAACCGATACTTTGTAATTCGCGAACGAGTACCTTGAACGATTCAGGAATACCCGGTCTTGGGATATTGTCACCTTTAACAATTGCTTCATAAGCTCTGTTTCTGCCGTTAACATCATCAGATTTGAATGTTAACATTTCCTGCAGAGTATATGCAGCACCATAAGCTTCAAGTGCCCAAACTTCCATTTCACCGAATCTTTGTCCGCCGAATTGAGCCTTACCACCTAAAGGTTGTTGAGTAACAAGTGAGTAAGGACCTGTTGAACGTGCGTGAATTTTATCATCAACAAGGTGGACAAGTTTCAATATGTATGAAAGACCTACCGCAACAGGTTCGTCAAACGGTTCGCCTGTACGTCCGTCTATCAATCTTACTTTACCTGAAGGCAATACCCAATCGCATCCTGATTCTTTGATACCTTTAAGAAGTTCTTCTTTTGTAACGATTTCAGACATGTTTTCACCATATCTTTCATCAAAAGAAGGTGCTTCGTAGTGGTTTCCTGTCAGGTATGCAGCCAAACCAAGCAATAACTCGTAAGTTTGACCTACGTTCATACGGGAAGGTACGCCCAGTGGGTTCAATACTATATCAACAGGAGTTCCGTCAGGCAAGAACGGCATATCTTCTTTAGGAAGAATTCTTGAAACAATACCTTTGTTACCGTGACGTCCTGAAAGTTTATCACCGACAGAAACTTTACGTTTTTGAGCGATATAAACTCTGATAACCGTATTAGCACCAGGAGGCAATTCATCACCTTTTTCTCTGTCAAATACCTTAACATCAAGTACACGACCGCCTTCACCGTGAGGTACACGAAGAGAATTGTCTTTAACATCTCTTGCTTTTTCAGCGAAGATTGCTCTCAGCAATTTTTCTTCAGGCGGATGTTCTGATTCACCTTTCGGTGTTACTTTACCTACCAATATATCATCAGCAAAAACTCTTGCACCTATACGAACGATACCTCTTTCATCCAAATGTCTCAAAGCATCTTCAGAAACGTTAGGTATTTCTCTTGTAATTTCTTCAGGTCCGAGTTTTGTCTGTCTTGCATCAATTTCTAGTTTTTCAATGTGAACAGATGTGAATATATCATCGTGAACACAACGTTCGGAAAGCAGGATAGCATCTTCGTAGTTGTAACCTTCCCAAGGCATATACGCAACGATTACGTTTTTACCTAATGAAAGCTCACCGCAATTTGTAGATGCACCATCGGCAATAACATCACCTTCTTTAACCTTGTCACCTTCGTGAACGATAGGCTTTTGGTTAATGCAGGTATCCTGGTTTGAACGAACATATTTCATCAACGGATGAACGTGAGCTTTTCCGTGAACATCAGTAATAACGATTTCTTCACCTACAACTCTTGTAACGGTACCGTCACAATCTGCAATTGCAACCATACCTGAGTCTTTTGCAACACGTTTTTCCATACCCGTTCCGACTACCGGTCTTTGAGTAATCAAAAGCGGAACTGATTGACGTTGCATGTTTGAACCCATCAGTGCACGGTTAGCATCATCGTGTTCAATAAACGGAATCAACGATGTAGCAACCGAAATGATCTGAATAGGAGAAACGCCAACAAAGTCAACTTTGCTGCTTTCACTCATTGTAAATTCTGAACGGTAACGGATAGGAACATATTCATCTTTGAATGATCCGTCTTTATTCAATTTAACGTCAGCCGGAGCACAACGAAATTCTTCGTCCTCATCTGCCGTCATATAAACAACTTCATCAGTTACTTTTCCGTCTTTAACAACAAAGAACGGAGATTCAATGAAGCCGTAATCATTAACTTTTGCGTGAGTAGCCAAAGAACCTATCAAACCTGCGTTCGGGCCTTCAGGAGTTTCAATAGGACAAATACGTCCGTAGTGTGAAGGGTGAATGTCACGAACCGCAAATCCTGCACGTTCTCTCATCAAACCGCCTGGTCCAAGAGCTGAAATACGTCTTTTGTGAGTTAATTCAGCTAACGGATTGATTTGGTCCATGAATTGGGACAACTGCGAACTGCCGAAGAATTCCTTTAACGCTGCAACCAAAGGTTTTGTGTTAAGCAAGTTCAACGGAGTTAAAGTTTCGCTGTCCTGTAAAGTCATTCTTTCTTTGACTATACGTTCAATACGGCTTAAACCTACTCTGAATTGGTTTTGCAACAATTCGCCGACTGAACGGATTCTTCTGTTGCCAAGGTGGTCAATATCATCAACCGTTCCTTCATCGTAAGTTAAGTTAATCAAATATTCTATTGAGGATACGATATCCTGAATAGTCAATGTTCTCTGGTTTTTAGGTATATTTAAATTTAACTTTTTATTTAATTTATAACGACCTACACGACCTATATCGTATTTCTTTTCATCAAAGAAACGAGCTTCCAAAATCTGACGTCCGCCCTGAGCAGATGCCGGATCACCTGGTCTTAATTTCTTATAGACCTCAATCAAAGCTTCATCCGTCGTTTCAGTCGTATCTTTGTCAAGAGTTTTCTTTAAAAATTCAAAGTGGGTAAATAAAGATTCCATTTCCGCAACCGTAATTCCCAATGCTTTAAGCAGTGTAGTTGCAAGAATCTTTCTGTTTTTATCTATTTTGACATAAATCAAATCGTTTGCATCAGTTTCAATCTTTAACCATGCCCCGCGGTTAGGAATCATTGTCGCATTGTACAAACGTTTTCCGTTCGGAGATATTTCACGTTTGAAATAAACACCCGGAGAACGAACAATTTGCGAAACGATAACACGTTCTGCACCGTTAACGATAAATGTACCTTTATCGGTCATAGTAGGAATATCACCGATATAAACTTCCTGTTCTTTGATTTCACCGCTGTCACGGTTGATTAAACGAACCATAACTCTCAACTGTTTTGCATAAGTTGCGTCATGGATACGAGCTTCTTCAATCGTATACTTTGCATTGTCAAATGTATAATTCGGCAGGAAGTGTAATTCTAATCGACCTGTGTAATCTTTAACAGGAGAAAATGAAAGTAATTCTTCCTTTAAGCCCTCTGTTAAAAACCACTCAAACGATTTTTTTTGCACCTCAATAAGGTCAGGTAAATCATCCAATCTGGTATGTGGAATACCCATTGGAGTTACTCTTTTTGCGTAATCTGTGTTAGACATTAATTCACCTCGTCTATGTACGTACTATCTTCTATATAAAACAAATTTGTATTGTGTTTCCGAAAAATGGGCATAATTAACCCAAGTTAAATTATACCTTTTTTAATCATATACGGTGAACATTAATAGTCAATAGAACACTATTTATTTTTAAAACAATTATTAAGATTTTGTAATAATGGTGAAAACTATTGATATGACTGAACAAAATCCAGTGAATTCGGACAATTGGTTTTAACTTTTGTAAAGTATGTAAACAGCAATATTTGCAATAGTTTTAGCAATATTTATTTTATCAATGCTTGAACTTCTTTAAAATTCGGATGACGCGAAGAGCGCAAAAGCTCAAATAACACAACTTCCAGACATGTTATTTTTGCTCCGTTATCTTTCATTCTTCCTATACCGCATTCAAATTCTTCTTTGTGACGGCTCCCGCATGCATCTTTAACAACAAAAACCTCAAAACCGGCATCCAAAAGTTCTGCAACCGTTTGATGAACGCAAATATGAGTTTCAATTCCGCCTATAATCACCTGCTTTTTACCACACGAAAGAATTACTTTTTTAAACTCTTCCTGCTGAAAGGCTGAAAATGATGTTTTCTCAATAGTTTCAAACCCGAATTGTGAAATTTCGGGAATTGTGGAACCCAGACCTTTCGGATACTGTTCCGTCAGTATAACGGGAATATTCATAATTTTTGCGGCAGAAACAAGTTTTGCCATTTTATCCGCACACGTTTTGTCATTGAGCATGCCCACAAGTTTTTCCTGAAAATCTATTCCCGCAACAATGCAATTTTCGCTATTTATCAACCTCATTTTTTACTCCTTCTTCAACAAATTTTTGAACAATATCAGTCAGCTGTTTTGTGGATACCTGAGCAAACGGCAGTGTAAACTCTATATTTTCCGGAGCATAAAGCCCCCCGAAATTCAGATTAAATTTCAAATCCATACTATTTTCAAACAATATTTTGAACGAATTAACCTTTTCCCCATAAAACATAAGAAATTCCGATAAATTTTCATTATTGGAAAACTTTATTCTTAAACCGGATGATATATCGTCATATTTTTCTTTCATCCTGAAAAATACCGGTCTTATAACTTTATCAACCTTTGCGCGGTACATAGCCCTGAAAAATTTATAATTTTTAGGTTCATCCAGCGCGATACTATCATCAAGCCAGTCCTTTTCAATATCCTGAGAAGTCTGTTCTTCTTCCTCCACAAAAAACTTGCATTCCGTTTGTGCATACATGCGCAGACAGTCAATTTTATCCATAATTTCAGCAGGTATTATGGATTTATACCGTATGAGCATGCCGGTAAGTTTTATTTCCAGTGCATTTGTGAGTTTTTCATAAACATTTTTAACTTTTTCAAAAGCAGTATCCGTTAAAATCAGCAAATAGCAGAAATCTTTGTAGTTCACAATTATATCACTGGTTCTCAATGCCGTAACCAGTCTTGCCTCAAGGTTATCATCTATAAATTTCTGACGACTTTCAGGCGGAACATCAATAGCTAAAAACGCTGCTTTCAGACATGTTTTTGCAAGGCGCGGATTTAAAACAGTATCCAGACTTTTGTATACCGCATTGTTTTCTTTCAGAATATTACCCGCTATCAGAATATCCTTATAACTTGTACTCAATTTTTTTTCCGATAAAAACTTCTGACCGTTAACGATTTTTATAATAAGCTCAGATGTCAGCGAATCTTTAAGGCAAAAATCATTAACACCGCTGTCATACATTTTCAGCAAAACATCATCTTCATACGCCGGTAAAAACAGTATCAGATAATTATTTTCGTTCTTTATTTGTTTTACAAACTCCGGAGTTATTGCATCTTTGTCATCCGAATACATCAAAACTATCTCAACATCAGAACGAACAGATGTGCAACCGACAATACGATATTTTAGAAAAACATCGTCTTTTCTGAACAACGACAGATTACTTTCTATCTTATTCAGAAAATCAACACTGTCAGAAATTAGTGCGATTGTCGTCATTGAAATAATTTCTCCTATACCTGAAGATGTTTTTTAATACACCAGTAACTTCCGCCGCAACAGAATACTATACCGATTATAAACACTGTCATTATGACAAGGTTAAGCGAATATGATGTTCCAGGAATATAGAAAAACTTATGCAAATTAAGCAAGGATCTGTGGACAAGGAATATCAAAGGTACAGACAATAATGCACCCGTAAACCCATAAAACGCCCCCTGCAAAAGCAGCGGAAATCTTATATACCAGTTACTTACCCCCATAAGCCGCATTATTTCTATCTCATCTTTTCTGGACTGTATAACCAGCAGAATAGTATTGTTGATAATAGTTATGGTCAAAACAGCTATAGCAACAACTATCAGAACTATAAGGTGCGAAATTATACTGTTCGCCATATTTATTTTTTCCGCCAAATCACTGGCATAGCTTATATCTTCAACAAAAGACGCGGCCTTTAGTTTGACACATATATCTTCAACATTCTTGGTTGAATCAACACTTACCCTCAGAGTATCCGGCAACGGATTTGCCAAATCAGGCAGAGAAAGTTCTTTTTTCAGAGAATTCCAGGAATCCTGTTTTGGGATACCAGTAACTTTTATAACGTGAGGATATTCCTGAATTTGTTTTGCCGCAAAATCCATATTTGCACCGTCTTTAAGATATACGGAAACTTCAAGAACTTTGCCAAGTTCTTTTGAAAATGATGAGATAGACAATGAAAATCTGAAAAATACTCCGAATATTGTCAGTATTGCGCACATTGTCATTATTATCGCAACATTAATAATCAAACCGGTTCGCATCATATCATTTACAGCTTCCTTAACCAGTCTGTACATTATTCTTATTTCCGTAAGTCTGTCTTTAGGTATACGTTTTCTTATACTCTTTTTTATTTTTAAACCGTTATTACTGCTCATAAGTACCTGCTTGTCTGTCTTTTATAACTTCACCAAAACCAAGAGTTATAACTCTCTTTCTCATATAGTTAACCATCGCCTCATCGTGAGTTGAAACAATAACCGTAATTCCTCTCTGATTTATCTGATCCAATATTTGCATAATTTCCATAGAGTTTGTCGGATCAAGGTTTCCTGTCGGCTCATCCGCTATCAATAAAGGCGGTCCGTTAACAATTGCACGCGCAATACCTACCCTTTGCTGTTCGCCGCCCGATAATTCCGAAGGAAACGCATTCAGTTTATCGCTTAAACCTACTATATTCAGCGCACTTGTTACTCTGGAGCGGATTTCTTTCGTACTCATCCCCAATGTTCTTATTACGTAAGCAACATTGTCATAAACCGTTTTGTTCTGCAAAAGCTTATAATCCTGAAAAACAATACCCATGCAACGTCTTACGCTTGGAACTTCCTCACTTGAAAGCTGACCGATATCTTTACCGCCAATAGTGACTATGCCGGATGTCGGAAGTTCTTCGTGATACAAAAGTTTCATCAATGTCGATTTACCTGCACCTGAAGCTCCTACTATGAAAACAAATTCACCCGGATTAATATCAATATTGACATCTTTCAGGGCATATGTTCCGTTCTTATACTGTTTAGTTACGTTTCTGAATTTAATCATTATTATTTCCTTTAAAATTCTCAATCTTTTCAGCTATTTTTTCCGCAGTTAAGCCGTAGAAATCTAACAATTCCGATGATTTTCCGCTTTGCCCGAAAACATCATTCACACCTATTCTTAAAACTTTCAGCGGCAAATTCTCTGACAGGGTTTCACAAATTGCACTACCCAAACCATTTATGACAGAATGATTTTCAACGGTTACAACAAGTCCTGTTTTCTTTGCACTCATAAGCACCGTTTCTTTATCAAGAGGTTTAACAACAGGAACATTCACAATTTCAATATCAATACCCTTGTCCTTTAAAATTTCACCAGAGCGAATAACTTCACACAAAGTTTCTCCGTTAGTAAATACTGTCAAATCTTTTCCCTGTTTCAGTACATTTGCCTTGGAATCAAATTTATAATTCTCATCAAAAATATTCGGTAAATTGCCCCTTGGAACTCTTATATAAACAGGGCCTTTATAATCAGCGGCAAATTTAACTGCCTCACGGCATTCGGTACAGTCAGCCGGAACAATTACCGTCATATTAGGTAACCCACGCATAAGCCCGATATCTTCAAGCGCTTCATGACTTGCTCCGTCTTCGCCGACAGTAACACCGCCATGGGTTCCTACTATTTTTACGTTAAATTTCGGATAACAGACAGAATTTCTTATCTGATCGTATGTCCTGCCGGTAGCAAACACCGCAAAACTTGCCGCAAAAGGTATTTTACCTTCGCTCGCCAGGCCGGCCGCCGTCGCAATCATGTCTTGCTCCGCAATACCGACATCAAAAAATCTGTCCGGAAATTCTTTAGCAAACAATTTTGTCTGGGTGGAACATGCCAGATCCGCATCCAAAACAACTATATCCTTATTTTCTCGTGCAGCTTCACACAAAGCTTCACCAAAAGCCGAACGAACCGAAAATTTCTTAGTAAAGTCTAACATATCCCTCACCAAAATTTTGAAACTATCCACTCCATAATATCATAACACAAAAATAAAGTTCAAATGTAACAAATTTCATCCGAAAAAAAAATTACATGCCTGAATAATGTTACATTTTATTAACAAAATTCATATAACTAGCAATTTTTTATCTTCAGTGTTATTAAAAGTATGGATTAGTATAAAAGTGTGTTAATTATCTGAAAGGAATAAATCATATGATTCAGCCCGTAAACGTTAAAAATCCGTGTAACGTACCGCCAAGAGCAGAGAGACCGGCTCCGATAATTTATAATACGGATTACAATGCAATAAAAATATCCATAAACGGAGCATCAGTTAACGCCCCTGCACAAAATCCAAACGCAGGACAGGGTGCATACGGAAATTATGACGGCAGAAATGACGGATATCAACAGCAAAATGCGCCATCTTATTACAATTACCCGCAGGCAAATTTATATGACTATCCGCAGGCAGAAAAACAAGCCTATTACATGCCTGCAGAAAAACCTGTTGATTACGCATTACCGGCCGGTGATATTGCCAAAAATTACGCAACAAATCCCGTAAGCCAAACAGTTATGCCGCCTCAGGAAGTAGTTTCACAACCGGCAGCGGTAGAAGTTCCGCAACCGCAGGTAGTAATTAAAAACCCTGTTTCAACACCGATAATTCAGCCTCAAGTTATGCAGCAAAACATTAATTATGCAGTAGCAAATGCTCCAGCACCTGTCATAACCGGAGATGCAAAAAATGATGAAAAAGAAGTTTTGCCGGAAGCAGAAGACAACGCAGTCATAGCAGATGTAAAGAATGAAGAACTTCCTGCTACAGCAGTTGCCGCTGCTGCAGCTGTACCGGAAGAAACCGCAGAGAAAGCTATAACTGAAGAAAAAGAAGATATTAATGATAAAAACGTCAGAGCAGACGAAAATAAAACCGCAGAAGTTAAAACAGAAACAGTAAAGGCAGAAGAAGTCGCAGTTGAAAAAACAACAGCTCAGGCAATAGCGGCTGATAAAGCTGAAAATGAAGCGGTTAAAGCAGAAGCCGTTGCCGCAGCGGCGGTATCTGCAGATGAAACTTCTGTTCAAACTGTAAAATCCGAAGAAGTAAAAGCAGAAGAAACAACGGATGCAATTCCGGCTCAGGCATCTGTTCAGGATGCTCCAAAAGTTGAAATAAGAGAGCCTGAAGAATTAAGACCGCAAATTGATATTAACGCTTTCATAGCAAAACTGACAAATCCTGACTTTGATAAACAGGCTTTGGCAATGGAAGCAATTGCTCTTTCTGTGAGAGAAGATCCTGAGAAAGCGACAGAATTGCTTGATGAAGGTGTCATAAATGCTCTTGAGGGAATTCTCACAAAAGATACAAAAGACTTAATCGGCCCTTCAAAAGAACAAACAGAAGCAAGAGTTAAAATAATGCAGGGCAAAAAAGTTTCCGATATTGAAAAGGAACTTGCTAACACAATCACACCGTTAGAACAGGCTGAACGCAATAAGAGTTACGCACTGTTTTCAATGGCAATTTTAGAAAAACTTTTCAACAATGAAGTTGAAAAATTATCAGGTCAGATCGTACCGTTCAAGGACATTCCGGGAATAATGACAGTCGTTGAACAAATGAGTTCTAATCCGAACCCAACGGTTAGAGCATCTGCAGTAGAGGCTTTGAATTATATTCAGAGACCTGAATACAATGAAGATTTGAATGCTTTATTCAAAATCGCATTAAACGATCCTGACAGAAGCGTCAGAGAAACGGCAAAAGCTGCATCTGACAGATTAAACAGAGCAT
This sequence comes from bacterium, assembly GCA_017652265.1. Lineage (GTDB taxonomy): Bacteria > Cyanobacteriota > Vampirovibrionia > Gastranaerophilales > Gastranaerophilaceae > Gastranaerophilus. The sequence goes on from JAGCBH010000046.1 coordinate 15,661, forward strand.
AATTTGCTTTAAAAATTTATTCTATCTACACAAAAACAGGAGGTCAAAAGCCTCCTGTTTAATTTAGTGATACGGATACATCATTTCAGTAACCCGAGTTTACAGAAATGTGCTTTCGGGTTGATTATATCAACCCAGCTTTGGGTAAATTCCACATCTTCGCTTTTAACGGTCTTTTTCAATAAAACTGCGTAGTCGACATTAACGAAGTTTACCTTTTCCAATTTCTCAACGTTAAAATCTGACATTCCGCAGTTTCTACAATGTTTTTCAACGGGCACGATTTTACCGTTTCTAACAACTGCAGGAACTTTAACTCCGCAACAAGCACATCTCAATATAAACCACTGATTCTCTACCAGCTCCCCGCAATCAGGACAATATGCACACTCTACTTCCGGAGGAATTTTATTATGTGAACATTCGGTTTTAAAAAATAAGTAATCAAATAATTGCATACTCTCTTTTTAATGAATGTTTTTTAAAAGTCAAATATTTGGCCGGTGTTTTTTTCCGCGAAGAAGTTCTAATCGTACTTCTTCTGGTATTGATATGTTTTGTAACGACATATGATGCTTCCGCATCATTGCCAAGCGTTCGGTTTCTTCTTCCAGGTTCCGCTCAGGCTTTTGTGAAATGCTGTTTTTTACAACTTCAAATTCCGATTTATTCTGTTTCTTTCTTATCTTTGTTACAATTTCATCAATCGTGGAACCTGCAGCTCCGTATTTTGTGCCGATCTCTTTTGCAGTTGCGCCCTGCGGGAGAGCATAAAGCCATCTCAAGGTCGTAATATCGTTTATGGAAAGCGAATTTACACCTTTTTGGTGCGGAGTGTACATAATATCTGTCTTATACGGACTGTGCCCCAAGCCAAGCGCATGCCCTACTTCGTGCAAAATCGTGTGATAAACTTCATTTTCATCCATATAATCGGCATGAATAAGACCTTCTGTGAGACCTATTTGGACTTCGGCACTGTAAAGTCTGTTATTGTTATCTGTCTGAAAAGAACAATATCCCAAAGCCTTTCTCTCCACCCTTTTCCATTCAACATTAACATTTGATTCCAAAAGCGACTGCACAACCTTAAACGATACTTTGCCGCCTGAAGCTTTTTCCCATGCCTGAAGCGCCTGTTTAACCATAGATTTGTATTTATAATCTTCACCTTTTTTGGAATAAAACTGCATAGGTGCAATGTAAACCTTTAACGGCATAAAAGTCCACCTCATAAGGCGCCCGCTCTTCAAAGAAGCTTCAAGATATGTCATTCCGTCTTCCATATTTTTATTATATAATGAATGTTGCCTTTATGGCAATTTTATTTTACAATTAGTATTAACAGGAGGATATGTGTAATGAATATTATGCAAATGATGAAACAAGCTCAGAGCATTCAAAAGAGATTAAAAGACACTCAGGAAGAGCTTGCAAGAATAGAATTAACGGGAGAAACCGGCGGAGTTAAAGTTACATGCGACGGTCAGGGAAGATTTAAGTCAATAAAAATCTCAGCAGAAGCGATAAACCCTGAAAATCCGTCATCAGTTGACTCTGAAACGCTTGAGACTTTGGAAGATATTATTTCATCCGCAATTCGTCAGGCAAACGACAAAGCTAACAAGGAAATGGAAACAAGAATGAAAGCCGTAACCGGCGGTATGAACATTCCGGGATTACAAGGCTTATTTCAATGATATACCCTAAGGCTATTGCGTCTTTAATTGAGTGCTTTCAAAAGTTCCCGGCAATAGGGCCAAAGTCGGCACAAAGAATGGCATTTTATTTGTTGAGAATGCCGCAGAGTGAAGTTGAAAAATTTGCGAAAACAATGCTTGACGTTAAGCAAAATATAAAAACGTGTGAAATTTGTTTCAACATATCATCAACTTCGCCTTGTGAAATCTGTTCATCTGCAAGCAGAGACAGATCCGTAATTTGTGTTGTTGCAGAAACTAAAGATTTGATAGCAATTGAAAAAACAAACGAATATAAGGGATTATATCACGTATTGCAAGGGTTGATTTCACCTATGGACAGCATAGGCGCTGACGACATACGAATTAAGGAACTTTTAAACAGGCTTGTAAATGAAGAAGTTAAAGAGGTAATACTTGCACTAAGCCCGTCTGTTGAGGGTGAAGCAACAAGTTTATATCTGACAAAACTCATTAAGCCTTTCAACATAAAGGTTTCAAGAATAGCATTCGGTATCCCGATAGGTTCGGATATTGAATACGCTGATGAAATCACCCTTGCAAGAGCAATTGAGGGACGGAGAGAAGTATGATTAACAGAAAATCCAGAGATGATATAAAGAAAATGAGACTTGCGGGTAACATTGTTGCGCTTGTTCATCAGGAAATGAAACGCGTTATAGAACCGGGAATTTCAACCAAGGAACTTGATGATATTGCCTATCGCACTATAAGACAAAATAAAGCAATACCGACATTTCTTGGCTATAACGGTTTTCCGGCTTCAATTTGTGCATCCGTTAACGAACAGGTTGTCCACGGTTTTCCGCACGAAGATGTTATTTTAAAAGAGGGCGATATAATAAGCGTTGATGTAGGCGCAACATTCTGCGGATTTGTAGGCGACAGCGCCTGGACATATCCGGTAGGTAAAATCAGCGCAGAAGTTGAAAGACTTTTAAAATACACTCAAGAGGGCCTGTGGGCAGGAATTGCCCAGATGAGAGACGGCAATATTTTGGATGACATATCATCCGCAGTCGGCGCAGTTGCAGACAGAGAACATTTGGGAATAGTACGCCAATACGGCGGTCACGGTGTAGGTAGACAAATGCACGAAGATCCGTTCTTGTTCAATTACTCAGTCGGCGACAAAACACCTATAAAAAAAGGGATGGCAATTGCAATTGAGCCAATGTTTAATCTTGGATGTGATGATGTTGAAGTCGGCCCTGACGGATGGACAGTAAGCACTGTTGATAAAAAACCGTCAGCGCATTTTGAACATACGGTTATTGCGACGGAAGACGAACCGATTATTACAACAAAACTTTTAGAGGGAAATTTATAATGAATTATTACATAGGGCTTTCACTAACATCAGGTTCAACATTGGATACGGGACTTGCAATACTTGACGAAGAATTTAACCTGATTATGGTTGATAAATTCTACAAAATGAACGATATAATTTTCTTTTTTGAAAATTTTAATTCGCTAAAACAATCCAAAATATGCATAACGCTCCCGTGGGACAGAACACTTTTAAACGGAAGATGGAGAATTTTATCCAAGCCATACCAAATGGTTGCAACAAATGAACACATCAAAAACACCGATAACTGGACTCAACGGTATTCAACAAGAGGTTGTGAGTTTTTCTCTCAATTAATTGAGCAGGGTATCGATATTACAAGATTTGAATTATACATAACAAGGCAGAGCCTTCATCTGAATTCCTGCTATCGAGAAAGAACTCCTGCGGACTGCAAATTTCTTCAGCAAGTTCTGACAAACGAATGGGATATGAATCTGCCTGTCAATATGATGCCTATGTGCCAGCTGGAAGCTATAACAGGCGCAATTTTAGCGTGGGAAAACGCAAATAACCCGCAAAATGTTAAAACCCTTTTTGAATTCAGAAACCAAAGAGTTATTGACATAAAAAATCACGATGCCGTTAAATTCGGCAAAATGCCTGTTATAAAATAAATTACCTTACACTTGATACATTGAAATTATCATCAATTTCAATATATTTGTCAGATGTAAAACCGTGATAATTGTACGTGTTTTCAATCAAAACAGGGCTGAACATCCCTTTTTCACCAAGAATTTTGATAATGTCAGGGATAAGTTTTGTACTGCCTGCAAGCGTACCGTCTTTTGATGTTGCCTTATCACCGTCATAAAAAATTTCTTTCCCGCCAAACATCATCACTTTCAAATCACTTTTTGTTATCGGCAAACTGTCGCTGACAAGAAGTATCTTTTCAAGCGGTTTTATTTTAAAAATCAGTTTTAAAATATCATCCGACAAATGAACACCGTCAGCGATAATTTCCGTATATAAATTATCGGAAATAACCGCTTCCAATGCAGTTTGAGTGTTTCTGTGATGAACTTCACCCATAGCGTTAAAAAGATGGGTAACCCCGTCAACTTTTGATAAATCACCGCCGACACAATGCCCCGCCTGAACTTTTACATTATTTGAGCGCAGATACTTAATCAAATCAATATCCAATTCCGGAGCAAGAGTTACTATTTTAATGATTTCATCTTCAATTTTTTTATAATTTTCAACATTTGGCATTAAAAAGAGACTATCATCATGAATACCTTTTTTCTTACTGTTAAGAAAAATTCCTTCAAGATGAACACCTAAAATACGTGCCATTTTGGAGGTTTGTTTTTTTGCCGCTGATTTAATATTTGAAATTTGACGCTGAATATTTGGGATTTCGTCAGTCATTAGAGTCGGAAAAATTCCGCCTACACCCAAACCATAAAGTTTTTCCAACAGAGCAAGCACTTCATCAGTAGTTGCCGTATTAAAGTCAACCCCGAAACATCCATGCAAATGCTGATCAATTATAGGTTTTGTTCTTAACAAATTTATCCTCCGATAGTTGCGGTTGCAAACACTTTTCTTGCTTCTTCACGGTCATCAAAATGAATTGTTTTATCTTTCAAAATCTGATAATCTTCGTGGCCTTTACCCGCAATAACGACAACATCATTATTTTCCGCAATATCTTTAAGCAAAGAAATCGCAGTACCTCTGTCAGGTTCTACTATAACTTTTTCACTATCTATTGACTGCAAACCTGCGATTATATCGGTGATAATCTGCTGAGGATCTTCCGAACGCGGATTATCACTGGTTATAACAATTTTATCCGCTAATTTTTGTGCGATAGCACCCATTTTAGGACGTTTTGTGGCATCTCTGTCACCGCCGCAGCCAAACAAACAAATCAATTTTGCATCTTGAGGCGTAATCTCTCTTGCGGATTTAAGAACATTTTCAAGTCCGTCAGGAGTATGTGCATAATCAACGATTACAAGCGGTTTTTTAACAACAACTTCAAATCTGCCCGCAACGCCATGTACCCCTTCAAGCGCTTTTATGGAAGTTTTAATAGGAATTCCCATAGCATAACAAGCAGTAATTGCCGCTAACACATTATAAACACTGAACATACCGTTAAGGTTCAAATTAACTCTATATTCTTCCCCGTATGCGCAAAGGGTAAATTCTGCGCCGTTAAGGGAAAATTTTACATCTTTTGCCCTGAATTCCGCATCATATTTAACGCCGTAAGTATATTTTCTTACATATGACGAAGTTGCATTTAAAAATCTGCCGGCATAAGAATCATCCGTATTTATAACGGCAAAAGGTATTTCTTTTTCAGGGATTTCAGCAATACTGTCAATATTCGGATAAATTGATTTTTCCAAACTCTGGAACAACATAGCTTTTGCTGCGAAATAGTTATCCATCGTAATATGGTAATCCAAATGATCCTGAGTTAAATTTGTCAGAACGGCACCTTTAAAACGGCATCCGCCCACACGATTTTGTTCAAGTGCGTGTGAACTTACTTCCATAACAACATTATCAATTTTTTCAACATCTTTTATCATTCTCAATGTTGCCTGAAGCTCCGGTGCCTGCGGAGTAGTATGTTTTGCATCACGGTATTCGCCGTTTGATGATAATTTATAACCTAAAGTACCTATCAAAGCGCATTTCTGCCCGTCTTCTTCAAGAATTTTCTGCATAAGGTGGGTTACTGTCGTTTTACCATTGGTTCCTGTTATACCTATCAAATTAATTGATTTAGAAGGACTTGAATAAAATCTGTCGGCAATATCCGCAATTCTGTGGCGGGTAGAGTTCACAACAACCTGCGGAATTTTTATAGGAAGCTCTCTTTCTACAAGCAGAGCAACAGCTCCTGCATCAATTGCTTTTTGTGCAAATTCGTGGCCGTCAGCGTGTTCACCTGTCAGGCAAACAAAAATATCGCCTTTTTTGGTTGTATTAGAATTATAAGAAATACCCGTAATATCGGCATCTTTAAAGTTTATAAGATCTTTATAGTCTAAAAATTCAATTAATTCGTTAAGTTTCATATTTATATTCTCCAATTATTCTTTCTTAGCAACCGGAACTTTATCAGGTTTTAAATTCAGTATTCTTGCGGTTTGAAGAGCGACTTCTCTCCATACAGGCGCTGCAACCGTATTTCCCCATATTGCGCCGCCACGAGGGCTATCTACCATTACGTATATAAGAACCTGTGGGTCAGCCGCCGGAAAATATCCTATTGTTGAGGTGTATGAGAAATTTGTATATCCTACACCATTTTCAACCGATTTGCTTGAAGTTCCCGTTTTAGCCGCAACATTATATTTTTCAAGTTTAATGTTAGATTTACCGTTATTTACTGATTCCACAAGCAAATCAGTAACCGTTTTTGCAGTTTCAGGTGAAACTACCGGCGTTTCAAATATTCTTGCCGCTTTTTCTTCGTCATTGTATTTGATAACGTGCGGAGTAACCTTTACACCTTTATTTGCAAGGGCAGAAACGGCAGAAACCATCTGAATTGCGGTAACTGACGTTCCGTAACCGTATCCCATGGTAACCCTACGGCTTTCATCCCATCGTTTTGCGGGAGCTAAAATACCGACAGATTCGCCCGGCAAATCAATGCCCGTTCTTGAGCCATAGCCGAATTTTGTAAGCATATCGTGAAATTCATCTCTTGACATCATCAGAGCAATTTTCGCAGATGCAATGTTACTTGAGTGTTCAAATAAATAAACCAGAGATATCATACCCGGATTCGGATGAGTTCTGTAATCGTAGTTTTTAACTTCTTTTCTGCCTACCATCATTTTTCCGGTATCGTTTATTTTCGTATAACGGTTAATCTTGCCGAGTTCCATTGCACTTGCAACGGTTATAATTTTAAACGTTGACCCTGGAGGGAATACATCCGTAAGCATCCAGTTTCTTAACTGATTTTGCTTATAGGTTTTGTAATGGTTAGGGTCAAATGTCGGATATGCGGCAAGTGCCAAAATTTCACCATTTTTAGGATTCATAACGATAACGGTACCTCTAAGGGCATCTTTTTCAACAACCATTTTTTCCAATTCTTTTTCGCAAACGTGCTGAATTGCCGCATTTATCGTCAAAGTTACATTTTCACCTTTTTGTTTTGAAGCAGCGGCAACGGCATCAGTTGAAAAATCGTAGATTATGTTACCGTCAGGAGTGCGCTTGAATGAAAACGGATTTTCAACGTGTTCAAGCTTATCTTTTGCGGTATATTCAACACCATTTGCCATATCGGCATCGGCATTGTAATACCCCAAAACGTGGGCTGCAAGAGTACCTTGAGGATAAACCCTTATATTTTTCTTGCCCAGACTTATCTCTCTCAACTGCAGTTTGGAAATTTCTTTTGCTGTATTTCTGTCAACATCTTTGGCAAGCGTTATTACAGGAATTTCAAGCGTTAATTTTTTATATAGCTTGTCTTTAGGGATTTTCAAAATCGGTGATAATATTTTCGCCAATTCTTCCGGTTCGTGAACGAAGTCTTTTCTGTGCGCGTAAACATCGGAATAAATTTTATCGGTTGCAAGTTTTATACCGTTTCTGTCAAAAATATCACCGCGCATTGTAAACAATTTCCCGGCACGCTGAATACTCGCTTTTGCCCTATAGTGTCTCACATCCATAACCTGGATTAAAAACAAATAGCCGATTAAAATCGCTGTAAAAATGAGCACACAAATAAAAACTATTGACAGTCTTGATTGAAACATTGTCATACGTCTCTGTGCAGGAGAATTTTCTTTTACTTTTTTCCTGCGCCTGCTCTCTGTTTCTTCGTACTTATATTTATATTCGCTCAAAATCCATACTCCAAATCCCTACAAAAATATTCTAGCATAATAATCAAATTTGCACAGTAATATTAAATAAAGTTAAGGGATTTGAGTAATTTTTAAAGATAGTCTATAATCCGATTATGAAGATACTATTAAGCTTGTTTTTTATACTTTTATCCTGCCAAAGTGTCTGGGCCCTGAATATTTACTACCCAAAAAGCGAAAAAGTAACCGTAAATAGCCCGACCAGCTTTTTTGTTGGCTCAGCAGATACAGATACCGAACTTATAATCAATGACGAAGTCGTACCTGTCCACAAATCGGGAGGGTTTGCGCACTTTGTAAAACTAAACTGCGGAGAAAATGTTTTTGAAATAAGATCAGGCGAAGAAACTTTAAAATACGTAATTAACTCCTGCTATAAAAAACCTGCACCCGTATCAACGACTTCCGTTTCAGCAGCGCCATCCCAGCCGAAAATAAAAGAATTTGACTGTCAAAAAATATTTTTAACAAAAGACAAACGCACAGTTATCAGAAGAACGCCATCAACTTTTGGATTTAACAGGGTTACACAACTTGGCGAAAATATACCTTTATACTCAGACGGCGAATACGGAAAATTTTACAGGGTTAATTTCAGCAAAAACGAAAATTACTGGGTTCTAAAATCCGATGTAAAAAAAGATTTGCACGAAATAAGTGACGGTGCGGTAATCATTAGCAAAGATTTTACCGAAGATAATGAATTTTTAACCTACAAATACAAATTTGTCGGTAAATCCCCATACATACTGACTGAAAACAGCGATAAGAATTATGAATATGGGCTTGGACTGAATTTTTACAACCTTTTGACTAAACCCGATCTTTCAACAGCTATTTATTTTCCGCTGCAAAGCGCACTTTTCGGCTACAGCGCGGAATATTCAGGCGATAATTTCATTCTCAAAATAAGAAAGGCACCTAATATAAACAAGTTAAAACCGCTTAAAAATATAACCATTACGGTGGATGCAGGCCACGGCGGCAGTGAAAACGGCGCAATAGGATGTCTCGGCGACAAAGAAAAAGATATAAATCTTGATGTTGCTATCAAATTGCAAAAAGAGCTGAAAAAACGCGGTGCAAATGTCATTATGACAAGAGATGAAGATGTAAAAATAGGACTTTATGACCGTGTTGATATAACTAACAATTCAAATTCATCAATATTTGTAAGTATTCACGCAAACGCACTTCCGGATACAATGAATCCGCTTACCCACAGAGGTACAAGCGTATTTTATTATTACCCGCAGTCAAAAGCTTTAGCAGAAAACATTTTAAAATCTGTAACCGAAAATGTTAAAACAAACAATGACGGTCTACGGCAGGGAAATTACGCGGTCATAAGAAATACTTATGCGCTAAGCGTTCTTGTTGAACTTGCCTACATGATTAACCCCGAAGATAATGCCCTGCTTATAGACGAAGAATTTCGCAAAAAATGCGCTCAGGCAATTGCAACAGGAATTGAAAATTACCTTAGAAGTTTGATTTAATTTTATACTTGATTTTAATTTTTTAGCGTTTCATAATTGACTTGTCGGGAATGTAACATACCGGCAAAACAATTTAATATCGCGGGGTGGAGCAGTCTGGTCAGCTCGTCGGGCTCATAACCCGAAGGTCGTTGGTTCAAATCCATCCCCCGCAACCAATTGAATAGAGAGGGTTTTGAGAATTTCAAAATCCTCTTTTTTAGTCAAAATATGAGCAATTGTTCCCAAATTGTTCCCAAAAGGATTTAAGATGAAAAGTAAAGAAAATTACATTATTGAAGAATGCAGGCATTGTGGCAACAAAACAAAATTAGATATAATGGGCAAATATACAGAATATGGAGACCCTGAATATGACTATGGTTGGGTAAGGGATTGGCTACTATTAAAATGTTGTGCGTGTGGAAAAGTATCATTAGGGTCAATTTATTCAGGTGAAGATACAAGAACATGGAATCCTGACGACCCAGACGAGTATGAAGAAATATACATAACTTCTTTCCCTGTAGAAACTTATCAAGGAACAAATGTACCTGATAAAGTTAATAATGCTTTTTCATCTGCTTTAAAAGCTCATTATGTTGATAATATTGTGTGCTTAATGGCATTAAGACGCACATTAGAAATTATATGTAAAGATAAAGGTGCAACTGGTAATACTCTTGAAAAAAAAATAATTGACTTATCTCAAAAAAATATATTCCCACAAGTTATCAATGAAGCTTCTGATGTTTTACGCATTTTAGGAAACGAAGCAGCACATGGTGATGACATAAATTATGACGAACGTATAGTAAAAGAGATGATTAACTTTACTCAAATTATAATTGAATATGTGTATGTAATCCCTTATAGACTTGGTAACATAAAAAAGAATATTGCAAAGAAAAAAAGTTTAAATCAATCCGTCAATAGCTAGCTTACTTTTCTCGTATACTTCCGGCATAAGATGTGCATAAGTATTCATAGTAACTTCAAAAGATGAATGCCCCATTTGTTTTTGAATGTATTTGAAATTCAAATCTTTTGATATTAAAAGACTTGCGTATGTGTGTCGCAAGCACGTAGGGTGCGTCGTTTGACGCACCTTTTATGTATTCATTAGCAAAAAATATTTTCACGGGTTTTAATATCTAAAGTACGGAGAAATTGTAATGAAAATATTGGGTATAAACCTGTATAAAAACACGCAGACACCGATAATTAAAGAGATACAAACAAATCCCATCAGATATAACACCCCCGATTATCCGAATGACAGCCTGAATTTTGAAGGAACTCCAAGGGTTGATAAAGGCATGGTGAGATTTTATGAATTTAACTTGGAGAGATTACCGTTAACAGTTAAAAACTTTTTGGAAAGCTTTACGGATAAATTCAAATTTACCCCTCTTGAAGCGCAAAGAGAAGCTTTCAGCGCATTAAAACAGGTAAAAAACATTGAAGATGTCAAAGCCGCATTTCCTCAGGAAAAATTGTTTATGAATTTAAAATCTCTTAAGGATACCAGAGCATCTATCGGCTTGCTTGCAATATACAGAGAATTTAAGGATTTATACGAAGAAGGAATACTCAAAAACGGACAGGATTTAACCGTTTATCTTCTTGCAAAAATATTTCTTGATGCAAAAACTCTTGATGAAATAAATGAAGATATTGAAAACGATTTGAATGATGATATAAAAGATGAATTCAAGCACAGATACAATGATACTGATTATATTCACCGCTCTACTTTAAAATCACTTGGAATTGAGCTCCCTGATAACGCTTATCTAAACTCTTTGAAATTCACAAGAGAAGGATATTCTGATGAATTTGGAGCAAACGTATCACAAGCATTATTAAAAAGGTGGAATGAATTAACAGACGAACAAAAATTTGAAATACTTTCAAAACGCTGCGAAGGCCGTGACAACTGGTGGAATAGCCTTTCTTATGACGAAAAGCTGGAACTTGCGGCAGGTGTAGATCCCGAAAACGATCTGTACAGGCAATACAAAAGATATGTAAAAGCAGGGAAAAAAGAAATTCAAGAGGGAAACTTTAATCAGGAATTAGAAAAACCTACAAAGAAAATAAAAATCGGAAAATCTAATTTAAAAGATCAGGACCTCTTTAATTTATGGTTCCGAAAAAACATGGAAAAATTTTATTCACACCTTTCGGAAGCAGATAAAGACGTAGTCCACATTAAACGAGTTCGGCAACTTGCTGTCAGATGGCAGGAAATGTCACCTGAAAAGCGCACCGAATTAATTAACAAAATGCGTGAAGGCAGAGAGCCGTTAAAATATGCAATGATTGATGCCTGGAACCATTCACCTGAATTAATTAAAGAATTATCAAAATTTTTAACCGCTCAGCAAATTTTGAAACCGGTTGATTTACTTTACGAAACCAAAGAGTTCAGCGAATTTCAGTCAAAAGTTATGACAGAATTCTGGGCTTCCCACAGGGATTTGGCAGAAAAATTCGGAGAAACCCTGCATAATTCTATTGTAAAAGTTGAAACATCCATCAAAAACGGCCAATTCCAGGATTTAAAAAAGGAAATTGAACGTGACCAAAAATACCGCAAAAAAGCACTTCTACGTGAAAAATTGGCTGAAGAACAGAAATTAAATAAAACAACAGAATCGGATGTTGCTGTTCAAGATTACCGGAAAGAATTTAAAGATGCATACAGGCTCTATATGAATAAGGAATCTATATTACCTGATACTTACGTTGATGAAATGGCCGACTGTATGCTTCAGGATTTTGGCCAGGATGTAATTGAAAAAATAACAGAAGTATATAAAGCAAACAAAGACATTCCGGAAGAATTGGTAAATATTTTTGAAAAGGGCGGCACAATGCAAAACTATGAAAGGGTCGTAAGATTACAAAGAGCCCTGGAAGCCGCTATTGCAAATGAACTGTGCGAAAAAGGCGCAAATTCAATATTTTTCAGCTTGGACGCCGACTCTCTTATAGGAATATATCGCCACAGAATGCACGAAAAATTACCAAGAAAAAATTATCCTGATCCTAAAAGAATTCAGCGGCTATTCAATGAATACCGGAAAGATTTAACTGACGAAGAAGTTAATGTCATTGTGAACCGATATTTTCTGGTCAAAAATAATGAGTATGACACGCCTGAGAATAACGAAATGCTTGAAGAATATGTCAGATCTTTTGGCAAAAGCGCATTAATTCTGTTTTCAGAAAAAAGTGCTTTCTCAGATGATATAAAAAGTCAGTTTAATGAAAAATTTCTAAAACTCATGCCGGGTAAAATCAAGGAAATAAGCATTCCTATATATTCATCGATTGAAGATATCAAAGAAGAAAAAGCTATTCAACGTATCAAAAGTCAAATTGCAAACAGATATAATTTTATGCCTTTAGATTTTCTGGATACTTATACTCAGGAAGTCGCAAGTACTATACGTTTATTTAAACGCAGTGATGTCCCGGAGAAGGAAACATATTCAATAGAAAATTTTGAAGAATATGCATGCAAGAAACAAGTTGCAGCAAACGGAACCTCAATGTATGTAAAAATTCCAAAAGCAATGCCTTTGAGAAATAGTAAAATCAAAATGTTAGCAGCAGAACAAGCGCTTGCCGACGAATTATTTAGGGTTACCGGCGAAGAAAGTGTTTACGGACTTGAAGTTGAAGAACTATTGAACATTTTTGAAATATTTTCAATGTCAAAATTAAACGATAGAGAAATTCTCGATAAGGATGGCACAGTTAAATATGTAGCAAAAACAAAACCTAACCGAAATTTAATTTATATGAACTATAGAAAATATTTAAATGATTTGAAAAACAGTGCGGACGATATATTTGACGGTAACTATATAAAAAATCCCGAAGAACTTCTCTTTACTCTTAATCAAATTGAAGATAATGAAGTCAGAGATAATTATATAAAACAACGAATTGAAGCATATCTTGAATAGTATTAAACTTTATTCATTCCAAAAATATTTCTTACAAATGTTGCAAAATTCGGATTTTCCTTATATGCTTCCCTTTCAAGCAAATTGTCATAATAAGATGAAAACGGATTTATTGTACGCCAAAATGTTATGGGCGGATAATCAAGCATTGCCTCATAGTATTTTTCCGCCTTATCGGCTTCTTCAGGTGTCAGTGCACCTTTTTTATCAATAACTTTTTTATAATGCTCAACGTCAATTACCATCGGCAAATCATCAATGCCGGCATCTTTATTGGTTAACAATTCATGTATACCCTGAAAATATCGTTTAAAATCAACATCAGCACCAAGTAAGTGCAAAGTCATATTATCAAATTTTCCTGTCGTATCTTTATTTAGCTCCTGATAAACCATCTCAAATTCGTCTATTGCTTTTGGATTATTAAAGAGCTTTGCTGCTGATTTTAAAACCGCATAATTCAGTTTATTAATACCATTTTCAGAGCGCGCAATAGTTTCATACTGTTTTGCATGTACAAGTTCATGTTTAACAAGTTTTTTCAGCCGTCTTCGTGTTATCGGATCCAAAACTAAATTATAATTAACTGTAATTTCTTCTGATACAGAAGAACACATTGCACCAATATATGAAGATCTGACTATCTGATCTCTTAATTTTGCTTCGGTTTCAGTGTTCAAATCCGCAAAATCCTGACGAAATTCCTTAACCTTTTTATCACTGTTTCTGCTGAATAAATATTCTAAGCCAAGACACAAAGCGGTTGCAACCGCAAGAAGTATAACTATATTTCTCAGTGATTTTTGGGCAAATGCTTTTTTCAAATCTTTATTACCGGCCTTAGTCAAACGTCTTAATTTGGCAATTGAAAATGTTTCATATCCCAAAAGCGGCGCAAAAGATATAATCGCTGCAGTTGGCGACCAAAAATATTTTTTTGATTTTTTACCTTGTGTATCTTCATTTACAGATTTTTCAATTGCCGACACAAATTCTTCCGCAGGAGATTTTTCCTCCATATCGGGTTTTCCTGTAAATTTTAAACTACTATTAACACTAATACCTTGTAACATACTTATATAAAAACATTGAATATAAATTTATTGCCTGTCCTCAATAGCTGTATTAAGTTTAGTTACAAGATTAAATTATTCAATATTCAAAAGTATTTTATGCTTATCACTGTTAGGAAAATGTGCAGGTAAATACCTTGAAGCAATAGCCGCAAGTGCCGTTCTGTTTTTGACATCAAAGACATCCAAAAGATGTTCCATATATGCCTTAACAGTATGAGAAGATATAAAAAGCTTCTTACCTATCTCCTCATTTGTATACCCCATAATTAACAACTTCAATATTTCAATTGACCTTTGTGACAGTTTATTTCCGTAACTAACTGATAAATTATTCATTTTCATACCTCAATTATCTTTTAATAAAATGATTTTCTCAAAAAAGAAACCCTTAAGTCTACCCGCCATTCGGCTATAATTATTTTTTACCTGACATGAGCAATTTTGAAAACGATTCAAAATCTGGTCGGTAATTCATAAGTTTCAGAAAAATTTTGTTTGTTAATTCAGTTCTGTTTTTAGTGCCCGTTTTCTTATACAAACAGGCCAGATGAAATTTTATTGTACAGGGGGCTACCGATATTTGTTTGGCTATTGATTTATTGTCCAAACCCTGAATAACCAACCATAAAATACGAATTTCACGCTTGGTAAAATTTTCATCCGTTTCACATAATTCCGCTCCGCGCAGATAAAGTTTTTTCTCATTCTTTTTGCTTGTCATATAAATATCTCCAATCATTACTGTTTTTGATATTTATATTTAAACAATAAAAATTAAACCTTACATTAATAATACTTCCGATTTTTAAATATTTACAATTTGTTACACTAAAATAACACTAAAAAAGACCTTAAACTAAAAGTCTAAGGTCTTAAAATAAGGTGTCGGCAAAGCCCGAGCAGAACCGCGAAACGAACGATAGAGAGTGAAGAGTTGAGCACGCGACGGCAAAAGTGGGGAACTTTTGACGCAAGTGCGAACG
>JAGCBH010000047.1 GCA_017652265.1 bacterium
AACAAATGGCTGCCTGTTGATCAGTATGTCGGCGGTATTGAACACGCTATTCTGCACTTGCTTTATTCAAGATTTTTCACAAAAGCGCTGAGAGATTTAGGCTTACTTGATTTTGATGAGCCGTTCAAAAATCTTCTGACGCAAGGTATGGTGCTTAAAGATGGCTCTAAGATGTCAAAATCAAAGGGAAATACCGTTGACCCTGATGAAATCTTTGAAAATTACGGAGCGGATACGGCAAGATTATTCATTTTGTCAGATTCACCTCCGGCAAGAGATTTTGACTGGTCAGATGCCGGAGTTGAGGGATGTTACAAATTTCTTAACCGAGTTTGGAGACTTATTGCGAGTAACGCTGAAGACATTTCTCTTGATTACAAGCTGAATTTCCCTCTCAAAAAGACTAATGATGATATGGTTCGTAAAGTTCATATTGCAATGAAAGGGATTACAGGTGATATTCAAAATGAATTTCAGTTCAATACTGTAATTTCAAAATACCGTGAGCTTGTAAATGCAATTTACGAATGGCGCGGTACAAAAGAACTTGATGAAGAAGATAAAAATGTTTTGAGTTTTGCCATCATTTCATTAATCAAACTTATGTCACCTGTTGCTGTTCACTTAACTGAAGAAGCATGGCATGAATTGGGCGGAAAAACATCAATTCATGATGAACCATGGTGCAAATGGGATGAAAATCTTGCAAAATCTAGCTCAATAACTCTTGTTGTACAAGTCAACGGGAAAGTCAGAGATAAAATCGAAGTTGACGAAAGTTTAAGCGACGAAGAACTTAAACAGATAGCTCTTCAATGCCAAAAGGTTAAAGAATTTACCAATGGCAAAGAAATCGTTAAAACAATCGTTGTTCCTAAAAAACTTGTCAACATCGTTGTCAAAGGCTAAGGTGTAAAATATCTTGTCTTAAATAAATTTTTGTTATATTTTATATTTGTATCATTTGTACAAAAGAAGGAGATCTTAAACATGAGTGAAAGAAAATTAGTTGGAACACAAGAAATGTTCAAGAAAGCACTCGCAGGCGGATACGCAATTGGTGCTTACAATGTTAACAACATGGAAATTCTTCAGGCTATCGCTGAAGCTGCTGAAGAAACTCAGTCACCGTTGATTTTACAAGTTTCGGCAGGCGCAAGAAAATATGCTAACCAGACATATTTAATCAAACTGGTTGAAGCTGCATTAGCTACAACAACAGTACCTAGCGCACTTCACTTAGACCACGGCGCTGATTTTGATATTTGTAAGGCATGTATTGACGGCGGTTTCTCATCTGTCATGATTGACGGCAGCAGATTCCCACTAGAAGAAAACATAAAATTAACTAAACAAGTTGTTGAATATGCTCACCAAAGAGGTATTTCAGTTGAAGCTGAACTTGGTAAACTTGCAGGTGTTGAAGATGACGTTAAGGTTAAATCAGCTGATTCTACATACACAGATCCTGAAGAAGCTGCAAGATTTGTTAAAGAAACAGGTTGTGATTCTTTGGCAATCGCTATCGGAACATCACACGGCGCATACAAATTCAAAGGCGAAGCAAAACTTGACTTTGACAGATTAAAAGCTTGCAAAGAAGCAATTAATGGAATTGTAGGTTATGACTTCCCTATCGTTTTACACGGTTCTTCATCAGTTCCAAAACATTTGGTTGAAAAATGCAACCAATTCGGCGGAAACTTACCTGATGCACAGGGTGTTCCTGAAGAAATGCTGAACTTTGCTTCAAAACACGGTGTTGCAAAAATCAATATCGATACAGATTTAAGACTTGCAATGACTTCTACTATCCGTGAGTTCTTCATTGAACATCCTGAAAAATTTGACCCTAGAGAATATATGGGTCCTGGCAGAACTGCTGTTAAAGAACTTGTTATGCACAAGATGAGAGATGTCTTAGGTACGGCAGGTCACGCAAACGACTAATAAAATTTTTAGTTAAAGTTCTTAAAGGCGGTCATCATAGATGACTGCCTTTTTGTTAAGATTTATGATATTTTTTATATACTCCGGATTGACACCCCGTATTATTTAATTTACATTGATTTTACCGACATTTTATTAAAATTAGTAGTATTTATTAAGAATAGGAGTTAGTTATGCGTGTAAATTCTATTCAAAATTTTAGTTACAGCAACCCAAGTCCTGAGGAAAAGCCTCTGCCGGAACCGCAAAATCCAAGTTTTGGAGTTTTAAAATTCAGAGAAAAAGCACTGGAAAATGCAACACAAGAGATGAGAAATCTTCTGAATATCAGAGTTGAATCCGAAAATTTTGCCAGTGCAGAAAGGGCTATCAGAAAATGGTTTAAGGTGTTCACAGAGCCTTGGGATTTAAGAGTTGCAAGGCACGAACACTTACCTCGTTTCGTTCAGCAGTTTGAAGATACCTGGATAAAGAAAATTTATCGTGATGCAATTCCGGCATATAATAAAAGACTTGCATCTCTGGGTAAAGAAGCCGAAGACCTTAGTGTAGAAGTTATAGACAGAGTTGTAACCAAAGATAATCAAATTGCATACACAGTCAACATTCCGGCAATGAATGTTAAAAACAAAATATTTAAAGTTCAGCCTCAGGAAGTAGCCAAAGAATTTTCAATGTGCGGTGTTCATAGTGTTCCTACAGAACAGGAAATAAGCCTGCTGAAAAGGGGTATCTATGAAGAAGTTGTAGGTAAAGATTTTGCAACCTTCAATGGCGGCGAATACGACATTTTCGGAAAATTCGGAAAGCTTTTGGAAACTATGAAATCATAGTTTCATCGGTAAATATAGTTAAAAGGCTATCCGCTTGGATAGCCTTTTAATTGATTAAATTATAATTTTTTGCTAGTTTTACAAAATGGAACAAATTTTACTTTCAAATTTGACATATAAACATTCGGTTAATAAACTGACACATCCGCATCTGCATATTTTTAACATTTATGCCGAAAATAAAATGCAAAAAATCGGAACATTTGTTTGCCATAAATCAGGAATACCATTAAGGCCCGGCTATAAAGGATCTGTTCTTGCCATTGATTACCTGGAAGTAACTGAAACAGATAAAGGTGCAGGTTCAACAATATTAAAGTTTGCACACGAATACAGCCAAAAAATCGGATGTAAAGGTTATATGACTCTGAAAGCAGACGGCTCATTTACACCGAAAAAAATACCTCACCTTTTTTACCGCAAATTCGGGTTTTCAAGTTTTGACCCCAAAACCGACAAAAAACTGGATACATTCATTCACCAAAATAAAAACGCAACATCAGTGGATTTTCCGTCACTTTTAATGCATTACCCTCCGCAGGACAAAACGGAAAGCAGAAAATTTGTTTTAAAAAATCTATTAAAAAAACTGGATATTTTAAAAATTTTTCAGTAATCATCCCGTTTTTCAGGCTTGCCGAATTTCTCAAACCACTCAATTAACGGCTTAACCTCCCCAAATTCAAAGTCAAAGCCACGAGCAAATTCTTTGTCAATGAGAGAACCATAACCGGCATTAAAAGCCTTTGGCTCATTTTCAAAACCAAGCGCCTCAAATTTTTCTTTGGACATAGAATCCGTTTCTTTATCCAGCACATTAGAATAATTCAACCCCTCATATGCACAGAACGGGATTTTTAACTTATTGTCTCCCTCAGGATTACACGACATTAAACCGAAACATCTGCATATCAGCCCTCTGTACGGATAAACGGAACATCCGTCATTAATCAGAAAAGGACAGTCGTATTCAAACTTGTTGTCCGGCGAATTTTTAAAATGCTCCTCTTTTGCTTTAATAACTTTATCAATATTTTCCAAAACTTGCGTTAAATCGGTCTGATTTAATGTCCTCATGCCCTCCATAAGCAATCTGAACTCAATTTCCGTATAAGGAAACTGAGATTGCCTGCAGCATTTTGAACATCCTCGCTTGCAAAATATATAAGCCCTTTGATCATAAAAGAATTTATTAATCTTTTCCTGTATTACATTTAAAAATAACAGGTAATTACCCAGTTTTGAGTTATCCATTATTATCGCCTTTTGTATTTATACATAAAGGGCGGAACACCAAACACTGTTCCGCCCTTTATGGGACCGGAGGGATTCGAACCCACGACCAAGGGATTATGAGTCCCCTGCGCTACCGCTGCGCCACAGTCCCACGGTAATTCAATATTACATCAAAATCAGCAAAAATCAAGATTAATTTTTGATAAAACTTATATTACATTTTGTAAAATTTTTATAAATAATTCAGCAAAAAAATTTATTTACGGTGTTTATCAACAAAGGGAATTATACAGTGTCAGTTAATTCTGTTAATAACGCAAATATTGATAAAACCCGCATGTCTGAAACAAAGGTGCGGAACGGCGCAAAACAATCTGTTAAAACAAGTATTCTGTATCTTAATGACATTCACGGGAAAACTATAAACATGGAGAGGCTTGCCGGCGTTTCCAAAGCTTTTGAGTGCGCAAATAAGTCTTCTGACACTGATTGTTTAAAACTTTCGTCAGGGGATATTTTATTGGGTAATGATGCTAATATCAACCGTGCTGCAGTAGCATTTCAAAACGGAGTAGGCGTTATGGCATCAGCTCTTGGAAACCATGAACTTGATCTGGGATGCACAAATGAACCGGAATTAAAACAAATTTTGAGCGGTAAAAAATATGCGCTTTTGGCAAACAATATTGAATTTGAAAATGATAAGCCTTTGTCCGACAACATTGAAAACACGAGTATTATTGAAATAAACGGCCACAAATACGGACTTGTCGGCACTGCCCCACTAGACATATTGGGAATAATAAGAAAGAGCGAATTAACAGATAAAATCAGAATTGAAAATCTTGAAAATACAATAAAAAATGTTCAGAGAGATGTTGATGATTTGCGTTCCAAAGGCATTGATAAAATAATTCTCCTTTCTCACACAGGTTATGAAACTGACATTGAAATTGCAAAAAATACCTCAGGTATTGATGTTATTTTAGGCGGACATTCCCACGATTTACTAAGAGATATAGAAGAGGGCAAAAATATTTTTTACTCAAAAGATAATGAACCTGTAATAATAACCCAGGGAGGACGTGACGGAACTCATTTCGGCGTTTTAAATCTTGAATTTGATGAAAAAGGAGTAATAAAATCCGCTCAAAACAATATCTCTTATACATCATACTTCAACAGGTATCTTCCTATGAAATACATAGTTGAAAGTTACGTCGGTAAACCTCAAAAAATAGGATACATTGATTATGTTGAAAAACCGCCGAAAAAAGTGCTTTTAGAACCAAATGGTCATGTTAATTTCATACTTGACTGTATGAAAGAAGATTGTGAAACAGAAATTGCACTGCTTCCGTCTGCCGAAATACGGGGATTTTTTGATGCCGGGACTGTTGATTCTAGAGTACTGTTTGAAATTCTGCCATTTAATAACAAACTTGTTGTCATAAACTACAGCGAAAAAGAAATAGTTGATGCAATTAAAGTTGCCGCTAAATCAGTATCTAACAGAGATAATAAACCGGGTATTATGTGTGTTTCCGGTCTTGAATATGGCATAAATAATGACGGCAAATTGCTTTATATGAACTTTATTGATAAATTCGGTAATGCTCAAAAAATTGACATTGATAACCCGCGCAAAGATAAATTTTACCGCACTGTAACAAACGATTTTCATGCAAGAAGCAATGACTACTTTCCTATGCTGCAAAAATACGATGAAGCAGAAAGAATTTACGACTACGACAGTAATCAGTGCATAATAAACCATTTCAAAAACAATAACAGTCCGGTACACATAAAAGACGACGGAAGAGTAAAAATTATTACGGAGTAAATAAAATTAAAGAGGAAAAAGTACAATGAGAGTAACTCAAATTAATAATTATCAAGCAGAAAATAACGACAAACAGAGTTTTAAAGCCTTCAGAGTAAGCCACAGCAAAGAAATGAAGTCTGTTAAAAGAATTTTCAAGAAAAATTGTCCTGATTTTTATAATAATTTGATAAACAATTTACAGGAAATATTGAAAAAGACAGGCTTTTTTGATGGGTTACTGGATATTGAACACGGTCAGCTTGTTTTAAGATTACAGCATCGAAAAAATTTCATCTGGCCGGGAACCGAAAACAGTATTATACATAAAAACACAACCAATTATATGCCTAATGTTGTACGCAATACAAAATCAATTGAATTTAATCCTGATTATGACCGAACACTAAAACTGAAAAAAATACGAGAAGATGACTACAAAATAACATACAGCCTTCAAAACTGGATTACAGATGAACCGCATCGCTATAATGAGTGGTGGACAGGGAAAGCTTCAATTGCACAGGCTAAATTAATAAAAGAACTGGATGATACAGTTATTGATATGGCCTCAAACGGCAAGATATATCTGGGTTACGATGCCTTAGAAGAAATGGCATATTTCCCTATTAAAAATTAGAGAGCATTATTTAACGCTACAATCCCTTAACATTTTTGACAAAAAAGGGTTAATAGTGTTCAATTAAGGATGGGGAGATAGTATCAGCTAAATATGTACATAAAAAATCTTGAGATAGATAACTTTAAATCATTTGCCAATAAAGCCGAAATTCCCTTGCTGAAAGGTTTTACTACTGTTTCGGGGCCGAACGGTTCCGGAAAAAGTAATATAATTGACAGCGTTTTATTTGCTCTTGGCCTTGCAAATGCCGGAGAACTGCGTGCTGAAAACTTATCTCACTTTATCTCCACATATAACAAACGTAACGAAGCCTTTGTCAAAGTTACTTTTGGCGATGTTGATGAAGGCGGTGATTTGTCCATATCAAGAAAAATCCGCAAAAATTCACAGGGGTTTGCAAGTACCTATTACATCAATGATACTGTTTCTTCACTTACAAACGTGCATTCCCTTCTTGAAAAATACAACGTCACACCAAACAGTTATAACGTAATGATGCAGGGTGACGTTATGTGGATTACCGAATGTACTTCACGCAACAGACGCAAAATTATTGACGAAATCGCCGGTGTTGCGGAATTTGACCGCAGAATTGAGCAGTCCACAGAGCAGCTGAATACTGTAGAGCAAAGGGTTGAAAGAGCAAGCCTTATTCTCAGTGAAGTTGAAAAAATGCTGGAAACATTAAAAGAGGAACGAGAAGTTGCTCTTAAATATCAGGCATTAAGGGATGAAAAACAAAAATATGAAAGCCAGATTACAAAAGTAAGATTTTTTGACCTGAAAAGAAACCTTGAGCAGGCTCATTTAAACATTCTTGAATTCACCAAAAAGAAAAAAGAAGAAGAAATTATAGGCAAAGATTTAGAAGAAAAACTCCAAAATCTGCGTAAGCAATATGAAGAGCTGGACAAGCAAATTACGGAAAAAGGCGGAGCTGAACAGCTTGAATTGAAACGTCAGGAAGAAACCATCAAGGGTGATATTGAACGCAAAAATCACGCAATAGATTATGCCGACAAACAAATTCAGGACGGCTTAAAGGTTATCACTAATGACAATAATGCGATTGAAAGCAACAATAACAAAATCAATGATTTTAATTTGAAAATTCAGTTAAAAGAAGATGAAATAAAATCAATTCAGGCTAACATAAAAGAAAAAGAGGATGAACTCAGAAAAATCAACGAAGATATGACCGGCCTGAGCGATTCTTCAAATCTGCAAATAGAAAACCGCAACAAAAAACGTAAAGAACTTGAATCCTTAAAAGATTCCGAATACGAAATTTTACAGAAGAAAATTCCGCTTGAAACAGAATTGAAAAATCTGACAGAAGCCGTAGAAAAAAGCAAAGCAGAAATTGAAGAGCTCAAAAAAAACAGAGAAAATTTCAATTCCGATTACGATTTAAAACAAACTCTTGTAACACAACTGGAAGCGGAATTACAGGATTTTAAAAATATTCAGCAAAAAACAAGAGATGACCTGGAAGTTACTAAAAATGAAATATCCGATTGCGAATATAAAATTTCAATAGCGCGTAAAAAAGTAACTTCAATGGAAACCAAAAAGCAATTGGCACAAGACTTTATGGGGCGTGAAATTGATACAATAATGAACGCCAAACTCAAAGGTGTTCACGCTCCGCTAGCGCAGCTTGGCACAGTTGACAAAGAATATTCTACAGCCGTTGAAGTCGCTTTTGGCGGTCGTATGGCGCATATAGTTGTTGATAATGAACATGTTGCCTCCGTGGCTATTGAATTACTACTGTCATCGGGCGCAGGTCGAGCAACATTTATTCCGCTGAATAAAATAAAACCTGCTCCGACAAAATTACAATTACCGAAAGATAAAGGAGTAATTGATTACGCAATAAATCTTGTTGATTTTGATGACAAGTATTTGGATGCCTTTTATTATGCGGTCGGAGACACTTTGGTCGTTGAAGACAAAGAATGTGCAAATAAATTTATCGGCAAATACCGTATGGTTACTCTAAACGGTGAATTATACGAAAAATCAGGCTCCATCACAGGCGGTAACCTCAAAAAAACAGGACTTTCCTTCAGCCAAAACGAAGATGCGGAGCTTGATAAGTGCTTAAAAGGCTTAAAAGAACTTGAAAAGCAATATCAGGAGCTTATCAGAAAACGAGATGATCTTGACAGAAAAACAGATATCTTGCGTTCGCAATACTCTGATGCTTCAGAAGAATATTCCAAAGCAAAAATGGAATTATCAAATATGAAAAATAATTTTGATAACAGCGAAAAATATCTGAGTGAAAAAGCTGATGTTATCAAAAATGGTGAACCGCACATAAAAGAATTAAATAAAAAACTTGATAGACTTGAAGAATAAAACGTTAAAATATACGATAAAATTACTGTATTAGAAGATGAAATTGAAGAAATTGAAAAACTTATTGATGATACCGATTTGAATGAACTGAAAGAAAAAACGGCAGGGGTTGAAGCTGAAATCAAGCGTTTACAAAGCCGTTTAATGAGCGCAACAGGTGAAAAGGACGATTTTAACAGACAAATTGAATTCTTTAAAAGCGTAATCACATCAAAGAATGAAGAAATAGAAAAAACAAAAGAATCCAATAAAATACTTGAAAATGACAAAATCCGTTACAGAGAAGATATTAAAAACTTTGAAAAAGACCTTGAGAGCCTAAAAGAAAAAATTGAAAAAATTGAATCTGTTTTGGGCGAATTAATCACTAACAGGGATGCTCTCAACAAAGATCTCATTGAACTTGAAAAGCAAAAAGTGCTGAAAGAAGCGGATATTGACAATATTGCGGAACAAATAGAATCTTTTAAAGCGCGCAGACGTGAACTTGAACCGCTATTAGAGGAAGCCAAAACCGAACTTGAAAACTCCGGAGAAAAAGTCGCAGAACTTGAGCCGATACAGATGTCAATTGATGATATTACTAACAAAATCCAACGACTTGAAAAAAGAATGGCTGATCTGGGCGATGTTAATATGCGCGCAATAACAACGTATGATGAAAACCTTACACGTCAAACCGAATTGAAAGAAAAAATTGACACACTTTCAACCGAACGCAAAGAAATTCTTGAAAAAATGGGCGGATATGAACAGCAGAAAAAAGAAGCGTTCATGAAAACATACAACAACATAAACGAAAACTTTAAAGAAGTGTTCCATACTTTGTCCGAAGGCGAAGGTGAGCTTATACTTGAAACTCCAGATGATCCGCTTGCAGGCGGCCTTGATATGAAAGTCAGCATCAGAGAGAAGAAGCATCAAAGCCTGCGAGGATTATCCGGCGGCGAAAAATCAATTACCGCACTTGCTTTTGTATTCGCTATTCAGCGTTATATGCCTTCACCGTTCTATGCGTTTGATGAAGTAGATGCAAACCTGGATACCATGAATGTTGAACGTATTGCGGAAATGGTACGGAAACAGGCAAAAGACACCCAGTTTATAGTAGTAAGCCACAGAAAACCTATGATTGAATCTGCTAACAGAACAATAGGTGTAACCCAAAAAGAAAAAGGAAAGTCAAAAGTTACGGGGGTAAAACTGAGAGATGATTAATCAACCGGCAAATACTGATTATATGGAACTTGTAGCCTCCAATACCGACATCAAACACAGTCAGGGTATCGGTATTCTTGTTGACATGGCAAAACAAGGTAAAATTGATCCTTGGCAGATTGATATTCTTGATGTTACAAACAAATATCTTGCTCATATCTGCAAAATGAAATCCGAAAATCTCCGTCTGACAGGACAAACTTTTCTTTTCGCTTCCATATTAATAAGGCTTCAATCTAATGTTCTGGATGGTGTAGAATTATCTGATTTTGAAAGTAAGCCGGAAGAACCTGTATATGATGATGACGGCTTTATTGCAGATTATTCCCAAGAAGACTACACGCCGACAAATAATGTTATTTCACTGGAAGAAGTTTTACAAAGACGAACCAGTGTTAAACTCAATCATAACCGTATTGTCACTTTAAAAGATTTAATTCGACAGTTAGAATTTTATGAAAAACTGCAGCATAAACAGGATTTAAAAGAGGCTCACGAAAGGGCAAAGGAACGAGTTCGCTCATACGCAAAACTTACACCGCAGCAGATAGTTAATCTTGCACACGAAGAATACATAACCGACTGCGTTTTAAAGCTAAAATCTAATCTGGAACAGATTTTTCAGCACGAAGAAAGAATTGAATTGAATGATTTAATTGTTTTGGGTATGGATAAAGTGAGTGCCTATATTTCACTTTTATTCCTTGCGGCAGAATCGGATTATGACCTTGAGCAGAAAGAATTTTACTCTGATTTATACATTGTAAAAGGTAAACCTCAGGAACAAACTGAAGACGAAGACATAATCGAATTTAACAAAGGTATTGATAACATAATGTCTGTAATAGACATAACAAAAGAGGGCAAAAAAGTTTGACGGAAGATTTAAACAAATTAAAATCCCGAATAGAAGCGGTATTATTCATTACGGCAAGAGCGGTTTCAACGGATGAAATCTCAGCTATTTTAGGTGCGGAAAAAGAAGATATTGAAGAAGCTATGCTAGACTTAATCATGGATTATTCTTCCCGTGACGGAGCATTGGAAATAGATGATGAGGACGGCTATATTATCCAGGTTAAAGAAGATTACATTGATATTGTTGAACTTTTATGCCCAGTTGATCTAAAACCTGCGGTTTTGAGAACACTGTCCGTAATCGCAATAAAACAGCCTATAAGACAATCAGATTTGAAAGAGTTACGTTCAAATGCTTATGAACATGTTCAGGAATTACTGGAAAAAGGTTTAATTACCCGCACAAAAGACAGGAACGGACGTAGTTTTAACATAAAAACAAGTCCGAAATTTGCGGAATATTTCAAGCTTAAAGGAGATATCACATCGTTAGCCAAAGTACTTGAACGGGAAAGAAAAATAGGAGATGATTAATTGAACTGGATTTTCTATTTATTCATTGTCGTTTCAATAATAACTGCAGCCATTACGGGACGGTTATCTGATGTAGTTGAAGCTCTTTTATCCGGAGCTCAATTATCCGTCAAAATAGCACTTTCTCTCATCGGTATTATGGCCTTCTGGCTTGGGATGATGAAAATTGCCCAAAAAAGCGGACTTATTGAATTAATCGCAAAATTTATAAAACCGATTACAAAACGTTTGTTTAACGAAATCCCCGAAGATTCACCTGCCATCGGCGATATTGCAATGAATTTTACGGCAAACGCATTCGGACTGACAAATGCCGCAACCCCTATCGGCATAAGAGCAATGGAGGAATTGCAAGAGCACAACATTGACAAAACTTCCGCCTCAAATGCTATGTGCCTGTTTCTTGCAATGAACACAGCAGGATTTCAATTAATTCCCGCAACAGTAATAGGGATTTTGGCGGGTGTCGGATATCCTAACCCGACTAAAATAATCGCACCGGTTTTAATGGTTACAACCCTTGCTTTTTGCTTTGCAATAATTTGCGCAAAAATTTTACAGCGCATATGGAAACCGCAAACTGCATCAAACAGTGAAAGTGAGGGTAAATAATGTTTCAGCAAGTAATGGAAACTTTTTCACTTTGGGCTTTACCTGTTATTTTGATAACAATTTTAACCTATGCAATGTTCAAAAAAGTCCCTATTTACGAAGTTTTTACAGACGGAGCAAAAGACGGTTTTAAAGTTGCCGTAAATATTATTCCATATCTTGTTGCAATAATTGTCGGAGTTTCAATGCTCCGAGCATCAGGCTTTTTTGATATGTTGAGCGCTTGGCTTGCACCCGCTTTGACATTCTTTAATATCCCTGCTGATATTATCCCTGTTATGCTCACACGTTCACTATCAGGGTCTGCGACAATAGGTTTATTTTCAGATATAGCAGGGAATCCTGCATCAACGTTTTTAACAACAACTCTGGCCGCAATAATGGTAGGAAGCAGCGAAACAACAATGTACGTTTTAGCGGTTTATTTTGGTTCCGTCAAAATTTCCAAAATTCGTTATGCTTTAATAGTCGGTCTGCTGGCTGATTTAATGGGAATAATTTTGGCCATTTTGGTTTGTAAAAAAATGTTCGGATAATATCTCTTTTTATGTTATACTTGGCTCAGAAAAGAGTTTTATTGAGGATATTATAATGGACAAATATTTTTTAACAACCGCGATTGATTATGTTAACGGTAAACCGCACATAGGTCATGCCTATGAAAAGATTTTAACCGATATTATAGCAAGACATTATTCCCTGAGATGTGATGATGTTTATTTTCTGACAGGCACAGACGAACACGGTATAAAAATTCAAAAAACCGCACAAGCTCAAGGTATTACACCGCAAGAACTTTGTGATATGAATAATGCAGAATTTAAAAAAGCTTGGAAAGCTTTAGACGTTGACTATACAAAATTAATCCGCACAACAGACAAATACCACGAAGAAGTTGTACAAAGAATTTTCAAAAAACTTGTTGATAACGGCGACATTTATAAACATGAATACGAAGGGCTGTATTGCTCAGGCTGCGAATGTTTCCTAAATCCGAAAGATTTAACAGAAGACGGTTTATGCCCTGAACACCTAAAAAAGCCTGAAGTTGTAAAAGAAATGAATTATTTCTTTAAACTTACAAAATACAAAGATGCTATAATCAAACACATTAAAGAGCATCCTGATTTTATAGTTCCTGATTTCAGAGCTAACGAAGTTTTAAGACAATTAGAAGAAATTCAGGACATCTCAGTTTCACGTTCAAAAGAAAGCGTTCAATGGGGTGTTGACGTTCTTGATGATCCTGAACAGGTAATCTATGTATGGATTGATGCCCTGTCAAATTACATAACCGCTATCGGATATGACGTTGACCATCAGGATGAAAAATTTAAAAAATACTGGCCGGCAGACGTTCATGTCATAGGTAAAGATATTCTTAAATTCCACAGTATCTATTGGATTGCAATATTAATGGCTCTGGATTTACCATTGCCAAAACATATTTTTGCTCACGGCTGGATTACAATTGATGAAGCAAAAATGTCAAAATCTCTGGGCAACGTAATTTCACCGACAGGTGTTATGGAATCATTCGGGCTTGAACAGCCTGATGCCTTCAGATATTATATGGCAACCGCCGCTGCAATAGGCAGAGACGGAAACTACTCAGATGAAGACTTTAAAGAAAAAGTTAATGCACACCTTGCAAACAGTATGGGTAATCTTTTAAACAGAACTCTTTCTATGCTTGTTAAATATTTTGACGGCGAAATTAAGCCTGAATTTACAGTAAATCCTGAAATTATGAAACACGCATCAAATACAATTGATTTTGTAAATACGCACTTTGATAACTTTGAAATAGCTGAAGCCGCACAGGAAATTATGGTTCTTGTTGATACCGTAAACAAATACGTTACGGATAATGCCCCTTGGACTTTGGCAAAAGAAGAAAAAATGACCGAATGCGGTTCAGTTTTAAGAACTGTTTTAGAGGCTATGTGTACAGTAAGTTCATTAATTTATCCTTATTGTCCGAACATTGCAAAAGAAATGGCAAGACAGTTAAAATACGATTTAACGACCAAACTTGGTAACATTAAAGACCAAAAATTTATACAAAACGGTATTTTAATATCAAAAGAAGATATTAAACCGGTATTTTTACGAGTTGACAGTGAATTTGCTGATAAATCGCAGAAAATCAAGGTATAATAAAACGTATGGTAAAAAATATTGCTTTAACAGGAATGTCAGGTGCCGGAAAAACCACAACAGCAAACATATTGGGCGGTTTGCTGCCTGAATTCAGTGTTGTTGACACAGATGAGCTGATAATTAATGATACCGGCCTTACTATTCCTGAAATTTTTGCAAAATTCGGGGAAGAATACTTCCGCAAAAAAGAAACAGAAGTAATAACCGCAGCTTTCAAAAAATCAAACCAGATTATCTCACTTGGAGGCGGAGCTTTTGAATGTGAGACAAATCAAAAAATAATAAAAGAAAATAGCATCGTAATATACCTTAAAACTAATCCTGAAATTTTATTAAACCGATTAGAAAATTCTAATGACCGGCCTTTACTGGAAAACTGCCCAAAATCAGATAAAATTCGGGAAATACTTAATCAAAGAAGTACAAATTACGAAAAATCTGATATAATTATTGAAACTAACAACAAAACTCCGGACGAAATTGCACAGGAAATAATTGAGGCTTTAAAAGAATGAATTTGACAGTAAATTTAACTGATACAAAAAAATCATATACCGTTTATATTGACAAATTTTCAAACGAAGAAATAAGCGAAAAAATAAGCGAAAATATTTCCTGCGAAAAAATTTTGTTGATTATTTCAAAACGCGTAAACGAATTGTACGGCAAAAATTTTGAACAGATCTTATCTGGATTTCAGGTTTTAAAATACGTTGTCAAAGACGGCGAAAAGTATAAAACTATAAAAACGTATGAAAAAATCATAAATTTTGCACAAAAAAATAATCTTACACGCAAAGACTGTATAATCGCTGTCGGAGGCGGTGTAATAGGTGATATTGCGGGATTTGTCGCATCAACATATATGCGTGGTGTGGATTTAATCCAGATTCCGACAACCTTACTGGCATGCGTAGACAGTTCCGTAGGCGGAAAAACAGGTGTTGATACCGATTTTGGCAAAAATTTAATCGGAACTTTTTATCAGCCTAAGTGTGTCATTATTAATATTGAATTTCTTAAAACTCTTGATAATAAACAATTTTTGTCTGGCATGGGAGAAGTTTTAAAATACGCATTTATAGAAAAATCCTGTAATCCGAACAGCGAAAGCAATCTGTTCAATATGCTTTTAGAAAATTCCGAAAACATATTAAAAAAAGATGTAAAATTTCTGCAGAAAATCACAGAAATATGTGTCGGGCTTAAAATTGCCGTAGTTGAAAGAGATGAAAAAGAATCGGATTTAAGAAGAATTTTAAACTTCGGACACACATTTGGGCATGCTCTTGAAAAAATAACAAATTACAAAAAATACACCCACGGTGAAGCAATAATTCAGGGGATTTATTACGCTTTCAACAAAGCGGAAAAATTTGCACTAACCACGCAAAGCTACAAATACAGTGCATTTGCACTGCTAGAAAAATACGGCTTTAAAGTGCAAAAACTGCCTGACGAAAAGAAACTTGTAAAACTTATGCTTATGGATAAAAAATTTGCCAACTCAAAAATTAACTTTGTGTTTCCGACAGAATACACTCAAGTTACAATTAAAGATGTGCTACCCGAAGACCTTATAAATTAAGGTGTCGGAGGCACAGGCGGCTTTGCAAAAGGCTTTTTAATCCAGTTCCACACATTAGTAAGCCCTTTTCCAACCCATTTCATAAATTTGGTATTTCTGAGTTTGTAACCGCCAAAAGCTAATGCACCCAAACCGACTGCCCAGAATAACACTCTTTTCCAGACAGGATTTCTGTTCGGATCATGGTTTAACTTTCCGTTACGAGGATTATCTTTGGTTGAATGTTGAGCAGGCGCTTTGCCGTAAAAATTATCGGTAGGATAATTAACTCTGAACTGCGGAGAACCCATGTACCTTGGAGCCTGATTACGCAAATATGATGCGGCATCATAATCTATGATTCCGTAATTTGCACACATATCTAAATTTGAAACCCAATTTTGAGACATACTACACCTTCTTGTGCATATATAAAGTTATTGGGTTAATATTAATTGCCAAAATTTTATAACTATGTTAAGAATTATTTACAATTATTATTAAATTAGCAATTTAGAAAATGTTTATATTTAATAATTACGTATGGAAGAAGATAGGAGAAAAATATGATATCACCAATAGTACAAGAAACAAGAAATCAGGGGTATTATGATAAATTAGCAAGAGAGATAAATAGAGGAATGTTATACTATAACAATAGAACCGGTAAAACAGTATTTTCTAACAGATATTGTACTGCTGTAATAGACGGGTATGTGCCTCACGGCACAAGAATCATAGATGGTAAACTTGATTTGGGCTTGTTTGACTGGCAGCCGCGTCTCATAATGTCAAAAGAAAAAACTATACCATCAAGCACGCGAGCAATGCTGATGTTTGCTCATCCATCTCCGGAATCAGCAGCACAAACAAATTTTTTAAAGAAAGTAGTCAATTTTGCATATGCTCAGTTACCACAGCAAAATAACCCAAAAA
>JAGCBH010000048.1 GCA_017652265.1 bacterium
AAGAGGCTGCTCAATATTGTAAAGAGCTTGGTATAGACAGGGCAATGGCAATGGATGGCGGAGGATCAACTTCATTGAACTATAAAAATAAAATTGAAGTGGTCTCAACTCCTGAAAAAAATCAGGGTAGGGCTTTAAAATCGTTTATAATGCTATATAAATAATACAAAAACGGAGTCTGCCGAAACAAACTCCGTTCGTATAGGTTTCATATACAGAGATTTTATTCTCCTACGCATCCGAAAGCGATGGTAAGTTGTTCTCTTGGGTTAACCGCCGCAATTTTATATCCTTTAGGATCAACAAGATATGCGATTTCATCACCAGTAGTCTGGAATAAGCCCATAGTTCCCGATAATGCGGTTCTTGTCGTATCAATAGGAGCTTTAACTGTTTCCCAGATGCCGTCGCCTAAGCTGCGGGCTGCCGCACCGAATTTACCCTGGAATGCGTGCCCCAGCATATAACCGGTATCATTTGATATGTTTTCTGCGGCGTTACCGATATTTGAAAGCATACCGCCCGTTGTTCTGCCGACAACACCTACCAGGGAACCCGCAAGGGTAAACGGCATTTCTACAAGTCTTGCAACCGGGTTAACCTGTTTTGATTTGTTAACCTGTGCGGTTAAGATTTGCTTAGGAAGGTTAGCGTGGCACTTACCGTTGTCAATTCTTGTGAAGGACAATTTTATGGCGCCCTTATCGCATCCTGACGGCCTTATAACTTCAACAACCTGACCTGTAACTGTTGAGCCGCAAGGATAATGCTGACCGTTGATTGTCAAATCTTCAAGAGTTTTTGCTCTAAAGTATTGGCCTACGTGAGATGATTTTGCCGTTATTTGGTCAATCATTTTAACCTTTAATGTCGGAAGTTTTACAATTTCTTCTTCTTCAACAAAAGCTTTTTTGTCGCAAGGGCATACAGGGCAGATGTCGTTTGCTGTTTTAGGGTTTGTGTCATAGCCTAATGCTACTCTTACTGTTTGCATCATTGATGCAACATCTGCTCTTGTAGCTTCTCTGTTCGGCATAATCATCTTAGGATTTGGAGAATCCTTTAATGCGCCGTTAGAGAGCGATTTTGCAACAGAAATTCTTGCCCAGTCAGGTACCGAACCGCCGTCTGTGTATTGGCTTAAAATTTCATCAGCTTTGCACTTATCTATATCGCAGGTCATTCCTTTTGATATTGTGGTTAGGGCTTCAGCACGCGTTACGTTTTTGTTAGGTTCAAATTTACCGTTCGGATACCCTTTCATAAGGTCTTCTTTAACGGCTTTCGCGATAGCAGGATTTGCCCAGTTTGACATCGGAACATCTTTAAATAGATTTTCACGTTGCATATCGCAGTTTAGGTTGAAACCTTTTACTAACATAGTTGCAAATTCTGCTCTTGAAATGTTTTTGTTCGGCTTGAACATACCGTCCGGGTAACCGACAACGATGTTGTTTATTGCAAGTTTGTCAATGTCGCATGCTGCCCAGTGCCCGCTTGGAACGTCCGGAAATGTGCAACCTCCCATACTTGCTGCGGCACCGGTGATATTATTTTTTAAATTAGGGTATGCCTTTGAAATTGCTTCATTGACATCATACGGAACAAATGTTTTTTTCATTGCCGTCATTGAATTTTCGGTTTGTAAATTAATTGCACAGTTGTTTCCGTCCATTAAGCGTTCCGTTCTCATAACAGGAACACCATTGTACCTGTCAGGGGCTTCGTTAAGACAAGGTATTTGCGTTGCGGCGCCTGTTATTTGGCCGTCAGATGATACGGTTACACCGCTTACACCTGCGGACAGACGACCTGCAGCTCCGCAGCCGCAGTTATTTTGGATTATTCCTTCCGTAGATAGGATTGAATTTGCAGTTTCTCCGACGTAGTTGTTAGTCCCATAAATAGCGTTGGGGTAGCCATAAACCTGTTTCATGTCTTTTCTTGACGGTTTAGAAGTCTGTGCGCACGCTGCACAAGCCGGTTCTTCCGGCGGTGCACAGCTCAAATCTTCATTAGCACAGTCGCAATCTTTGTCTGTTTTGTTGAAATTGAACCATGATTTGCGTTTGCAAGGATCACACGGTTCATCGCACGGAGCAGCGCCGCAAGGCATCGGTTCTGCTTTTTCGCAATCACAGTCGTTGAATGTTTTGTGACATTTGTTACATCTTGTTGCCGGTGTCTGATTACATGGACATGCACCGCCGGTGACAACCGGTAAAGGCTCTGCGCATGGTGCTATCGGTGCGGCAGGTACTGCGTTTTGTGAACAGGGGCAGGTCGCCATTGCTTGATTTAGGGAACCCGTTACTATTCCAACGGCAATCGCAGCTGCCACAGTAAGTTTCTTAATAGTCATTTTTACCTCCTTGTGTAAATCAAACTCTTTTATGACTCTTATGAGTTTAATTTTAATAACCTATACCAGATTATTTACCCTGTGACGGAGGTTTAACATTACCAATTCAGGTTATCGGGTCGGGTATATTAAATTTTGCAACAAAAAAGTGCCAATGATTTCATTGGCACTTTTAATGTATAAATTTAGTTTGTTGAAATTACATCATGCCGCCCATTCCTGCAGGCATAGCAGGCGTTTCTGCTTTTTCTTCAGGAATTTCAACAACTGCAGCTTCGGTTGTAAGTAACATTGAAGCAACTGATGCCGCGTTCATTAATGCTGAACGTGTAACCTTTGCAGGGTCAACGATACCGGCTTTGAACATATCAACATATTTGTAATCCAAAGCATCATAACCGAATGCTCCTTCGTTTGAAAGAACTGTATCAATTACAACATCGGATTTAGCACCGGCGTTGTGTGCAATTGCTCTCAAAGGTACATCAAGAGCGGTTGTAAGGATTTTGAATCCGATTTTTTCATCATCAGAACCAAAATTAATCTTATCAACAGCTTTATTGAGAGCCTGTTGAACTCTTACAAGAGCAACTCCGCCGCCCGGAACAATACCTTCTTCATTTGCGGCACGTGTTGCGTTGAGTGCGTCTTCAATACGAAGTTTTCTTTCTTTTAATTCAACTTCAGAAGCTGCTCCGACTTCAATAACTGCAACGCCGCCGGAAAGTTTTGCGATTCGTTCCTGAAGTTTTTCTTTGTCGTAGTCGCTGTCTGATGCTTCAATTTGTTTTTTGATTAAGCGGATACGTTCCTGAACTTTATCTTTTGTTTCAGAACCTACAACAATAGTCGTTTCATCTTTTGTTACCGTAACTCTCTTTGCCAAGCCCATCATTTGGGTTGTAACGTTTTCAAGTTTAATGCCAAGTTCTTCGGTGAACATTTCGCCGCCTGTGAGAATTGCGATATCTTCAAGCATTGCTTTTCTTCTGTCGCCAAAGCCAGGAGCCTTAACTGCAACTGCTCTTAATACTTTTCTCATTGTGTTAACAACTAACGTTGCCAGAGCTTCGCCTTCAACATCTTCAGCGATCAACAATAATGCTCTGCCATCACGTGCAACCTGTTCAAGTACAGGAACTAAGTCTGAAATAATATTGATTTTTTTGTTTACACAAAGAACGTAAGCGTCATCTAAAACACATTCCATACGTTCAGGATCGGTAACAAAGTATGGTGATAAATAACCTTTGTCAAATTGCATACCTTCAACAACCTTTAAAGATGTACCGAAAGATTTGCTTTCTTCAACGGTGATAACGCCTTCCGTACCGACTTTTTCCATGGCTTCAGAGATTAATTCACCGATTTCTTTTGAGTTTCCTGCGGAAATTGCTCCAACTTGAGCGATTTCTTCTTTTGTATTGACAGGTTTTGAAAGCTTTTTGATTTCTTCAATTGATAATTCAACAGCTTTATCAATACCTCGTTTCATAGACATCGGGTTAGCGCCTGCTGTCAGGTTCTTCAAACCTTCTCTGACAATTGCCTGAGCCAAAACTGAAGCGGTTGTGGTACCGTCACCGGCAACATCGTTTGTCTTTGAAGAAACTTCTTTCAATAATTGTGCACCAGCATTTTCAAGCCCGTCTTTAAGTTCAATTTCTTTTGCAATGGTAACACCATCGTTAACGATTTGAGGTGCGCCAAATTTCTTTTCAATAATAACATTTCTGCCTTTAGGACCCAGTGTAACTTTTACTGCGTCCGCTACGGCATCTATACCTTTTAACAAGGATTTTCTTGCTTCCTCGTCAAATACAATTTTCTTTGCCATTTTATTTCTCCTTTATTATTCAACAATTGCTAATGCGTCTTTAATTGACAAAATTTTGTAAGATACATCATCCAATTTAACATCGGTACCTGCATATTTTGCATAAAGAACTATATCACCGACTTTAACGTCCATCGGCTTTCTTTCGCCTTTATCATCAACTTCACCTTGACCTACAGCAACGACTTCACCTTTTTGAGGTTTTTCTTTTGCACTCTCAGGAATGAATATACCGCCTGAAGTTTGCTCGGTGTCTTCAATAACTTTAATAACAATTCTTTCACCAAGTGGTTTTAACATAATATAATGCCTCCTTATAATTAAACTTTCACAAAGACATTTATACTATGGAAAAAATAAAAAATTAATATTCTTAATGAAATATTAACTTTTTAAATTATTAATCGCAGTTTTTATGTCGTTTGATTTGTAGATATAGCTTCCGGCAACAAGCGAATTTGCCCCCGCATCAACGCATATTTTTCCTGTTTGGGCGTTTATTCCGCCGTCAACCTGTATAATTAAATTTTCAGGTGCATTTTTACGTATAGTTTTTATTTTTACGGCGCATTCCGGCATGAAATCCTGCCCGCCAAACCCGGGTTCAACCGTCATTACAAGTGCTAAATCCAATTTATCCCAAAACGGCAAAAGGACTTCGGGAGAAGTTTTAGGTTTTATTGAAATCCCAGCCTTAATTCCGAAACTCTTGATTAGTCCAATGAGTTTCAAAATTTCTGCATCATTTTTCATAGCTTCATAGTGAAAAGTCAGAATGTCAGCGCCCGCTTTAATAAACCTTTCTGCATAAATATCAGGGTTTTCTATCATAAGGTGAACATCAAGCGGAAGTTTTGAAAAATTTTTCAGAGATTTTACAACCGGAATTCCGATTGTTATATTCGGTACAAAATGTCCGTCCATAACATCAATATGATGCCAGTCTGCGCCGGCATTTTCAACAGATTTCATATCACGTTCAAGATTTGCAAAATCTGCGGATAATATTGACGGTGAAATTATTGCTGACATGGTTATTGCTCCTCCCTCACTTCAAATTTTTCGCAAGCTGCTGCGGCTGCATTTTGTTCTGCTTCTTTCTTGCTTAATCCGCTGCCTGTTCCGCAGAGTTCGCCCCTGAAATATACGTTGACCGTAAAGGTTTTCTTATGTGCGGGACCTGTTTCATCAGCCAATTCATATACCGGAAGCTGTTTGTTTATGCTTTGGGTGTATTCCTGTAGAAGTGCTTTTGCGTTAAATTTGATATAATTTTTTTCAACTTCATCTATATGTGGTGAAAGCTGTTTTTTCAGGAAAGTTCTTAATTTTTTCTGATGGCCTTCCAGATAATATGCGCCTAACAGGGCTTCAAATGCGCAGGCGCAAACGGTATCGTTTTCTCTAAGATGTTGTTTGTTGTCGTGCTTGTCCAGGATTAAATATTTTTGAAGTTTAAGCGACTTAAATATTTCAGCTAACGTGGCATCAGATACTATAACCGAACGGATTTTTGATAATTTACCTTCCGGAAATTCGGGGAACATATTATATAATATGTCTGATGACAGAAGTTTTAAAACAGAATCTCCTAAAAATTCAAGTCTTTCATACGTTTCATCTGCGGAGATTGCAGAATTTGAAGGATGAGTCAATGCTTTTTTAAAAAGACTTTCATCCTTGATTTTTATTCCGAAAATATTTTCCAAATTATTAACTAAATCACTCACGCGCCTTATTATACCACAAAACTCAATTTATTAATTAATTATTAATTTCTGCAAAATGGTCGTTGGTTATGTTATAATTGTGTACAACA
>JAGCBH010000049.1 GCA_017652265.1 bacterium
ATATTTCCTTTTGTATGTTGTTTATATTTGATGATTCGAAAAAGCTGCGCTATATTTTTATAGCGCGGTTTTTTTATTTATGTTATAATATAAGTAGAATCAAACGACCGTTTTAAACGAATTCATCAAATCATTAAAACAAATATAAAGGAGATTTTTTTATGTCAAAATCAAAATATGCCAGACAAAATCGCTACAAAGAACGGAAACGAAATATTGATTATAATAATATGATCTATTGCATCGATATCGAAACAAGCACGCAAAAAGGGACTAATTACAAAGGTGAAAAAGTCCCTTGCTCGTTTATGATTTCATACGCTATTTCAAAGCTGGACATTGACACGGGCGAAATTTCACATTTTTCATTCAAGCGCAATTATACACAATTACAAAATGACTTAGAGAAAATCAAGGAACTATCCGGAGATAAAAAAACACTTATCTACATTCATAATTTTTCATATGAGTGGTCATTTTTCTCAAATAATATCCCTTTTTACAAAGACAATATAACAAGATCGCTTTTTATGAAGAGGCATAAACCGCTGCTTATTGATTGTGATAATTTATCTTTCAGGTGTTCATATTTGCTTTTAGGAAAATCAGTAAAAACACTAGGCCATGAGTTAACCGCCATAACCGGAGAAAACTGGGATAAGCTTGATTATGATTATCAGAAAAACCGCACTCCGTTGTCACCGATTTCGGATGCTGAAAAGGAATATAATTATAAGGACTGTGATATTGTTTTAAAATATATTCATACCAAAATATTGAACACTTATAACATCCGTGATTTATGGAAAAAGATTTATACAAAGACCGGAATAGTTCGCTTTGATAATATCAAGCACAATTCAACATTGGATTATAAAGCATTTTCACTTTTCAATAAAGACTGCATCCCGGCTGATTTTGAGCAGTATTCAATTGAGCAGTTATCATTTATGGGTGGCCTTGTTTCATTTGACTTTTCAATAATAGGAAAAACGCTTGAAAATATCGCTAGTTTTGACGCGTGTTCTGATTATCCTTATCAGATGCTTAAACCGTTCCCTACTAAGTTTTTAAAAGCTCCGCACTTAGAAAACATAAAAGAGTTTAATAAGTTCCGCTCGGATCCGCGATACAATCAACATAAATTCTGGTATGGAATTATACATGTTAAAAATCTGAAGCTTAATAAATATAATTATGCAATTCTTTCAGGACATAAGTTTTTTCAATCGGTGGACATGGAGCAGATTTTTGGAAAAGTGGTAAAGGCTGCCAGAGGCGTATTTATTTGCACATCAATCGACTTTGAAAATTATTGTAAATTTTATGACTTCGAATTTACTGAGATTGATAAAATATATGTAAATAGATATCTTAATTAATTACCGCGATTTACACTTAATTCAATTTCACGTTTAATTCATGCAAAATCCGAATTAAAAAAATACAGTAAAACGATACATGATAAAAAAGAGCTTTTTAATAGTTATGAATTCGCACAGGAATATAAATATATTGAGGACATTATCAATGAACAAACAGATTATCAAATTCAGATCGCTTTAATAAATCAATATCTCCAGGAATTCAAATCAAAGCTTAATTCCTTATATGGGATTTTAGTTGAAAAAAGCGTGAAAGAAACAATCACTTATAATTTTGAAACAATGAAATATGAGATTGTTCCGGGAAATTTCGAAGAGTTTAAGAATAGCAAGTATGTAAAAACAAATATGTGCGTCGGAACGTTTGTGACCGCGTTTGCAAGGCGTCACTTGATTGATTTATTATATCATTTGCTTAATAATGGCATACAAGTATATTATACCGACACAGATTCATTAAAGCTTGACTATTCGGATCCGGAAAAAGTGGATAGGATTATCAATGAATATAATGACACGTTATACAAGAATGAATTTCATATAGGCCAATTTGAGTTTGAAGGTTGTTATAAATATTTTGTTGTAAACGGAAACAAATCTTATATATCGCTTGATAATCATAACAACATATCGGCTACAATTGCAGGGCTTCCGGCTGCATCAATCATTTATCAAAGCTTGTATGACGCACTGGATAGAGATTTTAATAAATTTATTGAGAAAACATTTTCTTTTAATATCGAAGTGCTGCCGGAGGTTACTGATAAACTAACAAGCAAATATCCTATATCGATAGTTGATGAAGAAATAGAAGAGAGTGCGACGCAATTAGTGCATTTAACAATTGGAAAATATGACGATTATGTATATACAGGTCTTATCCTTGAAGATTGCCCAGTGACAATCAAAGGGGTTGACACTTCAATTTTAAATTTAAGAAGCATCAAAAATCTAGCAGAGTTTTATGATTTTGATTTAAAAAGATGCTTTAAAAAATATCAGATACATTTAAAGGATAATAAACCGGCTGTCAGATATATGGGAGAGATACCGGAGAAAACCAAAGAAATGCTTAAAAAGGCAGTGAAGAAATGAGAAGAAATAAGAAAAGTGATTATGTAACCGGCGAAGAGCTTG
Organism: bacterium; assembly: GCA_017652265.1. Classification (GTDB taxonomy): domain Bacteria; phylum Cyanobacteriota; class Vampirovibrionia; order Gastranaerophilales; family Gastranaerophilaceae; genus Gastranaerophilus. The sequence goes on from JAGCBH010000049.1 coordinate 2,523, forward strand.
CTTTACTTAGAGAAACAATAAAATACGAATTAAAAACTGCAAAAGATCCGGTTATGAAAGAAGAATTACAGAAAATTGCTGATAGTTTAAAAGGTAAAAAGAAGATCACAAGAACACAGGCAGAAGAGGCCGAAGAAACACGGAAATTGACAAGAAAAGCCACCCAGGAATACACAAGAAAAGAGTGGGAGGCCAAAAGATCACAGGAACATGAGAAATTTGTTGAAAAATCTGCTAAAAAATATAAAAATTTATCTGATAAAGAAATAAGCACAAAGTTTGAAAAGTCATATGCTGCGGAACTTTTAGCTTATAGAGCTGAACAGGAAGCAAAGCAAGGCAGCGGAAAAGCTCAGGAATATATTAAGGACTACGGCGACGAAGAGGAAAGAAAAGAGGTAATGCTTAATTACCTGGGTATTGGATCACATGGCATTGAATTATTAAACAAACAGCTTTTCACTGAGGATGATTTAAAAGAGTGCTTTGAAGCTTATGGTCTTGATATGGCTGCATTGTATCAAGACAAAGAAATTTATAATTATAAATACAATCCAACGCGTTATACAAAATGGAAAGAAGATATTTATGATAAATATATATCAAAGCTGATAGCAAGAATCAAAGCAGATTTGACACAGGCTGAAAATAACGGTGATAAGGAAAAAGTTGAAAAATTAAAATTCTGGCTGGAAGGCATTGAACGTGTTTTCAAGATATTCGGATTATAGGAGGTAAACAATGAATAATATAATAATCACTTTAAAAGATTATAAGGAAATACAAAAATATGCAAAACAGAAAAAAGCTGCACAGATGCTGGATGATGAAAAAAGATTTTGTTTTGATGATTTTAACATCCAGGTTGATGTTGCTAAGGATTTCCGGTTAAAGGGTACAGTTATGCTGGATGATTTTAAAATTCAAAGCGGCCGCATATATTATTATTCTATGGTTAATAGAGAACATGTAACTTTGTATTTTAAAAGAAAAAAGGGGAAAACCTGGATTGAAACAGATTCAAAATCTTCGAACGATTTAGAGCGTAGCAGATTAGAACACGAGGCATCTTTTTATCATGCTATTATTTTAGGCGTTATTTCCTATATAATGAATTACCCCAGAAAAACAATTGAACGAGATGCTAAGCATAAAGAAGCAGTTAAAAAATCACATGAACACAAATCAAATATATCTTATCTTTTAAAAGACATAATTATTTATAATAATGAAGCTGTATCACATCATGAAATCACATGTGATTGCTGGGGAGTTAAAGGGCATTACAGACATTACAAGTCTGGTAAAGTTGTATTTATAAAACCTTTTAAAAAAGGCAAAAACAAAGATAATGAAATTGATATTGATTACTATTTAAGGAAAGAGAGTTTATAAGATGATTAAGAACATTCATGGTATATTTCCGGATATGCAGCACTATCGTTTGTGGTGCAAATTTAATAATAAAGAGCCTCATATATCAGAGGAAATAGAAGAAGAGGAAACAAACAAAATCGGAATCAATGAAAATTATGATGTAGCTGAAAGAAGGCGGAAAGAATGATAAAAACAAAGCTCAGACAATTTGATTATAACGGCATGTCAGGCGAAAAGCTGGATTATATGATAAGCTTTGATTTTGACTATAATTTTATAGTTGGAGGCCGTTCGAACTTTAAAACAAGTACGCTGCAGGAATATGCTGTTAAAAGATTTTTGAAAACTTATGAAAAATCAATAAGGCTAGTCAGAAATTTAGATAATGCAAAAAAGGAATATGTTGAAAATTTTTTCACGCCGGTTGTTAAGGATAGAATATTAAAGGATTACGGCTATCATA
>JAGCBH010000050.1 GCA_017652265.1 bacterium
CAATCTGCAAAAGAACTTGAATTCAAATCAACATTAGAAAAATCAATTTCTCTCAAAGATATACCGGAAAAATCAACTTCACTTAAATCAACTTCTTCCTGCTCAACTTTCCATTCATTAAATTTTTCAGGATTTTTTTGTAATAATTCTACGAGTTCTTCTCTTGTATAATCAATCATTAAATCTTTCTCCTATTCGGCAAATGATATTTATATGTGTATAATAGCAAAATCTTATTTTTTTGCAAGTATTTTGCAATTATACAATTTTATTTTTCAAAGCTTTGAGTGCAGCCTGTAATCTGTCATCTACTTCAAGTTTCTGAAGTATGTTTGCAACATGTGCTTTTGTAGTATTAACGCTTATAACAAGAATTTGTGCAATTTCCATGTTGCTGTATCCCTCTGTCATAAGTTTTAAAATCTGAGCTTCTCTTGTAGTCAAATCATATTTTTTCGCATTATCAGCAGAAGACTCTTCTTTGGTTTGTGCGTTAGCGCCCGCTCTTAGAACGATGTGTGCAATACTTGGATCAAACCACGCAGCACCATCCGCAACAGACTGAACAACCGAAATTAAACGCTGAGGATTAATTTCTTTTGAGCAATATGCATTAGCACCGGCTTTCAGACTGTTTAAAACTTCTTTTTCGTCATTGTGAGATGTTAGCATAATAATTTTCACATCTTTTTTGCGTGAACGAATTTTCTGTGTTGCTTCAATACCGTTCATGCCGGGTAACCCCAAATCCATTATTATTATATCTATAGGATTAGCATCAAAAATTTCCAGAGCGGTTTCAGCAGATTCCGCTTCGTAAATATTTTGCACATAGTCAACTTCCTCAAAAGTCGTTTTTAAACCGAAACGAGTAAGTTCATGATCTTCAACTATCAAGATGTTTAGTTTCATATATTCAGCGCCTCTTTTGCCGGAGCATAATCGGGATTTATAAGCAAAGCTTTTTGATAATTCGCTTTTGCGTCAACCGCCTGCCCCTGTTTTTCACAAAGTAAACCAAGATAATAATAATATTTAAAATTATTTTCGTCAATAGACTTCACTATTTTAAGATAATTATCGGCATTTTTGTAATTTTGTTTATCAAGCTCATATTTTGCAAGTTCAAGCCAGCCATCCGTAAACATTGTATTTATTGCAACACATTTTTTCAAATATTGCTGAGTAGTAGAAGAATCCAATAACGCCAAATTATAATATGACAAATATGCATTATTGGATTTCATGATTACATCCTCAAAAATATTTTTTGCTCGGCTTTTTTCATCAAGCGCAACATAGGTCTGGGCTAATTTTTCGCTGTAACCGTAATTTTTTTTATCAAGCGCTGCCGCTCTGCGGTACGCTTTTTCGGCTGATACATAATTTTCTTTTCTGTAAAAATAATCCCCAATAACCTCATTTGCAAGAGCAACATTTTTTGCTTTATGAGCAAAACCCAGTGCTTTATCATATTCGTTTGTATCATAATAAATTCTGGAAAGAAGCGCTATTGTATTTTTGTCCTTTTTACTTATCCCGGTAATTGTTCTTATAGCTTTTTCAAAGGCTTTTTCATAGTAGTAATAATAACCGAGATAATAATTCTTTTGATTAGAATTTTTTGCAAGTTTGTACTGAACATACTTTTCACTTGAACGTATTTTATCGGTAAAAATAACCGAATAAATTTGTTTGGATGAAAGTTTTTTAATCAGTTTTAAAGCTTCTCTTTCCTGACCGTTTTCAGCAAGAATTTCTACTTTCAAAATCTGGTTGCGGATGTTATCAGGATTAATATCAACCGCCTTATCTATATAAATTTGCGCATTTTTATAGTCTTTATTCTGGAAATATGCAAACGCCATAAGGTAATTTGTATAATCGTCATCCAAACCTGCATTAAGCAGTTCGTTTATAGTTTCCCCCGACTGTTCATTATACACAATATTGGAATAAAGCTCAGCCAGATAGAGTTCTTTCTTTTGCTTAATCTGATCTTTCGGGAAATAGTAGTGGCGAATATCTTCGGTTACTATGTTTGCAATGTCATTTTCTTTAATCTTATCCATTGCAAGTTCGGACAATGAATAAAAACCTATTTTTGCCATGTTTTCGGCTGATTTAATGTAAAAATAATCATTTGTACCGGCATTTTCCAACAGATTTTTCAAATCATCATAAGCGGGCTTAATATTGCCGTTCTTAAATCTTTCAAACGCTATATTATAAAGTGTAAACGGACTGTCATAACTTATAGAAATTTTCTTAGGTTCTAAGGATGTCCCGCCCAGCAAATTCTGCATAACAGGATCGGCAAATTGAAGTTGAGAATATGGACTTTGTGCATAAGCAAAAGCCGAAGATAATAATACCAATCCCATAATCAACATCTTTTTCATCAGGCTTTATCTTCCCCGCTTTTCTTTGTATAGTAACCGTCAAAAGTTTCCATAAGTTTTTTCTGCTTAGGTGTCGGTTTTTCAGAACACAACGCCTTATAAAGAATGGCAGGAGTATTTTCCGACAATATCTTCAGATCGCTAACATCAATATATGAGCCTGCATTTTCCGTTAAAAATACCTGTATAATATCGTATAAATTTAATTTCATAAAGGTATCAACTATAAGGCTGTCAAAGTGTGTACCGGAATCTTTTATGAGTATTTCCAGAGCATTTTTAATAGGCATTCTGTCACGATAGTGCCTTTTTGAAGTTATAGCATCAAATACATCCGCTACCGCAAGAATTCTGCCGCCAAGAGGTATTTCTTTACCTTTTAAATGCTGATAATAGCCGTTTCCGTTAAATTTTTCGTGGTGAGCACTTGCTATTTCGGTTATTTTTCTGAAATCCTCAGATGTTTGAATTTTATTCAAAATATCGTGTGTAATGCGTGCGTGCTCCTGAATATGAGCATATTCTTCAGGCGTTAATTTACCTTCTTTTTGCAGAACAGAATCCATAATACCGATTTTTCCTATATCATGGAGAATTGCGGCTTTTTCAATTAAGCCCACTTCTTTTTCGTCAAGTTTTAAGGCTTTTGCAAGCAATACCGAATATAATTTTACCCTTAAAGAGTGACCTGCCGTAATCTTATCACGTGCATCTATAGAGGTTGCAAGCGTATCAATAAAGTTTTCAAAAAGTTCTTTTTGTTCTTTGTATAGTTTTTGCTGTTCGGCAAATAATTGGGCATTTTCTAAAGCAATACTTGCACTACCGCCTATTGCACTAAGTAGATCTTCATCACTCTTTGTGAAATAGCCTTTATTTTTGTTCAATACCTGGAAGACACCAATGATTTCTTTGTTGTTGTTTTTAATAGGCAGGCACAAAATTGTTTTTGTTTTGTAACCCGTCTTTTTGTCAACTTCAGGGTTAAATCTCTTATCGTTATAAGCATCTTTTATATTAATGCTTTCACCGGTTTGGGCAACATATCCCGCAAGACCTTTATCAGCCGGAAATCTGATTTCTTCACTATCCAAACCCAGAGCAACCATAGACCATAGTTCATTTGTCTTTTTGTCCCATAGAAAAACGGTGCATCTGTCAGCCTGAACAGCATTTCTGGTTTCTTCAGCAATAACTTTTAAAAGTACTTTTATATCAGTTAAAGCGGAAATAGAACGTCCGATTTTAACAAGAGCCACCAAAGGATCCGCCTTAACAGGATGGTTAAAATCAAGCCCGTTATGGATTTGGCTTATACGTATTGCAATAGGTGCAGAAATATCATATATTACATCTTTATCCGACAAAAGTTCGTTTGCTTTTGCATAATGCTTCAGCGCAACTTTAGTTTCACTTTCGCCGAAATTAATTTCGCCCAAAATAAATTCATTAAGCATTTTGGCAGAAACATTATCGGAAGCTTCCGCTAAAACCCGCCCCTCATTTATAGTTTCAAGAGCGGACTGAAAATTATTTTTGTCTGCAAGGTAATTTGCAAATCCTGTAAGACTCATTATTTCAGAATTAAAACTGTTTTCGGATTCCTTTTTGAGGCTGTCTGATAACTTTTTTAAAGCCTCAATAGCACTCATAGCATCTTTATCGGTCAATAAAGATATAACACTAACTATCCTCTCTTTATAATCAACAACGGTTTTCGCCATCACAATCTCCCATAACATTTTACAATATTAATTTAAAAATGTAAATATATGAACATTCCTTTATAATTTGTTATTTTTGTGGTACGCTCAAACAAAGAGTAAAAAAGGAGAAGTTATGGAAGTTCAAACACAGGAAACAAACTCATCAATTAATCAAATTAGACAAACAAGAATCCAAAAGTTAACGGATTTGGCAGATAAAGGCATAAATCCGTATCCGTATAAATTTGTGAAAACCGCATGCGCAAAAGAGCTTCAGGAAAAATATGCTTCACTTGAAGCCGGTGTTGAAACCGAAGATGTTTATTCCGTTGCCGGGCGTGTTATGGCCATAAGAAATACAGGTATGTTTATAGATTTGCAGGATGACAGCGGAAAAATTCAGATTTTTTCACACAAGGAAAACGTATCCGAAGATCAGATGAAAATTTTAAAACTTATTGATATTGGTGATATTGTCGGTTTTAAAGGAACAATAAGAAGAACTCCAAGAGGGGAATTGTCAATTAAAACAACAGAACTTACGCTTTTATCAAAAGCGTTACTTCCGTTACCTGAAAAACACCATGGTTTAACTGACGTTGAAATTCGTTACAGGCAAAGGTACGTTGACTTGATTGTTAACGAAGAAGTAAGAGAAACTTTCCGTAAAAGAAGTTTGATTATAAGCAAAATCAGAGAATTTTTAACAAAACAAGGTTATATGGAAGTCGAAACTCCTATTTTGCAAACAATGGCATCAGGCGCAAACGCAAGACCGTTTAATACTCATCACAATGCACTGGAAATGGATTTAACACTTCGTATTGCTCTTGAGCTTTACCTTAAGCGTCTTATCGTAGGCGGCGTGAGCGAAAAAGTTTATGAAATAGGAAGATGTTTCAGAAATGAGGGTATTGATACCCGCCATAACCCTGAATTTACTATGATAGAACTTTATGAAGCTTATGCTGATTATAACGATATGATGACTTTAACTGAAAATATGGTTGCATACGTTGCCAAAGAAGTTCTTGGGACAACAAAAATCACCTATGGCGAAAATGAAATTGACTTAACTCCGCCTTGGGACAGAAAAACAATGCTTGGCGCAATAAAAGATGAAACAGGCGTTGATTTTATGGAAATTTTCACTCCGGAACAGGCTCTTGAAGAAGCCAAAAAACTTCACGTGGCTGTTGAACAAGGTATGAACTGGGGACAGATAGTTGATGCTGTATTTGAAGAAAAGGTTGAACCAAAATTAATTCAACCTTGCCACATCATTGATTATCCAAGAGAAATTTCACCGCTTGCTAAGGTTCACAGAAGCAACGACAGATTAACCGAACGTTTTGAAACACGTATTAACGGCTGGGAAGTTGCAAATGCTTTTTCTGAACTTTCTGATCCTATTGACCAGCGTCAAAGATTTGAAGCACAGGCAAAAGCAAAAGCCGCAGGTGACGAAGAAGCTATGGATATTGACGAAGACTTCATTACAGCTCTAGAATACGGTATGCCACCGACAGGCGGTATGGGAATGGGAATTGACAGAATTGTTATGTTGCTTACAAATTCGCCGTCAATTCGTGATGTAATTGCTTTTCCTACATTAAAGAAAAGAGATTAATTCTTAAAATTAATAAAATACAAAGCGGGCGGATTAAAAAATCCGCCCGCTTTATCTTTTAAATTTATCAGGTTATTTTCTTTCAATTCTGATAGCGCTGTCCGGGCAAGTTAATTCACAAGCACCGCATGCTATACAAATTTCAGGATCCGGTTCAACTGCAGGAGTTTGGAAAAGTCCTGTTTCCTTTGACCATTTCAAGCAATCTTTACCCGTTTTATTCATAGGGCATTTTGCTATGCACAGTCCACAGCCTTTGCAAAGGTCTGTATAAACATAATAATCTGCTTTACCTTTACCTACGCCTTCAATTTTATAACCTTTGTATTCTAATGTATTTGTCATTTCGATTACCTCTCTTTAAACTGCACTCTGGCAAACAAGTTCCATACCCATTTCAAGAGCTTTGTGGTTCAATTCTCTCAATTCAGGTTTTACCGCGAATTTTTTGCCCAATGCGAGTTCCATTGCGTTTTTAATATCATCAAGTTTAAGTACGTTAGTTGCTGCAAGCAATACGCCCAAAACGATAATGTTGAATACTCTGGCACTCAATTTTTCGTTAGCGATTTTGTTTGCATCAACACCGATAATTTTCTTGCATTTGCAAGTCGGTTTTTTCGTACAAACTGATGTATCATAAACGACTGTTGAATTTTCATCAACGTATGTTTCGCATCTGTCAATTGCTCTGTCAGACAACATAATTACAATATCGCCTTTTGCAAAACGCGGTTCGCCGATTTTTTCATCAGCTATCTGGCAGAATGCAATTGAAACACCGCCTCTTTGTTCAACACCGAAGTTAGGGATGTATAAAACTTGTTTGCCAGCTTCGTAGCCCGCTTCAACAAGTATTTTAGCTACAGATTGAACGCCTTGTCCGCCTTCACCTGCCAATACCATTTTTGTTCTTGACATCTTATACCTCCAATCCTTCTCTTGATAAGAATTCGTTTACTTCAAAAACGCTTTCCATTTGTTCTAATCTGCCCCATGTATCAACGTTATTTGTTCTCCAGTTAAGAGGGCAAAGCGAAAGAACTTCAACAAATGAGAAACCGCCCATTTCAACATTTTTCAATGCTTTTTTGAATGTTTGACGTAATTTCTTCAAGTTAGAAACAGAAGCTCTTGCAACATATGCTTTGTTAGGATCAGCGATAGCTGCAACCATTTCAGCACCTTTTGCAGGACGGCCGGTAACTTCACAGTCACGTCCGTAAGGTGTAGTTTCTGTCTTTTGACCAGGCATTGTTGTAGGAGACATCTGTCCGCCTGTCATACCGTAGTTAGTGTTGTTTGCAACGATAATAAGCATACGTTCTGAACGAACTGCAGCGTTTACAAGGTGTTGAGAACCTATTGCAAGACCGCCACCATCGCCCATATATGCAATACCGATTGCTTCTTTATTTGCTCTTGTAAAACCGTATATTACAGGGTTTGTACGACCGTGGTGAGTTTGAACGGTATCTAAATCAAGGTAATTCCAAGATAAAAGTGAACATCCGATATCACAACCGAATACGGCTTTTTGTTTAAGTCCCAATTCATCAATGGCAAATGCCAATGATTTTAAAATTAATCCATGACCACAACCGGGACAAAATTTAGAAGCACCTACTTCTGCGTTTTGCGCTTCCGGCAGTCTTGGAGGCATTGTTAATAATTCTGTCATTATAATTTCTCCTTTTTAATTTAAACCGTTGCCGGTTGTTTGCTCATTTCTTCGACCTTATTTACGATGTCGTCACCTGTTACGCCAACACCCATTTTGAAGAGTGTTGAATAAGGTGTTGTCAAACCGTAAAGTTTTTCTAAACACATTTGAGCAAGTTGTCCGTTTGCAGATTCTGTAAACAATACTTGTTTTGCTTTAGAAACTGCACTTCTCATTGATTTAACGTCAAGAGGTCTGATAGTTATAGGTCTGAATAAACCTGCTTTAATTCCTTTTGCTCTCAATTCATCAATAGCCGTCATAGCTGAACGAGCTACGATACCGTGAGCAATAACAAGAATTTCAGCATCATCTGTCATATATTCATAAGATTCTGCAACTGATTCTGCCATCTTGTCGTAGTCAGCCTGATATCCTTCAAGAACTTCCATAAGTTCTTCTTCCATGTTGTAAGTGTTACGCAAGTGAACTGATTTTCTGTCTTTTCCGATTTCACCTTCACCTAACAAGTACGGAGTAACAGGAACCATATTGATACCGCGTGAAGCAGGATCATATAACATAACAGGTTCTCTCATTTTACCTTGGTAACCGTCTGCAAGAACGTATGTAGGGAATTTGTATGTCCAAGCAGTATTAAATGCCTTAATCATATAATCATAAAGGTCTTGGTGTCCGGCAGTTGAATAAACAATTCTGAAACCTTCACCGTTTCCGCCAAAGCATGTCAAACGAGTTTCCTGCTGAGCGTAAATAACGGTAGCCGTTGACGGGCCGCCTCTTTGCATAACCGCACATACAAACGGAATTCTCATCATTTCAGCCATTGATTGAGCGTCTTGCATGATGACATTTCCCGGTCCTGCTGTTGCGGTGAATGCTCTTTTACCTGCTAAAATACCGCCGATTGTAGAAAACCCTGCAGATATTTCATCTTCTGTCTGTAAAAATCCCGCATCCATTTTAGGAAGTAATTTACACCAAGTATGCATAATTTCGTTTTGCGGTGTAATCGGGTAACCGTACATAAATTCAGCTTCTGCTGCGTTTGCTGCATAGGCAAGAACTTCGTTTCCGGTCAAAAACATTTTTGTGTCTTCTTTGATTAATTTGTTTACCATAAGTTCCACCTTCTTTTAATTAATACAATTAATATAATAATACAAAAAAAATAAAGCGCAAAGTAAATAGCAAAAAATATTTTTACGTGTTTTATACAACTTATGGATAATACAATAACCCCTATACAGGCAAAATTCAAAAAGTATGATGTTGAAAATTTCCCAAATGGCAGAAGATACTATATCTGGCTTGATGGTGATGACTATTTTCGCCATTACGAAATAATAAAACCTAACGGAATGGTTGAGGATTTGAAACAGTGCAGAAAAGATCTTCAACTTGACAAAAGGCTTAATCCCATAATTGAATTTATAGAAAAAAGTAAATTTTTTATTAATGAGAAAATATACGGAATAGTCGGTTTCGGCGGATTAACAACTGTTTTTGATATAGGTGACGGCAGAGTACTTAAAATATCCGAAGAAAATCCGTTTGAATTTAGAAATTACAACCCGAAATTTGATATTCCGCTATTGAGTGATGTAAAAAGCAACGGCAAATATTACGCATATATTCAACGTGCAGCCGAAACGGAAGGTGTAAGTACGGCAAATGTTTTAAAAGTAAAACAAAAAATGCGCAGACAAGGTTATACACCGTCAAGAGATTTCAGCAATTGGCGTACTGAACAGGTAGGTATTTTAAATGGCAGAAGTTATCTTTTAGACAGCCGTTGTGCCATTCCTATGAATGATAAAAGAACCCGCTTCGCCGATTGGTTTAAAAAATGGTATGACCGTTCTCCGCTAATTGCTATTAAAGTAAGTGATATGGACATTGATATCCCGGTAAAACATGTTGATGAAACGCCAAAGGCAAATTACACAAAAGCGGAAGCAAGAAAAATAATAAAAAATGTACTGGAAAGCTGGCACGACTCTTATAAAATGTCAGAGCGAATAACCTTTAAATTTCTGAAGAAATTTAAAGTCCTATAATTTCATGCTATAATATCCTCAGGGATAATAAAAAGACATGTTCACAGGGATAATTGAAGAAATAGGGAAAGTGTTAAAATTTGAGCGGCATGAAAATAATGCCGTATTAACTGTTGAATGCAAAAAAATTCTTGACGGGATAAAAATCGGCGATAGTATTTCCGTAAATGGAGTCTGTCAAACAGTTGTTAAATTTGACAATACATCATTTTCGGCAGAACTCAGCAAACAAACTCTGGATGTCACAAATTTTTCTTCGCTCAAAACCGGTGAATTTGTAAACCTTGAAAGAGCTCTGACGCCAAGTTCAAGAATGGGCGGACATATTGTTCAGGGGCATGTCGATAAAACTGCGGAATTGTTGAAAACAGAAAAACTTGATGAGTTTTACAATATGTATTTTGAAACTGATGAAACAAGATTAATTGTTCCAAAAGGTTCGATTGCCGTTGATGGTATCAGTTTGACAGTTGCGGATGTTAACGATACCTGTTTCGAGATAGCTGTCATTCCCCACACATACCAAAATACAAATCTGCAATACCTGAAAATCGGCGATACTGTTAATGTTGAAACGGATATTTTAGGTCGGTATGTTGAAAAATTTTTATCCCCGAACGATAATAAAAGTAATATTACAATGGAGTTTTTGGCTGAAAATGGATATGTTTAATAAGAAGTTTGAATTTGATAAAATTGAAGATGCGCTTAAAGATTTCACTCACGGAAAACCTGTTATTGTCTGCGATGATGAGGACAGAGAAAACGAAGGCGATTTGATAGTTTCCGCACAATTTGCAACACCTGAGATTATAAATTTTATGGCAAAGGAATGTCGAGGGCTCATATGTCTTGCAATAGCACCGGAAATCGCTGAGCGCCTTGATTTGCCTCAGATGGTTCACCACAATACCGAAGAAATGAAAACCGCCTTTACGCTGAGTATTGACGGTGAGGAAAAATTTGGTGTAACGACAGGAATTTCCGCATTTGACAGGGCAAAAACCATTGAAGTTGCGATAGCGCCCGATGCTCAGCCGTCAGATTTAAGACGTCCGGGACATGTTTTTCCTTGTGTTGCCAAGAAAGGCGGAGTGCTAGAACGTACAGGTCACACAGAAACAGCGGTTGATTTGGCTAAAATATGCGGCCACAGACCGGCAGGTGTTATGTGCGAAATTATGCTTGATGACGGTCAAATGGCAAGACGGGATGATTTAAAACATTTTGCCCAGCACCACGATATAAAACTCATTTCCGTTGCTCAATTAATCGCATACAGACTAAATTCCGAAAGATTTGTCACAAGAGAGGCTGAAGCAAATTTACCGACGCAATTCGGAAATTTCAGAATTTACGCATACAAAAATCACCTGAACGGACAAGAGTATGCAGCACTTGTTAAAGATGACGGTACAAACAAAGTTCCGCTTGTAAGAGTTCATAGTGAATGCATAACGGGTGACATTTTCCACAGTTTGAAATGCGACTGCAATCAACAACTTCATGAAGCGATGAAAAAAATTGAAGAATACGGCAAAGGTGCGCTTATTTATTTAAAAGGGCATGAAGGAAGAGGAATAGGTTTAGTTAATAAAATTAAAGCGTATGCACTACAGGAACAGGGGCAGGATACCATTCAGGCAAATATTTCGCTTGGATTTGCACCTGATTTGAGAACTTACGGTGTCGGCGCTCAGATAATTCTTGACCTCGGATATAGCGAATTTGATCTGATAACCAATAACCCGAAAAAAGTGGTCGGACTTGATGGCTACGGATTAAAAATTCGCAATATCGTTAAAATTGAGCCTGAAATAAATGATTATAACGAACGTTATATCAAAACCAAAAAAGAAAAAATGGGACATATGATATAAATTTTTACTTGACTTAATTTTTTCTTTGGGGTAAATTAGTCAGGCGACAAGAAACAATTACAATAATTGTGTATAGCGATAGCACCAAAATTGTTGATAGTTGCAGAAGGTCGTAAAAAGCGTAAATGAGGTAATTGTTCCGAATAAGGAACTGCCTTGCAGGCAGCGGGATGTAGCACTCTGCCGAACAAAACAATTGATAATTGTTTTGTGAGAGGGGTAGCGCACCAGTCGAAACGGGTGTTTCGGCAAGGACAATTAAATAGCACCGGGATGTAGCGCAGTTTGACTCTGCCGACGAAAAAATGACTAAATGTCATTTTTGAGGAGAGGTAGCACCTCGCTCTTCCGACAAAATTGAAAATTAAATATCAAATCTTGTAAATTCAAGAGGAATTAACGGGATGTAGCGCAGTTTGGTAGCGCACCTCGCTTGGGACGAGGGGGTCGCACGTTCAAATCGTGTCATCCCGACCATTTAAAAAAAGAACCTTTGAAAGAAGGTTCTTTTTTTTTGTGCCTATCTGTTCGCAACAAGCCCGTTTTCGCTGAATACAAACGATTGATATTCCTGTTTTACGGGTGTATAGAATTCTTTAATCAAAACATGACTTGTATTCACGCATTTGTAATTATTTGAATGCAGATATTTTTCCAAATCTTCGAAAAATTTCAGATTTTTCTGCTGGCAGAGATAAAGATTAAAATCGCTTGTTCTGAATTTTGAAATATTTTTTACCGCAAAAGCAATAATTTCATCGTAACTTATTTCATATCCGCTGTTTATGTATGGTATAAGTATAAAATTTTTGTTGTCGGATGTCCTGATACTGAAATATGCACAAATATTCTTGCCGAAATGTTTGACATAAGTACTTTTATTTGTATTGCTGAAAAGTTCAACAACAGGCGGTTTGAATTCGTTTGCGTTCCTTAAAAGCGCAGGTTTGTAGTGAGAAAGGACTTCAGAATTTATAAGGTCAGCAACCTGAGATGCGTAGCTATCCGTCATCTGGGAATAATTTACGTTTTTAAATTCCTTAAATCTGTCTAATCAGGCGTCAAATCCCATAAATTTTCCCACGAACCGCATCTGAAACCGCATCCATGCATAAATAAATCTTCAAGATTTTTTTGTTCGTCATTTATTACAACTTTAAAAACAGTTGCACCGAGTTTACCGTAGTGTTTTACAACAAAATTAACAAGTTCTTTGCCTGTTGTGTAATCATTATTTGCAAAAATCAACTGCAAAATATTTATTCTGTTTGGGTTTCCCCGGACGGGCTTAACGGATATAACCCCCTTTAAATCGCCGTTATCGGTACAGACAAAAGTTTCTGACATCAATTTCATTTTTAACGGCAAAAAAGTCTGAACAAAGCAGCAAAGTTCTTTCAAAATCGGATACTTAAAATCGCCATCCGAACCGTTTGCTTTTATAATACCTTTAATTTTTCGCTTATCAAATAAGCCCAACCTTCTGATACTCAGCATAGCTAAATTATAAACGTTTAATTAAAATTTAGCAAGTTGATTTCTCTTGTAGCAAAAAAAAATATTTTCATGTTTTATTTGTTTTATGGAAATTAGAGGTATAAGTCAGAATTCATTGAATTTTAAAGGTGCAGGCATTAATGCGGTAGCATTTTTGGAAGAAAATGTCATGTTAAATAAGGCTCTTTTAGATGCTTCTGTTGACGTTCCTTTTGTTTGTTTTGCAAATAATAAGACTGAAAGAAAAGAGAGGTTAAGACGTGTTTCCGTAAATTATTCTTTATGTTTTTTAAGCCCTTTTTTAACCTTGCCTCTGACAAATCGGCTTGCTATGAAGTATATTGCAAAATTAACTCCTAAATTATCATCCAAAGAAAGCAACCTTATTCATATTTCCAACAAATATTTGAAAGATAAAGAACTTTTAAAAGAGGGTATAAAATTATTATCCAAAGAGAAAAATACCGATTACTCGCAAATTATAAAAAATAACGGTGGAGATTTTGAAAAAATAAGACGAAAACTTATAAATGCAAAAAATGCGGTTTTGAGTTTTGATTTTCTGTTTTCTTCGGGTTCTGTGAGCGGAATGGCATTTTTAAATAATTATCTTACAAAGAAGAAAACCCAAATGGACGGATATTCCGCAGAATTTGAGCTTGCAGACAGAGAACTTGTTGAAAAGAGAGCTGCAAAATACAAAAAATCAGAGCCGTGGAGAAAAGGCACCACAATCGCACTGATAGCAATGCTTACAGCACTTCCGCTTGCAATAAGAAAAGGGCTTATTTCGCCTAAAACAACGGGAATTGCAAATTTCATAAAAGATAATGCTCATTTGTTTGATTATACAAACGGAATATTTATGAAACGGTTTCCATTATTCTTATTCCTAACGGTAGCAATGACGGGTGTTGCTTCAGCATCGAGAAACAGAACGGAATTAAAGAACAATTTGCTTATAAACGCAACCGGACTTGCTGTTTATTTCGGCGGAGATCTTTTAATTAACAGTGCGTTAGCAAAACTTTCGGATAACATATTTAAAACTTCAATTATAGATAAAAATGCACCAAAAACCTTTATGAATAAAATCATACCGCCTACAGTTCGGATAAGAGAGCTTACAGGCAAATCAAAAAAAATTGCGGCAATTAATTTTATTATAAATTTCCTTGCTATAGCTGTTTCATACGGTTACGGAATTCCGAAACTTATGAATAAAATCATACGAAAAGATTTAAAGACAGATGCCGACAAGCAAGTCTCTTAATTTCTCTTAATCAAAATTTGTAAAAATATTTTTTTTGATGTAGAGTGTTATTGGTTACACTGGCTTGATAGGTTTAGCCCTAGTTTGATCGGAGCGGTTATTTACCGTATAAGACCGAATGGAGCCGTGTTTCCCGTAGTACAATACATTAAAACAAAAGGAGAAAGGCGATGCCAACAGCATCTATTATTGAACTTTTAGAAGCAGGTGTACACTTCGGACACCAGACACAAAGATGGAACCCAAAAATGAAACCGTATATTTACGGTGCAAGAAATGGTATTTACGTTATTGATTTACGCAAAACCACAGATTTACTTGACGAAGCATACTCTGTTGTAAGAGATTTTGCAGCAAGAGGAAAGAATGTACTTTTCGTAGGTACAAAAAAACAAGCAGCAGACGTTGTAGCGGAAGAGGCTCTTCGCTCAGGCGCTTACTACATAAACAGACGTTGGTTAGGCGGTATGCTTACCAATTTTGAAACAATCAGAGCAAGAGTTAACAAACTCAGAGAACTTGAATCATTTATGTCTTCAGGTCAGGCTGAAAAATTACCTAAGAAAGAAATCGCTCAGTTGAACCGTCAAATAGCTAAATTAAGCAAGACTTTAGGCGGTATCAAGGAAATGAGAGGTTTACCTGATATATTGGTTATTATTGACCAGCAAAAAGAATTAATCGCAATTAAAGAAGCAAACAAACTTGATATTCCGGTAATCTGCTTGGCAGATACAAACGCTGATCCGGATGGTATTAACTATATCGTTCCGGGTAATGATGACGCAATCCGTTCAATTAAGTTAATCGTTTCAAGACTTGCTGACGCGGTTCTTGAAGGTAAACAACTCAGAGAAAACAAAGCAAACCAAACTGCAAAAATAGAAGAAATTAAAGCAGAAGACGCAGGTGTTGCAGAAGTTACCGCAACAGCTGAAATTAGCGAATAAAAATAGGAGAGAATTTAATGAATATTACAGCACAAATGGTAAAAGAACTCCGTGATATGACAGGTGCAGGCATGATGGATGCAAAAAAGGCACTTGTCGAAACTGACGGAGATATGGAAAAAGCACAGGAAGTTTTACGCCAAAAAGGTATGGCTTCCGCTGATAAGAAAATGGGCAGAATTGCTGCAGAAGGTCTTATTGCATCATACGTTGATGACAATTGCGGCGCAATGATAGAACTTAACTGCGAAACCGATTTCGTTGCAAAAAATGCTGAATTCAAAGAATTGGCTGATTGCATGGCTGAAGGTGTAGCAAAAGGCAACCCTGCTGATGTTGATTCTTTCTTGGCTTCTGTTTGCCCTAAATGCGGCAAGATAGTTGCTGATTTAATCAAAGAAAAAATCGCATCTATAGGCGAAAAAATTACTTTTAGAAGATTTGTCAGAATTGAAGGTTCAACCGCTTCTTACATTCACAACGGCAAAATAGGCGTTCTTCTTGAAACAGATAAGAAAGACGAAGCGTTGATGAAAGATATTTGCTTACATATCACATCATCCGCTCCTCAATTCATATCAAGAGCAGATGTTCCTCAATCAGTTGTTGATGAAGAAACAAGAATCGAAATGGGTAAAGAAGACTTGCAAAGCAAACCTGAACAAATCAGAGCAAAAATTGTTGAAGGACGTGTTAACAAATTAATGGCTCAAAAATGTTTAATAGAGCAGCCGTTTGTTAAGAATCCTGATCAAACAATTGAACAACTTATTTCAGGCAAATTGTCAATTGTAAAATTTGACAGATACGTTCTTGGCGAAGGTCTTGAAAAGAGATCTGACAACTTTGCAGAAGAAGTTATGAGCCAATTGAACGGTTAAGGGGTAAATAAGAATAAAACAGGCATAGTCGGCATTCAACTCAGAGATTTTAAAGGGGTAACTGATTTATTTTTGAACAATTTAGCAAACGAAGTAACTAAACATTTTTCAGACAAAAAAATCTGTATGTTATCACTTCAAGACAGTATAGATTATGAAATTTGCAAAAAATTTGGAACGTTTTTAAATAAAAACGGTATTAAAAATACAAAAATTATGTCAAATCTGAATTATGAAGGTGTAATAAATACTATCGCTAATTTGGAATATTTGATTGCAATGAGATTTCATGCAAATGTAATCGGAATAAAAGCCAAAATCAAAACAATACCGATTGATTATGACCCAAAAGTTGAAAAACTTGCAGAAGAATACAATTTACCTTATATTCAACCTAATGAAACTGATTTAAATGATTTTTTCAGCAAAATTGACTAAAAAAAAGACCTTGTAAAACCAAGGCCTGTCCGTTTAAATAAGAAGAGAGAGCTTTATGTTCATACTAAAACGTATAAATTAAAATTTTTGCTATTTACGAGAAATAATATTTACAAAACTTCACAATTTAATATGCTTTC
>JAGCBH010000051.1 GCA_017652265.1 bacterium
AACAGGTATCATACCTTTTATAAGGTCAAGTGCCAGTGTTATATAGAACCATTGTCTACCCATAACTCGTTTGACATTTGTTGCTCCCGTTGAACCGGAGCCGATTTTGCGGATGTCCTCTCCTTTAAAAGCTTTTACAATTAGATATCCTGTCGGTATTGAACCGATTATGTAGCCGATTAGAGCAATAACTAAAATTTTTACCAAACCTATAATCATTTTGTAGCCTCTCTTATTTTTTCAATTACAAATTCCAATGCGCCTTTTTGACTTTCAAAAACTTTTTTACAGTCATCGCAGGCTGATTTATAAAAATCTTCGTTAGTTAAAAGTTTTGTCATATGTTCTGTTAATTCTTTTTCGTTTTTGACGATTTTTCCGGCATTTGTTTTTGTCAAAAGTCCGAAAATGTCCTTAAAATTATGTACATCCGGGCCGGAAATTACAGGTTTGTCGTAAACACTTGCTTCCAAAGGATTATGCCCGCCCGTTGTATTGAAACTTCCGCCGATAAAAGCAAAATGGCAAAGTGCATAAGCTTTTCCGAGTTCACCTAAAGTATCAAGTAAAATTATATCTTTATCGTTGAAAGTATCGTTTTGGGAACGTAATCCGTAATCAAGTCCTGTATTTTTAACCAATTCTTCAATTTGCGGAACTCTTTGCGGGTGGCGTGGTGCAAGGAGAAGTTTTACATCCGGCACTTGAGATTTTACTTGCTTAAAAGCTTCCAAAACTATTTCATCCTCACCTGTATGTGTGCTCCCTGCAATAATTACGCGCCCTTCGTTTTGCCCTATTTCAATATCGCAGACTTTTGGTTTAACATCAAATTTAAGATTTCCCATAACTTTTGTTGTATCAGGATTTGCGCCAAGTGTAATCAGTTTGTCATTATCTTCATTGCTTTGAGTGTATATTCCTGTGTAATTTAAAAGCATTTTTTTGAAGAAAAATCTGAAATTCAGATAAGTTTTATATGTGCTGTCTGATATTCTGCCGTTGATTATGAAAAGCGGAATTTTATATTGTCTGCAATAATGCGAAAACGCAGGCCAAAGTTCTGTTTCTGCGATATAAACAAAAGACGGTTTGACTTTTTTTAAAAAACTTCTTACAAAAGACGGTACATCATAAGGAAAGTAGGTAATATAATCCGCTACGCCTTTATATTTTTTATGTGCAATATCTTGCCCGGTTTTTGTTCCTGTTGTTACTATGATTGAATAGTCTGGAAATTCATCTTTTGTTCTTTTTATAAGGTTTTCTAACGCAATAATTTCGCCGACTGAAACACCGTGAAACATTATGCGTTTTTCTTTGAGGTTGTCAGGCACTTTAAGAAATCCCATTTTTTCTTTCCAGCCGAACATATATTTTTTCTGAATTGCACGTATTACCGCATAAATCGGTAACGCAATTATAAACAATATGGTAACAACTATTTCATATAAAAACATAATATTTTAATCTTACTCCTTAAATATTTGTCTGCAATTTTTCAATTTCCACATCAAAAATTTTCTGGATATCAACATCCGTGATAATGTTTGCAATTATATCATCAGGGTTAAATTCTTTATCCTCTTTGAGTTTGTTGAAAATTCCGCAGATTTTTATACCTGTGTATTCTTCTATTAGTTTTGTGGTAAGGGATTCTTCTTCACACATTCCGTCAGTAGTAGATAAAACAATACCTCTGAAATTTAAACCGTTGTTTTGTGCTTGCTGAATTGACATTATCGTAGTGTTTATACTTGCACTTTCAGCCGGAGCAACAAGCAAAACAGGCAAGCCCATTCGTTTTATGAGATCGGTTTCTGTAAATTTTCTTGTTATCGGCGTTGAAAGTCCGTATGTTCCGTCTGTTACAATGCAGTCGTAATTTTTGTAGAAAGTGGAATAATCTTTGCATATTAAGTCAAAATCCACTTCTATACCGTCAAGAGCGGCAGCAATAACGGGCGAAGATGCTGATTTAAAAAGATATGTTGAATATGTTTCCATATAACTGTCAACATATTTCATAAATTCCAAATCGCCAGATTTCAGAAGTCCGTTTTTCTGTACCAAAGCTCCGGTTTGTATTGGTTTATAAAGTGTTGAGCAGTACCCTAAAGCCTGCATGGTAGCGGCTAATCCTGCAGAAAGAACAATTTTACCTGTATTTTTTTCGGTTTCGGTTACATATAACTCTAACATATCCGAAATCATCATATCACAAAATAGACTAATTGGCATGCGCCAAATGAAATTTTAGTTGCAATAATTTTCCTGAAACTCTTGTGTAACATTCTTTTGTTTATCAAGAATTAGATCAACAGTTTCCATAACCAAAATCATGCAGTCAACGTACTGTTTAAGTTCATCGTTACTTGTATCTTCGCTGGCTTTATACATAATATCTAACGTGCTTTTAACGCTTTGGATTAAACTGATTAGTTCCATCATTTTGTTTTCAAGATTGTGTTCAAAAATAAAGTCTTTCATAAAATTTTGTCCTAAATTAATTATATTTGCATGTATGCAAAATTTATACCAATAATAATATTAAAATTGCATATATGCAAGTTTCTGATGAAAAATTATTACAATTAGGTAATCACATAAAGAGTTTAAGAAAGAAACGGAAACTAACTCTTGAAAACATTTGTTACAAAAATGGGCTTGAACCATCTACTTTAAGCCGTATTGAAAATGGACAGGTTGAACCTAAATATTTAACATTATTACAACTTGCAAATGCCTACGATATGAAATTATCTCAATTATTGGATTTTTAACAGATTATAATTCAAAATTACAATATTTTGCGTTATAATTTCCTTATGTTTAACGGTGAAAAATTAGGTGCGTTTATAATTCCGACAGGAGTTGGGGCAAGTATCGGCGGATTTGCTGGTGACGGAAGTCCTTATGCAAGAAAGTTATCCGAAAATTGCAGGCTGATTGTTAACCCGAATGTTGTTAATGCGGGCGGGTTTTCGGGAATTAATGACAAAATGTTTTATGTTGAAGGGTATTCTTTGGATGAATTTTTTAAGGGGAAAATAAATCTAAAACCATCTAAAAACAACAAAATCGGAGTGATTTTTGATAAAGCGATACCCGAAAAAATCCTGAATGTTCATATAAATACGATTAATGCCGTAAAGGCGGTTTATGGTATTGATATTCCTCATTGGCAAATAACGGATGAAAATGTCGGAGTGAATTTTCAAATTGATGAAAACGGAATTTCAACAGGCGGAATAGAAAACCCTGAAACCCTTTTAAAGTGCGGAAAATCCTTACTTGAAAAAGGGTGTAATGCGCTTGCTATTGTTTGCATGTTTGAAAATCCGGAAGACGATAACCCCGAATACTCATCAGGCGCGGGTGTTGATCCTGTGGGCGGAGTTGAAGCGATAATTTCACACCTTATATCAAAAGAATTAAAAGTTCCTTGCGCGCATTCGCCGGCGTTTGATGATTTGGAAATTACAACGGAAATAGTTAATCCGAAAGCATCTTCAGAATATATTACACCGACATTTTTGCCGTGTATTTTATTGGGTTTGAATAACGCACCTTTAATTAGTGATGTCGGCGGTATCAGTATAAATGATTTGGACTTTCTTGTTATGCCACATAACTCACTTGGTTCAATACCTGTTTTTGAATGTGTGAAACGGGGAATAAAAGTTTATGCGGTAAGGGAAAATTCAACGGTGCTGGATGTTACAAAACAAAAACTTAAACCTGGTACCGATTTTATAGAAGAAATAGACAGTTATAAAGATTTATTCTAAAGGCAAAACGAATTTGAACTGTGAGCCTTTATTCGGTTCACTTTCGCACCAGATAGCGCCTTTGTGATTTTCAATAAGTTCTTTTGCAATAGGTAAGCCCAAACCTGTTCCGCCGACTTTTCTCATGGAAGAATCTTCTATCTGCGAAAATTTGTCAAAAACTCTCAAAATATCCTTATCGGCAATACCTATTCCCTCATCTGCAACGGTTACCAAGACATAATTTCCCGATAATTTTTCAAGAGTTGTTTTGAATAAATTATCTTTATTGATATTTTCGGCGTTTATTTTTTGTGATGAAATTTTTATTTTTTTGTTGTTATCACTGAACTTTATGGCATTTGAGATGAGGTTTGTCAAAACACGTTCAATGCGTTTTGAATCAATTGAAATTTCGGGCAGCGTGTCATCACATTCCGTCAGAATTTCAATTTCTTTTTCAAGTGCCATTGCGTAAAGTGTAGTTTTAGCCGACATTATGACGGAATTTATATTAGTTTTTTCAAAATTGAAGGTCATTTTCCCTGCTTCAATTTTTGATATATCAAGCAAATCGTTTATGATGTCGGATAATTTTAATATATTTCTGTGCGCCATTTGAAAAAAGTTATCGGCATTCGGATTAAGCTCGCCTGTTTTGCCCGTCAAAACAATATCAACAGAATTTTTTATTGAAGCAAGCGGAGTTCTTAATTCGTGAGAAACAATGGATATGAAATCGGATTTAATTTTTTCCAGTTTTTTTAATTTTTCATTTGTTTCCATAATTTCCTGGTACAAAGCTGCGCTTTTCAGAGGTATCGAAACCTGTCTTGCAATTGTCTGGAAACATGTTGAATCATCAGTTGTGAATTTTGTATCTTTAAAGATTTCTATACATCCGTAAAATTCTTCATTTTGTCCGATTGAGGCGAACATATTGTCAAATCTGAAGATGTTAAAATTGTATCTTCCTGTCGGATTTTTGATTTTTTTAACTATTTTTAAATTGCTCTCATCAAGTTCAAAAGGAAGTTTTCTGTTGTCATAAAGCATTTTATAATTCAAAATTGTCCGTAATTTCAGGGCGCTCAGTATTTCTTCCGACAGTTCGTATAGTGAATTTATTATCAAAACAGGCTCAGATGGGTTGCAAAACGATAGCGTGCAGGTGAGTGAAAAGCTTAGCGCTTTATCCATCCCCTCTATCATAATGTCAATGAGTTTATTTTTGTCCAGGCCGCCTGCGAATTTTGAACTTGTATCATATAAAACGTTCAAACGATACAAACTTGATGCAAGGTTTTTGTTTGTGTAATAAAGAGTTTCCTGCGATTTTTTGTTTCTCAGGCAAGTGTCAATAGTAGCTAAAATAATGTCGTCTGGTGAATTGTAATTCAGTATGCAGTTAGAATGTTTGGAAAGCTCTTTGTCGGTTTTGTCCGAAAAAAGTGCTGTGATATAAACGTTTTCAAATTTGGATTTTATATCCTTAACGAATTTTTTTGTTCCGTTAAAGTCGGCATCCGCAATGATTATATCGGGCGGTTCAACTTTCATCAGGTCTATGACGTAATCAGCATCTGAGCACGTTGTAAAATCATAAGGCTCAAGATTTTTTTCAAATCTTGCCTGCTTTTCACTGTCTTCCCCAAAATACAATACTCTGCTTTTCATAAACTCTATCGTAGCAAATATGGTTTAAAAATCAAATATTTAACAAGAGTTTATATATCAGTACATTCCGATTATATTTCTGACTTCGTTTACTGTTTTTTGGATTTCACATCTTGCGCGGTCTGAACCTGTGCGGATAATTTCTTCAACAATTTCCGGATGAGCTTCGTAGTATCTGCGTTTTTCTCTTATCGGCGCAAATTTCTTGTTGATAACTTCAGCCAGGGCCCGTTTGCATTGGGCACAACCGACAGATGCTGTTGTGCAGCCCGAACAAACCTGTGCTTTTTCTTCTTTGGTTCCGAAAATTTCCCAATATTTGTATGCAACAAGACAATTTTCAGGATTACCTTTGTCATCTTTCCTTATTCTGTTTGTATCGGTTATTGCGGTCATTATTTTTTTCGTTGTGGTTTCTTCGTCATCTGAAATTTTTATATCATTATTAAATGATTTACCCATTTTATTGCCATCAAGTCCGCAAATAAGAGAACACTTGTTTAATAATGGTTTTGGCTCATTAAAGAATTCTGTTTTATAGATATTGTTAAATCTTCTTGCAATATCGCGTGTGATTTCAATATGTGCAACCTGATCAATTCCGACAGGAACATTTTGAGCGTTCAGTGCCATAATATCAGCGCTCATCAAAACGGGATAACCCATAAGTCCATAGCTGATTTGGGCATCTCCCTCTTTATTGCGCAAAATTTTTGCCATATCTTTTAAGGTCGGATCACGTTCAACCCAGTTTTGCGGAGTAACCATGCTTAAATACACGTTTAATTCCGCAATTTCAGGAATTAATGACTGCACATATATTGTGGAAACCTCAGGATCTATGCCGGATGCCAGCCAGTCAATAACAACATCTTTTACATCCTGTTTTAAAGTTTCGGTTTTGTCGTATTTTGTAGTCAAGGCATGCCAATCGGCAACGAAAAAATAACTTTCAAAATCGTTTTGAAGTTTAACCCAGTTGTCAATTACTCCCAAATAGTGTCCCAAATGGAGTTTTCCGGTTGATCTCATGCCTGATACTATACGTTCTTTCATATACAGCCCCTTCCTAGAAAATGATATTATCAAAAAAATACATAAATTTGCAATAGTGAAAAAAAACGTTATAATTTGTTGTATGAAGATACTGGGAATAGACCCCGGAATGGCAATAGTCGGGTATGGTTTAATAGATTGCTGCGGTGATGATGTTCGTTTAATATCATCAGGTTCTATACAAACTCAAAAAGGTACAAGAGAAGCATCCAGATTGCTTGAAATATATAACGACATGGAAGTTATTATTGAAAAATATAAACCTGATGCCGCCGCAATAGAAAAATTGTTTTTTTTCAGAAACCGCACTACTGTAATGCCGGTTGCTCATGCAAGAGGTGTGATTCTGCTTGCGCTTGAAAAACATAACATTCCGATATTTGAATATACACCGATTGAGGTTAAGCAGGTTTTAACCGGATATGGCAGAGCAGAAAAAAAAGAAGTACAACAAATGGTGGAAATTTCTGTTTCAAACAAGGAAAAATTGCCAAAACTAGACGATACGGTTGATGCAATTGCGATAGCAATATGTCATAATCGTACGGTTAAGTGAGGAAATTATGCGATTAGATGGTGATTTTGACGACAATATGAAAGAACTGACGCGCTATGCGATTTTGATATGCATAGTTCTGATTGCTCTATGGTTTCTTATTTCAATTGTAAAGATAGTTTTTCCTAGCCAAAAAACTGCTATTGAAAATAAAAAAATGCTTAAAAGTGATACAAGCATAGAAAATACTCTGTCAGATTTGGTTGATGAAAATGTCGCTGATGACAATTTAATTTTTGATGACAGCAAAAAAACGTACTCTTACACAAACAAAAGATTTAATGTTTACATTTCGGATTTGCCGGAAGACATATACTATCCGAATATCTATACACAGGAAAAAGAACAGGCTGAAAAACGAGCCAGCATAAATAAAAAAGTCGGTGATAATTACATAGACAGCGTTTTATCATATGGAACTCTTGTAAGATGGAATCCGGAAAGTTTTCCTTTAAAAGTATACATAAAGCTTAGTGAAAATGTTCCGGGATACCATATGCAGGAAATAAAATCAGCGTTTAAACGCTGGGAAGAATCAACTCAGGGATTTATTTCATTCACATATGTTGACAGTGCCGATAAAGCAAATATTGTTTGTTCGTATCCTGAAAATTTTGTTCGTGCATGCGATACCAATACTTATTCAAGTCCATCACGTCAGTATTTTACCTATGATGAGAAAGGTAACATTTTACGTTCCAATATTGAATTTACATATAACGATTGTAACGGCGAAAATTATGCCCAAGATATGGTGTACGCAATAGCGTTAAGAGAAATCGGCCACTCTTTGGGCTTAAGAGGGCATAGCGGAGGCTCAAACGATAATATTCTTTATTATCCGGAACCAAGCAGAGAACACAGTGTAAGACCTGTAATTAACAAATCGGATTTGAATACTCTGAGACTTGTATATTCTATTAAACCGGATAAAATTGATAAAGCTCTGTCCTCCGAACAAAATCAAAAATTAATAAAACCTGATGATGTTTGGGGTGAAAAGTTTGACCGTTCGGTAGCATCCGAAAAAGCCATGCTATACAACTTGAAAATGTCTCCGGAAGTTCCTGATTTATATGTTACTCTTGCAAATTATTATAAGGAAAAAGGAGAGTATGATAAGGCAATATCCATATATTCCCGCAGTATTGTAATTATGAATAATGCCGAATTAAAATCAAAAGTTTATGCAAGAGTCGGTGACACATACAATTTGCAGGCCAGGTATGAAGAAGCTGTTGAAGCCTACAAACTGTCGTTAAAAAGTTTAAACAATAAACAGGCACTTTTTGATGTATATTTTAATTTGGGTGTTGTATATTACAAAGATGGCAAATTGCAAGATGCCATACTCAGTTTCCAAAAAGCAATAAAATACGTTTATGACCGTGAAAATTCGTTTCGCGTGCTTGTGAATTTGGCGGAATTATATTTAAAAGCCGGAAATTATGTCAATGCGGCAAAATGTGCTGAAAAAGCTTATACAATTAAAAGCGATGCTTTAAGCGCTTATGTTTATGCGTATTCTCTTTACAAAAACTCTGAATTTGCAAAATCGCAAGCGCTTATGGAGGAATATATAAACAAATCCGCTAACGCAAGATTATATCTGCTTTTGGCAAAAATATACCACGAAACACAGCAATATGATAAATTGGATGCGCTGGCTGTTCAGGCTGCCGGTGTATTCCATGGCCAAAAGATATTCACTTTTAAGTAGAGGGGTATTATGAATAAAAAGCTTCAAAACATATTTCTGATATCTTTGATAACAGGAGGTATTACTGGTTTAATATCAATAATTCCTTTTGTGGCAAAGTTTTCCGTAATTATTTTGTTTACACTGATATCCGTTCCTTTGTTGTATTTTTTCAAAAAATTTAATCTGGTTGAGAAATTGAATGAAAAGGAAAGTTTAAAATTGGGTGCACTTATCGGTGTTTTTTCAACGCTGGGTTTTGGTGTAACATTTTACCCTTTGGTATATGTTTTAAGTCTGTTTTTCTCAATGACTTATTTGGGCGGATTCAGCCTGATGGCAAGATTGATGAATTTCTCACTTGCTCTTTTGTTTATAATTTTTGTCTGTGTAATAAGTTCTGTACTTAATGCTTTTTCTGCCTTGATGTATTATTATGTTGATGAGAGTATCAAAAATATAAAGTAGGAGAAAATATAAATGGTAGAATTTAATTCAAGAATAAAGACTATTGAATGGGTTGATACTTATTCTAAGATGGTTGATCAGACCATTATACCTTATGAATTTAAGTATGTAAATATAACAACCGGTGAGGATATGTATGATGCTATAAAGACGATGATAGTTCGTGGTGCTCCGGCTATTGGTATTGCAGGTGCACAGGGCGTTATACTTTTTGCCCAGGAATTGGAAAAGAAATATACTGATAAAGCTGAATTCATAAAAAAACTGCTTGAAAAGGCTGATTATCTTGTAACTTCACGCCCTACTGCAGTAAACCTTAAATGGGCAATAGAAAAACAAAAAGAAATTATAAAATCTTCAAAGGGTTCAATAAAAGAACTTATTTCCGAATTAAAAACGAATGCCGTAAAACTTGAAAATGAAGATATAGAAATCAATAAGAAAATAGGTGATAACGGTGCAAAAATCGTTCCGAATGGGGCAACTATTTTAACTCACTGTAATGCAGGCGCTCTTGCAACAGTCGGTTATGGTACTGCTTTGGGAGTAGTTCGTTCTGCCTTTGCTAAAGACAATACCGTTCAAGTTTTCGCTGATGAAACTCGCCCTCGCCAGCAGGGAGCGAGATTAACAACATTTGAATTGACAATGGACGGAATTCCTACAACTTTGATAACTGACGGGATGTGTTCATATTTCATGAAAAAAGGGATGATAGATTTGGTTGTGGTAGGTGCAGACAGAATTGCAGCAAATGGTGATGCTGCCAATAAAATAGGAACGTATACAGTTGCAATTTCAGCAAAATACCACAATGTTCCGTTTTACGTTGCAGCTCCGGCTTCAACTATTGATACCTCAATAAAATCTGGTGATGAAATAGTTATAGAAGAGCGTTCGCATGAAGAAGTTACACACATCAATGGCAAAAGAATTTGCGCTGAGGGCGTAAATATAATAAATCCGGGATTTGATGTTACACCTGCAGAATTGATAACGGGAATTATCACCGAAAAAGGCATATTTAAACCCGAAGAAATTAAGGATAATTTTTAATGGAAAAGGTCGTTAATGTTATCGGTGCGGGCTTGGCAGGCTCCGAAGCTGCTTTGCAGCTTGCAAATCGCGGGATTAAAGTGAATTTATATGAAATGCGACCGAAAAAATCAACAGGTGCGCATAAAACCGATAAATTCGCTGAATTTGTCTGCTCAAACAGTTTGGGTTCATCGGATATAACAAACGCAAGCGGGCTTTTAAAGCGAGAAATGGAAATATTAGGCAGTGAATTAATAAAAATTGCTTATGAGTGCCGGGTTCCGGCTGGCGGAGCTTTAGCAATAGACAGAGAACTTTTTAGCGCAAAAGTTACTGAAAAAATCCGTTCAAACCCCTTAATTACTGTTATTAATGAAGAAGTTAAGGAAATCCCCGAAACGCCGACAATAATCGCTTCCGGCCCACTTACAAGCGAAGATTTTGCAAATAAAATCAAAGAATTTACCCAAAATGAACATTTACATTTTTTTGACGCGATTGCGCCAATAGTTGATGTTGAAAGTATAAATTTTGATAAGGCGTTTTATGCAAGCCGTTACGGTAAAGGTGAAGCTTCATACATAAATTGCCCGATGAATAAAGAGGAATATCTGAAATTCTACGATATATTGACGCACGCTGAAAAAATTGAACTTAAAGAATTTGAAAAAGGTGCAAAATTCTTTGAAAGCTGCCTGCCTGTTGAAGTTTTGGCATCCCGCGGTATTGATACTTTGCGTTTTGGTCCTATGAAGCCTGTCGGTTTAATTGATAAACGTACAGGAATTGAAAACTATGCGGTTGTACAATTAAGGCAGGATAACACCGCAAAAACCCTATATAATCTTGTCGGGTTTCAGACAAACCTCAAATGGGGTGCGCAAAAGGAGCTTCTGCAATCTATTCCGGGGCTTGAAAATGTAAACATTGTCCGCTACGGTGTTATGCACAGAAATACCTTTTTAAATTCACCGAAAATTTTAAATCCTGCACTTCAGGCAAAAAATCGTGCCGATTTATTCTTTGCGGGACAAATTACTGGAACTGAGGGCTATACAGAATCTATTGCATCAGGTTTGCTTGCAGGCATTAATATGGCGCGTTATATTAATGATACGACTTTACTGGAATTGCCTGAAACAACGATACTTGGAGCACTTACTCATTATATTACTTCCCCTGAGCAGACAAATTTGCAGCCGATAAATTCAAACTGGGGAATTTTAGCGCCGATAGAGCTTGATAAAAAAATAAGAAAGAATAAAAAACTTAAAAATGAAGCTCTGGCGGATAGGTCAATTTTGACCTTAAAGTCTTGTGTGCAGGCTTAAAATATGCTATATTAGAGATAATCGGAAAGAGAGGATATATGAAAAAATTCGCGTTCACAATGGCAGAAATATTAATTTCTCTGACAATAGTCGGAATAGTTGCCGCAATAACGATACCTGCTCTGCAGGGTAATGTAAACGAAAAAACCTGGATGACACAGAGAAAAACCCTTTATACACGTATGGCGCAGGCAATAAGCATGATGCCGTCTTTGAATGACTATGGTGTTAGCGATGATGATGAAAAAACAATTTCAAATTCTGCTTTGGCTTTTGTAGCGGAAGGTTTGAGCAAATCTTTGAGAATTAATAATATTTGTGATAATGACCACTTGATAGAATGCGGTATTCCGTTAACAGTAACTACAATGGGCGGTGAAACAATAAGTTTCCCTAAAAAAATTTCTGAACTTAATCCTGCTTTTACCGATAGTACTATGAATCCTATAATAGATACAAAAGCGGCTGCTTTTGAAACGCTGAATGGGGAAAATGTAGCAATTTTTTATAATCCGTATTGCACAAGCATAGAGGCAAGAGTGCCTTATGCAGGTAATCCGGGATATGTACATGATGAAGTTTTCCACACACAGAATTTTATGTGTGCAAATTTCGTATATGATTTGAACGGAGCCAAAGGACCTAATACTTTTGGTAAGGATATAGGTTTTATGACTGCGCTGTATTCAACTGGTTCTGTTGTTGTTGCACCGGTGCCGGTGGGTAAAAATACAACCGATGGTCTGACTATATTTGAAAATTCACGCAGTCTTTGTACACAAAGGGAAGAAAACAGCCGTGTTCCGAATATCAATGAGCTTATTGCTATGACATACAATTCAAAATTATTAAATATGACTGCCATAGATAGTACACAGTCATACTGGTCATCAAGTTTATCCGGCAAAACATATGTTTGGATTGCGAACATAAAATATCTTATACAGGGGCAGTACGGCAAAAATTCAACACTTCAGGTCCGTTGTGTTAAACGCTAAAACAGAACTGCAACATAACTTATAAAAATATTCAAAATCCGCCATGTTCGTAATATTATGCTCTTACAACACGAAGAAGAGGAATATTATGTTAAGCGGAAACGAAATAAGAAAGTTATATTTAGATTATTTTAAGGATAAACGTCAGCATACAATTGTTGAAAGTTCAAGTTTGGTGCCTGACAACCCGACTGTTTTACTTACAACAGCCGGTATGTTGCAGTTTTTACCAATGTTTTTGGGTATTGTAAAACCTCCTTACAATCCGCCAAGAGCCGCTTCATGCCAGAAATGCGCACGTGCAGGCGGTAAAGATTCCGATATTGAAAATGTTGGCCGTACTCCACGCCACCATACTTTCTTTGAAATGCTTGGTAACTTTTCGTTTGGCGATTATTATAAACGTGAAATTATTCCGTGGGCTTGGGAATTTGTAACAGAAGTCCTGAAACTTGATAAAAACCGCTTATGGATAACTATTTTTGAAACGGATGATGAAGCTTTTGAGATCTGGCGCAGTATCGGTGTTCCGGCAGAACGTATAATAAGAAAAGGCAAAAAGGATAATTTCTGGGGACCTCCCGGAGCCTCAGGTTCTTGCGGACCTTGTTCCGAAATTCACTATGATTTGGGTGAAGAATATGATTGCCACGACCCGAGAGGCTGCGGAGTTGCAACTTGCGAATGTGACAGATGGGTTGAAATTTGGAATTTGGTATTTACAGAGCTTTATCAGGACGAAGAAGGTAGTCAATCGCCTTTAGAGAAGAAAAATGTTGATACCGGCATGGGGTTAGAGCGTATCACTATGGTATGTCAGGGTGTTGCATCAACATTTGAAACCGATTTATTAAAGCCGATACTTGATAAAGTCAGTGAAATGAGCGGTGTTCCTTACAAAAAATCCGAAAAAACAGATATTTCACTTCGTATAATAACGGATCACGCACGGTGCGTAACTTTTCTAATTACAGACGGCGTATTACCGGGAAATGAGGGCAGAAGTTACGTTTTGAGAATGATTTTAAGACGTGCACTCCGTCACGGCAAAATTCTGGGTATGGATTTGCCGTTCCTCTATAAACTGGTTGATACTGTTGTTGAGTTATACGGCGAAGCTTATCCTGAGCTTGTTTCGCATAAAGATAAGGTTAAAGACGTTATAAAAAAAGAAGAAGAACGTTTTAAACTCACTCTTGATAGAGGATATAAACTTTTAGACGAATTTATTGATAACAAAAAAGATGTTGACGGGGCAAGTGCATTCAAACTTTATGATACATATGGTTTTCCGTTTGAATTAACAAGAGAAATTGCTCAGGAAAACGGCCTTAATGTTGATGAAAACGGTTTTAAACAAGAAATGCAGGCACAAAAAGACAGAGCAAAAGCCGCTACTCAAAAAATCAGCGTAACCGGTGACATAAAATATGCCAAAGTTGAAGAAGAAGTCGGCTCAACAAAATTTGTCGGCTATGAAAACAATGAATGTTCTGCAAAAATTTTAGCTCAAATTGAGGGTGACGGATTTGTTGATGTTGTCCTTGATAAAACACCTTTCTATGCGGAATGCGGTGGTCAAATCGGCGATAGCGGCGTAATTGAAAGTGAAAATGTCAAACTTGAAGTTTTGACAACATTTAAAGTCAATTCGCTGTTTATTCACAGATGTCAGATTGCTTTCGGTGATGTTATCATAGGTGATAATGTAAAAGCATCGATAGATCTTAAAAAACGTGAAGAAATAAGAGTTCACCATACATCTGCTCACTTATTACAGGCGGCATTGATAAAGGTTTTGGGTGATGAAGTTAAACAGGCAGGTTCTTATGTTGATGATATGAGAATGCGTTTTGACTTTACTTTCTCACGTGCGATGACTCCTGATGAAGTAAGAAAAACAGAAAATATTATTAATGAATGGATAGGTGAAAAACTTCCTGTTCATACTGATGTTATGGGTATTGAAGAGGCAAAACTGACAGGTGCAACGGCATTATTTGGTGAAAAATATGATGATGTTGTTCGCGTTGTTTCAATTGGCGGTGATAATTGTATTTCCAAAGAATTTTGTGCAGGTACTCATGCCCGCAATACCGGCGATTTGCGCTTACTCAAAATAGTATCGGAAAGTGCAATAGCGGCAGGCACAAGGCGTATTGAAGTTGTTGTTTCAAAATCAGCGCTTAAATATATGAACGAAAAATTTTCGGTAACTCAGGCGCTTGAAGAAAAATTCAAAGTTCATACTGAAGATGTTCTTGAACTTATTGAAAAAATATCTGAAGAAAATCGTGAACTTCAAAAAGAACTTACCCGAGTAAAAGAAGAACAGGCACGTTCTCAGTTTGCTACATTTATTTCCAAAGCGCAGGATATTGACGGCGGAAAATTGTTCGTTTCTAAAATTGAAAACTTTGATTCTGATGCGGTTAAGGCGGGTATAGAATTGCTTGCAAATCGTTTAGGTAACAGTATAGTTGTTCTTGCAAATGAAAAAACCGTTATCGCCAAAGTTTCCGATAATTTTGTACAAAAAGGAGTTAATGCAGGTAAAATTGTCGGTGAAATTGCTCGTGCAACCGGTGCAAACGGCGGCGGACGTCCGAATTTTGCACAGGGCGGAGTTAAAGACAGCACAAAATTAGATGCTGTACTTCAAGATGTTACTGCAAGTTTAAAAAATTAGGAGAAAACTATGACAATATTAAAAATTCAAAGATTACCGCATAATGTAACTGTTCCAGAATATAAAACACCTGGAGCAGCAGGCATGGATTTGTGTGCGGCTATTGACAAACCCGTTGAATTAAAACCTTTTGAACGTACTTTAATTCCGACAGGGCTAAAAATTGAACTTGAACACGGATATGAAGCACAAATCAGGCCTCGTTCAGGGCTTTCTATTAAGCACGGTATTACTCTTATTAATTGTGTCGGTACTGTTGATGAAGATTACAGAGGGGAAGTTTGTATTGCTTTGGTTAACTTATCAACTCAAACATATGTAATTCAGCCGGGCGAACGTGTTGCGCAAATGGTTATTTCAAAATATGAACAGGCAGAACTTCAGGTGGTAACAGAATTATCAGATACTACTCGTGGCGAAGGCGGTTTCGGTTCAACAGGGAAATAATAACATTTGGAGACAACCACGCAGGTGGCTTACTTAGTTTTGCCACCTGCGGGACAAGTCGGTTATTATCACTCCTGAAAACTAAGACGCACTCGTCCCTCCGCGGTTGTTTTAAACGTGGAAGTTACACTTTTTATTCTACACACTTCACTCTTTGAGAAAAATTTGACCTTTGCAGATACTTAAATCTATTCGTTTTTTAATTCTTCCCAGATACTAGGTATTACAACAAGCGCTGTATATACGATAAATCCGAAAAGTATTAGGTTTATAGCCTCCATAACGGATCCTCCTTATGTTGGTCTACAATATTATTATTCCCGGTTTTGATATTTTTATAACACTTTTTTAAGAAATATCAACCAAAAGGTGGAGAAAAATCTTTACAATTATTCTACACTATCTTCTTCTTTTATTGATTTCAAAACCATTTGAGCCATTTCTTGCGCAATCATTCTTTGAGTGCTCTGAGGACAATTTTGCAGCATATTCATTGCCGTTTTCAAAGTTGAATCAATATCGTACCAGCGGCTGTTACGATTATCCTCCAGGCTTAAACCGACAGCATTTAAAATATCGTCAACGGTTTCGCATTCTCCGTCTTCAATATTGTGTTCAATAATTATTTTGATAAGATTTAATGCAATCTTAATTTGAGTTTCATCATCAGATTGTTCCAAAATATGAACGGCATTAGACAAAATCGGGTCTTTATCATACCATCTGCGCTGTTCGTTGCTGTAAACCTCTTTCATAATAAACACTCCTAAATCAACTGTCTCCCACAACAGATTATATCATAATATGGTATAAAAGTCTATAGTATTAGGTAATAAGGTCTCTTTATAATTTAAATCAGGTGAAACTTAACACCAAAATGACATGTTATAGCGTTTATTGTCACCAACATAAGCTTCAGCTGCCAAGGTTAATTCAAACCAATTATCGTCAGCTTCTTTTTTTCTTTGATTATAATCTTTATCTAATTTATTTATAGGAATGGCCATAAGAGATGCATAATATCTCTCACGAGCTTCAGTCCAACGCCGTTCTGATTTTTGAGCCTGAAGAGCTAGTTCTTCTTTGCGTTCTGCTAATGAGCCTTCTATTCTTGTTTTATTTGCGCAAAGTTCTAATCTTAACAAAATCCTTTTTATTTCGTCAGGAGATTTACCAATTATACTTTCAGGAGGTGCAATAGCATAAGAAGTTCTTTCTGCAGGAGAAAGACTGTTGTACAAATTTATATATCTTTCTGTATCTATATCTGTACCCATAGTTATCCTCTTGATTTCACGTGTATATACATATAAAGTATATATTCTTAAAAAAATTGCCTTTTTCCCGCACGAAAATTAAGTTTTGTAAAGAATAGCCAAAAACCGAAATATTTGTTATAATTTGGGGGTAAATGTGAGGAGAATAAAATGTTTATAAAAAAATCGTCATTCACACTTTCCGAAATACTTATAACCCTTGTGATTATTGGTATTTTGGCAATTGCTATAATTCCGCAGACTTTTGGTAATATAAGAACCGAAGCGTCAAAGGTAAAATTCCGCAATACTTATATTCAAATGCAAAAGTCATTAAATGCGGCTTTGCAGTCTGACGGGGTAAGCTTCTTAGCTATAACAAAAATGGAACACGAAAATAATAATGACAATGCAAGAACAAATGTAGAAGATTTTATAAAAAAATATTTTGGTGGTGCTCTTGTTGAAAGAAGTGATTCCGCCAATAGCGGTATAAGTGTAACTACGGGCTCCGGCATGACCGACTACAGTACCATTGCTCAAACTTACAAATTGCCAAACGGTGCTCATTTCTTGATACCTGTTGTAACCCAGGATATTATTGAAGATGAAGACGGCAACGGTTGTATAGAGCCTCGCCAAAATCAAGATACAACAGCATTGTGCGTTGCATATATAGATATTAACGGTGAAAAAGCGCCAAACGTAAGTTTGGGAACGATATTAAAGGGCAGCAGCAAAGGGGCATTCTCAGGTGACGATGTAACCGGTGCCTGCATGGCTGTAGAGGGTTCTGCGTATTCGGTTGTTTTTGATTTAAGGCATTTTTGCCAAGTTCCGGAAGGGGTAAATTTTGATATTTATCCTGTAATTTTGTCCGATAACGGTTTGAGACCTTACAGTAATGTTGTTGCTCAGATGGTTGACGGTGCGCAGAGTCTTGCTGCTCAAAATGATACAAACACCGATCCAAATGTAATTCAAGCAGAAGTAGAAAAACTTGAAAAGACAAAAGAAGAGAAATTAGATGAATAGGGTTTTTAATAAAAGGAAAGAAGAGATTTATGGCAGATAAAAATTTGAAAAAACAGATTGATGAAGCGGTTCTTGCAATGGCGAAGGAACCAAAAAATCCGGAAAGATATCATGAATTGTCAGAACTTTATCTTATGGATGAAAACTATGACAAGGTAATGTCAGTTTTGGAAAGTTTACTTGCGTTTAAACCTGATGATGAGCGGGCATTAATCGGAATGGGAACAATGTGGTATTACGAAAAAGATTACAGAAAATCTTTGCAGTATTTTAATCGAGCCCTTGATATTAACCCTAAAAATTATCTGACATATTTCAATATGGGTAATGTTTTTGCAGAATGGAAAAACTTTCAGAAGTCCCTTTTCTATTACAACAGGGCAATTGACTTGAATTCTCAAAATGCTGAAATATACAATGCTATCGCTCTTTTGTATCAGGATTTTGAAGAATACGTAGAGGCAAAAGCGTACTACGAAAAGGCGCTGTCACTGGATCCAAAGAACCTGACGGCACTAATTGACATGGGTAATGTTTGTTTCAAACTTTGTGATTATGAAACAGCACTGGATTTGTTCAAGCGTGTTTTTGCACTTAATCCTGACTGCAAACCGGTTGCGATTTGTATAGGTAATACTTATACAATTATGGGTAAGAAAAAAGAAGCATACAATTGGTTTGAACGTGCATTGTTGATGCCTGAAGATAACTATAAAGCATACATTTGCTACGCAATGGCATTGTCAGAGTTTGAGGAATATGACATTGCGCTTGGTATGTACGGCAAAGCAATGGAATTGCAGCCTAAAAATACAACGGCATACGTTCTTTTGGCAAACTTACATTCAAACTTTAACCATCTGAATGAGGCTTTGAGACTTTACAAAGAAGCATTACAAATAGATAAAAATAATCCTGAAATATATATGTTACTTGGAAACGCTCACTATTTAAAAGGTGAATTGGAAAGTGCATTAGGGGCATACAAATCCGCAATGAACATAGCGCCTGAAAATGATGAATATAAACTGATTTACTTCCAGGTTCTTGATGAATATTCGGATAAAGTTCATAAGGCGGTTGCTTAAGGATGGAAGAAAAAACTGCTTTAGACAGAATTATTGCGGCAATATCTTATTTAACATTCGGTTTTGTCGGCGGAATTTGGTGGATAATATGCGCTATCCGTAATAAATACCTTTCTCCGTTTTTGAAATATCATATAATCCAAAGCATATTTATATCGTTTGCTTTATATGTTGCAAGTCTGATATTGGGAATGCTGATAGAAATTCTTGATATTGTACCTTTTGTTCAAATTTTGGTAAGGCAGTTGTATTTTATATTTAATACGCCTGTATTTATGAATTATTCGGTTATTCAGCTATTTATTTATATCCTGTGGGGATATCTTGCGCTGACTTCTGTTTTGGGAATGTATTCATATGTTCCTTGGGTTTCCGGTATAATATCAGAAATTACAGGGCGAAAATAAGAGGTGAAATATGATAAAAGTCGGAGTATGCGGAGCATTAGGTAAAATGGGGCAGGAAGTTTGTCGTGCCGTCAATAACGCTGAAGACATGGAGTTAACCGCCAAAATTGATATAGCAGGCGGGGAAGGTGTTTATAAATCGCTTGAAGATGCAGTTAAATCCGAAAAAATTGACGTTATAGTTGATTTTACAAGACCTGATGTAATATTTAACAATGCAAAATTTTGTCTTAATAACGGGATAAAAACAGTTATAGGCACTACCGGACTTAACGATAATCAGATAGACGAACTTCATAAACTAAGTGATGAAAAGAAAGCCGGTTGCATGATTGTTCCTAATTTTTCAACGGGAGCGGTTTTGATGATGATGTTTGCGCAGCAGGCGGCAAAATATTTTGATAACGCTGAAATTATTGAGCTTCACCATAACCAGAAAAAAGATGCGCCGTCAGGTACAGCAATAAAAACAGCTAAGATGATGTCTGAAGCGAAGAATACTTTTATGAAAGGTAACTGTGCTGAAACGGAAACAATAACAGGCTCAAGAGGCGGAACATCATACGCTGATATACACATACATTCTGTCAGAATGCCGGGGTATATTGCATCACAGGAAGTAATTTTCGGCTCAAGCGGTCAGGTATTCAAAATCCGCCATGATTCAATGGATAGAACGTGTTATATGGACGGCGTTTTGAGAGCTGTAAGACACATTGTTTCAAAAAATGATTTCGTTTACGGACTGGAAAAGATTTTGTAAATTATTTACTATGTGTTTTTACATATTCTTTAATTAATGTTGTGCCAAGATTACCTGCAGTTCGGTTTTGTTCGGATGCAAGTTTTTTAAACTTTTCAAAAATATCGTTATCCACAAGTAATACAAATCTTTTTTTGGTTTCTGCCATATTATCTCCAATGAGGTTATGTAATAATGTTACAATTTTATTGCAATTTAGTTGACATATCAATTGCAATTTAATTACAATAAACTTATAACTAAATTGTAATAGGAGGAAATTATGGAAGAAACAAAAAATTTGGTAACACTAAACGAGGAGATAACAATAAAATTATATGAGGCAGTAGATATACTGAATGCGTTGGATGAAATTGTTGATGGGCACAGAACAATTGAACCGTTATTAAGATTCGTTAAAACGAATGTATCTAAAGCGTTGGATGCTGCAGAAGAATGTAAAACAATAATTTGTGATTAAACTATTGATCATTTTCAAAATGGTCATTATCTTTGAGCATTTTTGAAAAGTCTGACGGCTTGATGCTTTGGACAAATTGTTTAAATTCCTGAGCTTCTTCTTCATCTTTAGCGGAATCTGTTGAAACAGAGCCATTTGCAAGAACATTTGCCGATACAAAAATCGGAGCATCAACACGTATTGCAACAGCAATTGCATCAGACGGACGTGAGTCAATTTCAATAGTTTCGCCGTCTTTTGTTATAAAAAGTTTGGCATAATAGGTTTCTTCTTCAACATCGTTGATTTCAACTTTTTCTAACTTACACCCTGTTTTTTCTATGATGTCAGGGATAAGATCGTGTGTCATAGGTCTCACGACAGCAAGGTTTTCTATTTTTCTGATTATGGCGCTTGCTTCGGCTGAGCCTATCCATATAGGAAGTGCCCTGCGGTTGTCTTTGTCGTGCAGAACAACTATCGGTGAACCTGTTCTTGTATCAAGTGCAATACCCATAACTTTCATTTCAATCATTGCGAAAAACCTCTGTAAAACTAATTCTGAATACATTATAGCGTAAAAAGAAGAAAATTAAAGACTTGTCAAAATATTTTGTTTATAGTAAATTAAGTTCACAAGCCGGAGTGATGGAACTGGTAGACGTGCCAGACTCAAAATCTGGTGAGGCTCACACCTCGTGTCGGTTCGACCCCGACCTTCGGCAAATAAAACAGGATACCAAAAGGTATCCTGTTTTATTTTATATTTGTTTTTTTATTCTGAATATTTCAATAAAGGAACATTTTTGGAGAGTTTTTTTCACATCTCCCTCATAACTATATTTTTCAAAAAAGAGATTCGTATCGGAAAATTTGTCCAACATAAAGATATTTTTGAATTCAGACTTATAGCGAATCAAAGTTTCAGGAACATAATCAGCAAATCCTAACCATGGATCAATAATGTATGGTTTTTTACCATTTTCAACATATAAGGTAACATGATCAAGGTATTCACCTGCTATATTTCTGATGTGTACCAAATGAATGTTTTTAATATTTTTCAAGTAAGCAAAAATCATTCCCAAATCGCACATCTCAGAACAGTTCCCGATTTTAGTTCGTTTTAATATTTTTAAGAAATTCAGTATTTTTTCGTCACTATTTGTAGAATTATTAAAAGGATTAAGAACACCAAAAATTTCTGCTCTTGTGAGTGATAAATATTCGTCTGCTTTTTTTAATGCTTTTTCGTACAGCGGTGCCATGTGCAAACCGCCTAATTTAGAAGTCGAAAGCATAGGATATTTTCTTGCAACTAATCTTGCAATATCGTCAGCTCGCCGAATTTCAATATTTCTTGCTTTGAATGATACGTTATTGACTTCAAGCATTATAATATCCGTTTTCAATTAAAAATAGGTTTATTTGGGTGAGCCGTAAGAGTTCATCGTGAGAGCAAAGAGTTGCACCTGTTATCATTTTTTGAATATAAACAAGTCTTTCTAATTCATCATTAAATTTTTCGCTCTTAAATAATTCAGGTCTTTGTTCAATAGCGGAAAGTATTTTCATAAGACCTTCCTGAATATCTTTTTGTTCATAATGATAATAATATAAAATACTGCCAAAACTGTCGGCAAATTTTTCGTTTTCGAACAATAAAGGGTTCTCAAATGCTTTAAAGGCAAATTCTTTTACTTCCTGTGTTGTTATGTTATTCAATATTCCTGCAAGACTGTGTTTAAAATATTTTGTTTCAAATAATTCAGGTTTTGAACTTATTCTGTCGATTACATCAAGTTTTATATCGGCATATTGTTTTTTATTTGAAAATTCACCAAAACAATCCTTTGAGAAACCGCTGTGCCAGTGATTTTGGTCATCAAGAATATCAGGATTTTCAAGTATTTTCAAAGCAACTTTCAGACCATATTCTGTATTTATATCTTTCAGCATCTGTATAATAGCAACTTCTTGTGTACCCGAAAATGTTTTTAAATCTTTATATTCGTCAAGTTTATTTAACATTTTGAGTTTTATATTTTTTACTTTTCCATTGGTTGCTGTTCTTGCTACATTGCCAATACCATATTCGGAGGCATAATCGTATGCTTTTAAGAACCATGGCATTTTAAGCATTCTTAATGCAACTTCGGCTTGATTTTTGTCTGTAATATCACTACCTGTACTATATTGATTTGTCATATTTTTAACCGTTTTCATGTATCTTTCATCATTATATTCTTCCGGATTTTGCATCATGTAATCAAATAACTGAACTTTCCATTTATTAATTTGTTCTTCATCAAGATATTTAAACGCTTTAAAATCATCTTTGCGGGAAATGATTTCTGACTTTTTCGCTTCAAATTCTTCATCTGTCAGGTCTTTTATTTGAAAATCAGCTAAATCGTTCTTTTTTTTACTTTTGGTATTAATGGCTGCTAAAACGATAACTGCGCCGCTAAGTGCTGTTGCGGTTGTTTTAATTTCAGGTGCAATGTTTTGAATAACTTTGTTTGTTCCTTTTGTAACACCGCCGTTAAAATTAATTTTATTTATACAATTTGTATTTGTAATAGGTAAAATTTTCATCATTATTTATCCTTTTTATTTTAATCCCACAATTCTTTGCATTTTCTTTCCCATTCTTCCTGTTCACCGGGATCAGGGAAATCTCTTTCTATTGACCAGTGTAATTCACAATAATAATCAGTTAAACAGTCAACAACATCATCAAAGCTATCATATTCAATATCTGAAATTAAATCCTCTAATCTTTGATATATACCTTTTCTTGTTTCTATTGCTTTTGCACTTTCGCCTTTAGGGAAAAATCTTATAATGCCCGGTAAATTACCAACAAAATAATCCTTGTCAAACAGTTCAGGAGTTTCTAAAAGCTTGAATACAAAATCTTTTTTGTAATTGTTAGTTGTTCCGCTAAGTATTGTAACTATGGATTCTTTAAAATATTCTTTTTCAAACAATTCGGGTTTTGAAAGAATTTTATCAATCACTTCGGATGCAATTTTTGCGCGTTCTTCATTTTGTGAAATTTCTTTGAAGAAACGATTAGAATTAACGTAACAACTGTCAGTATCTAAAAGGTGAGGATTGTTAATCATTTTGAGTGCAATATTCAAACCGTTTTCGGTATTTACGGATGTTATCATATCAATAATATTATTTTTTTGGTCAGATGTAGCTTCTTTATATTTTTCTCGATTTTTTTCAAGTTCGTCAAGCATTTTAAGTTTTACATCTTTAATCTTTGCGATATTTTCACCCTCGATGTGGCATCCTGCATTATTTAATGCATAATCATAATCACCGTCGCCGTCAGAAGCGAAAAACCATGGCATTTTCATCATTTTGAGTATGACTTCCGCCTGTTCTTTGTTTTTTACGGGTACACAATGATGACTACATTGTAATTGCATAAAACTATTGTACAATTCAAAATTGTTTAATTTCTCTAAATCTTTATCTGTAGGATTTTTGGAGGTTAATCCCTTGCAATCCTCATACATATAATCAAATAACTGGACATTCCATTTCGTAAACATATCCTTGCGCAAATATTTAAATGGCTCAAATTTCTTTTTCTTTGCTAAAATTTCGTTTTTTTTCGTCTCAAATTCCTCATCCGTAAGCTCTTTTATTTGAAAATCAGCTTCGGCATTTTCAGCTTTTTGTTTTTTGTTGAGTGCAGCTAAAACAATAACCGCTCCGCTTAAAGTTTTTACTGTTTGTCCTAAATCCGAAAGACCGCTCTGAACAAATTTGCTTGCTATTTTATGCACACCGCCAAAATTTATTTTCTGTACGTAATCCGTGTTTGTAATCGGTAATACTTTCATCATTATTCCTCTGTTTTGATTTGATTTTCTTGTAAAATGTCAAAATAAAATTTTTTGCTAAAGTGTAAAAAAAAATTTACATAAAAAAGCGGATGAGAATTATCTCATCCGTTTTTTTATTATTTTATTGATTCAGGTTATGCGCAGCAACTTGCACAGTCCATATTCAATGCACTTTTTGCTTCTGCCAAACGTACCTTAATACGTCCGTCAACCGCAATACCTTCACCTGTTTTTTCCGAGATCAACAATGGGTTGATATCCAACTCATCAATGAATTTGAAATCAGAAACTAATTGAGATAATCTCAACAAGGTTTCTTCAATTTGATCCATTTGAGCAGGTGTTGTACCTCTTGCACCCTGAAGAAGTTTATATGCTTTAACTGATTTAATCATGTCTTTTGCATCCAAATCCGTCAAAGGTGCAATTCTGAATGTAACGTCTTTGAGTGCTTCAACGAATACACCGCCCAAGCCGAACATCATCATAGGGCCGTATTGAGGATCAGTT
The DNA here is from genome assembly GCA_017652265.1 of bacterium. Lineage (GTDB taxonomy): Bacteria > Cyanobacteriota > Vampirovibrionia > Gastranaerophilales > Gastranaerophilaceae > Gastranaerophilus. The sequence goes on from JAGCBH010000051.1 coordinate 25,097, forward strand.
GCGATACCGCAAACCATTTCTCTTGAACCTTTAACCATTTCTTGAATGATTACACCTTCAAGACCGTCAATTAAGCCTTTTTCTGTTAATTTTGCAATTAAATCGCGGTATTCTGCTCTTAATTGAGATTCAGACTGAATATTTATTCTTACACCGCCGACATCAGTTTTGTGAGATGTTGTTTTTGAAGTCATTTTCATTACAACAGGATAACCGATAGAGTTACCTAATGTTGCAACTTCTTCTTCGTTTGTCGCTAAACCATATTTGCAAGCGCGAATTCCGTATGCCTGAAGAACATCAATAGATTCCAAAGTTGTTAATTGATCACGACCTTCGGAAAGTGATTTTCTGATAATACTTTCAACTTTAGATTTGTCAACATCGTAGCAAGGAATTTTGCCTTCCGGCTGAGACATCCATAAACGTTGCTGATTAAGTCTGTTCATACCGTCAGCGGCTTCTTCCGCATACATAAAGAACGGCATATTAACGTTCATATCAGACAATTTAGAGAAGAATTCGCTCTTTGTCATGAATACGCCGATAACAGGTTTTTGCGGATATTTAGCTTTGATTTCCATAACGGCCTTAGCAACATCAATATCTTTTAAACCTAAGAATGGTAAGTAGATAACCATAATCATATCTACGTTTTCGTCAGCGATAACTGTTTCCAAAGTTTGCTGATAGTGTTCAATAGGAGCTGAAGCTATCATATCAATAGGGTTTTTAACAGATGCTGCAGACGGTAAGAAACTTCTCAATTTTTCTTTTGTTGCGTCAGTTATTTTAGCCATTTGCATACCGTATTCGCATACAGCGTCTGTTGCCATGATACCAGGGCCGCCTGAGTTTGTGATTATTGCAACTCTGTCACCTTTCGGAATAGGGCAGTTTGCAAAAACTTTAGCGGTTGAGAATAAGTTCTTCAAAGAAAATTCTCTTATAACACCTGATTGTTTAAGTAATGCTGCTGCTGCTTTATCTGCACCTGCCAAAGAACCTGTGTGAGAAGATGCAGCACTTGCCCCTGCTGCGGAACGTCCTGCTTTAAGAGCAAGGATAGGTTTTTTCTTTGTAACTCGTGATGCTAATTTTCTGAAATTAGACGGATTTTGAATTGATTCCATATAAAGAAGAATCTGTTCAACGTCTGATTCATTTTCCCAGTATTCAATAGCTGTTTCAGCGTTAACATCAGCCTGATTACCGATAGAAATGAACTGAGCAAAACCTAAGTTAAGGTCTTTCAATATGTTCAAAATACCGCCGCCCAAAGCACCTGACTGAGAAACGAAACCGATGTGTCCGCGTTCAGGTAAACTTTCTGCGAAACATCCGTCCATACGGATTTCAGGGTTAGTGTTTACAACGCCTAAGCAGTTAGGGCCGACACATCTCATACCGTATTCTTTAACTTTTGATAATAATTGTTTTTCAAGTTCGGCACCTTCCGCACCTGTTTCTTTAAATCCTGCTGTTATAACGCAAAGACCTGTAATACCTTTTTGATGGCATTGGTCAATTGTATCCAAAACGAATTTAGCGTTAACAACGATAATTGCAAGGTCAATTTCACCCGGAACTTCCAAAACAGAAGTGTAAGCCTGCAAACCTTCGATTATTCCGCCTTTAGGGTTAATCGGGTAAATTTTACCGTTAAAATTGTACTCTTGAAGTCTTTTCATAATATCAGAGCCGATAGTGTGATCTTTTGTAGATGCACCAACGACAGCGATTGACTTCGGTTTCATGATTTTGTCTAAATTTGCCATTTTTATCATCCTTTCCTTTATTTATTACTTGTTTTTAAAATACAGAATCCAGTGTTCTTTCTATAGCACTTTTTATTGAACCGACGTTTAAAGTCGCATTTTCACCATTCATAACCAGTTCTTGAAAATCGCTTTTTTTAAAACCGTCAAGTTTTGCTAATACTTTTACGCAAAGACCTTCGGGCTTAAAGAAATCTCTTCCGCATGCAATATAAAAATCATAATCAGAATTCTTCACGATATTCATTTTATTTAATTCATTTGCAAATTGTTTTAGTTCTTTAAGTTTATTTTGCCCAATGACACAAACGCGTCCGTTAAAACTTTGATTTTCGACTGAGTTAATCTTCATATACGCATTATAACCCAAACAAAATATTTGAAAAGAACATGTATAAAGGAAAATAATTTACTATTGGGTAATAAAATTTTTATTTTTCTTCCTAAAACTTTCCATATCCGCTAAATCTTTATCTAAATTCGGAATTACATTTTTATCAAACTCTTTTGTCCAATTCATTGCTTTTTTAGCTTCAGGCGTTAATTGTCGGTACAATCTTTTAAATCTTTCAACTATATGAATACCGCCAAGGTGTGCGGGTGCTTTTTCAATAGCCACTTTGTCTGCCTGCGGATTAAAAAATTTGTTCATTGATAAAAGAAATTCCGCATCCGGTACAAAATCACCACGCAAAAACGTATTACCTTCCTGCAGCATTTGGATTAATCTGACGAATTTTTTGACATAAGCTTGTGATCGTTTTGTGTATTCGGCATCATTTATTGTGGTATCAATAGAATAATAGTTATGATGTCCGAACGGAGGTCTGCACATAAAACCCAAACCGTCAACAGAATCCATATCAATTCCTAAATATTCAATGCCGTTTCCAATATGAGATTTTGTTCTGTTAAGCATATCAACAACATTTTTAATACCTTTTAACCTTAAACTTTCTGTAAAATCTTTATCCAAAATATTAGCAAGATACCTGTTTCCTACGACTCCAATAGAAGAATTTTTCCCGATTTCAATTAAACCTGAATACAGAGGATTATCCATACTTGGGTACATACGAAAGGATTTGAAATTCAATGGTTTATTATAGGCACCTGATTTAGTGTTTACCGGTGTTATGGTTAAATTCATTTAATACTCCTTTAATATATCTTGTATTTGTTATTCATATATAAAAAACGTGAAAGAAAATTTTGCTAAAATATAAATTTTTGTAAACGATTTATTTAAAAACTAGATTATTTTCTTAAAATTAAACAGGCACAATATTTGGTCTATTGCGGAACATTTTCGATATTTATCATATGCATCCTGCCATAAACGTAAATAACAGGTATGAAGATTTTCAATAGATAAATTGTTTTTGCTTATACCATAACTGTGTGTAAAATTTTCGTTTAAAGACATTAATATATTTTTTGAATTTGTTTCTTTTATATGTACATAAAAAATGTCATTTTTTATGCGTTTGTTTTTAGAAATATATTTTTTTACAACTTTTCTGTTTTTGTCTGACATTTTGCCGACAATATAAAATTTTCCGTCAAAATCTTGTGTATCTAATGAGTTAATTTTCATAAGTTTATTGTACACAAAAAATAAATAGCAAAAAAAAATATTTACGTTTTTTATTAAAACTATGCAGATAACGAGTATTAAAAATTATACATTTTATAACAATAAACAAACCTTTAAAGGTTGGGAACGCAGTGTTTTGCCTACAATGACTTACGCCGGAATAAAGTTTCCCATATCTAATATTCCAATGTATCGTAATAATACTTGGGCATTCAGAGATAATAAAGAAATTCCTAAAATCATGAGCGGAGTAGTTAATTTATTTAGAGATATTGACCATGCTAATACCAAAATATACGGATGTTCAAACGGAGCGGAATCGCTTTCAATGTACATGTTTTTAAGCGCAAGATACAGTAATGATGTTTTATCAAAATTTACGCCTTTTGAAGCAATGGATATTGATGAATATGCAATATCTGTTGCAAAGTCAGGAATATTACCTATTGATTATGAAGAATTTATAAAAATCCAAATTTATACCGGAAATAAGTTTAATGAATTTTTTAACGGGGCAGAACATGGTGTACCCGACAAGCCTTTAAATATATTTGAAAGTCATCCGCAGATAGAAAAAATTTTTAAGGGAAGGCATTATGTTGAAAATGACGGCGGTTTTGAAACAGGCAGACGATTTGTTTTTAACAAAAAACATTTAAAAAACATACATTATTCCGTTGGCGATATAGTGAAAGATTGTGAATATATAGAGCCTGTGAGAACATTTTTGAGTACGAGGTATATGTTACCATACCTGTATGATAAAGATATTTTGAAAATATTTAAAGTTCTGGGTAAACGTTTGCCTTCAAAAAGTTGTATTGCTTTAGGTGACTATGATTTTATACCTTATATTGACCGTGCCTATGAGTTTGACTTAAAAGCCGTTCTTAAAGATAACGGTTTTTCAAACAAAGGAACCGGTTCGGAATTTTTGTTTGTGAAATCATGAAATTCGTTTGTTTTTTATTTTAAACAATTTTTTCACGGTAGTTATTATTTCTTCCGGCTGAAAAGGTGAAAGCGCAATATTTTCTTCTGCAACCACGTTTTGGCTGATTTTGTTTTGTAGTTGCAATTTTGTAAAACTGTAAATATCAGAAGTTCGGTTTCCGTCCAGAGTCATAATTACTGTTTTATTGTTTATGATATTCAAATCGCATAAACGCCAGCGCATAATTCTTTTTAGTTTCGGTAAAACTTTTTGGCAGGCGTATTTTTGATATTCATTAAGGCCGTATGCGTATATTTCCCCTCGAAAATTCGGAGATTTATTTTGCGAAAACGATTTTGTATTTATTGTATTTACTGTTAAATCCATTCTACATGTATTGTACAATAAATATTTTTATAAGTTTATTCTCCAAATAATTCTTCTAAAGTTATTTTTAATGCTTTTGCAATATAGATAACATAGATAATTCTTATGCGTTTTGCTGAATTATTTTCAATGCGATTAAGATATTTTACGCTGATACCCGTCGCTTTGCTTAATTCCTCAAGTGTAATATTTCTATTTTTTCTCAGTTGGGCAATATTTTTGCACATTAATTTAATTTTTTCTTCTGCTGACATGATTTGCCTTTCATATCTAATAATTATCCAATGTCTAATATACTACATTTACTATTTTATGTAAAGTAAATAGATAGTAAATATAAAGGGAATAATTATGAAGAAAAAATTAATACAAAGCGGTAATGCCTGGGTTCTTTTGATACAAAAACCAATACTTGGTTTATTAGATATTAATCCCGAAACTGATGAAGTAGAACTGGAAGTTGAGGGTAAAGTTTTAAAAGTTAAAAAGGCAGAGGACTAATATCCTCCCTCAATCCATTCACGTACTCTGAATTTTGCTCCCAATTCGTTTGCAATTTGTTCGCATTTTTCAAGGTTAATATGACGGCCTTTGTAGCCTTCAACAACGGTTGCAACCGTATCTATACCCATATCGGTACAAGCTTTTATGAATTTTTTAACTTCATCATAAGCTCCGTCAAAATTAGGCTGAGAAAGTTCATCATATTCTTGGCTATTCGGAGCATTAAGGCTTACAGAGATTACATCAATCAAACCCTTTAATTCCGGTGTAACGTCTCTCTTCCATACAAAATTTGCGTGGCCGTTTGTATTAAGCCTTGTTTTGATTTGAGGATTAGTGTCTTTAATGTATTTAGCAACTTCTTTCAAAATTTCAAGTTTTAAAGTCGGCTCACCGTAACCGCAAAAAGTTATTTCGGATTGATTTTTAATGTGCGGTTTTAACTGTTCAATTACGTCTTGTGCGGTGAAATTTTCACTGTCAAGCCACATTTCTTGCCCGCAAACATCGGATTTGTCCTGACGCAGACAAAAAATACATTTGTTTGTGCATCGGTTGGTTAAATTGATATAAACCTTATTATCAAGTAAGTACACTAATGTTTCTGACATTTCCGTATTTCCTGCCGAAATTATACCATACTTAAAAAACAGGGTAAAGTAAAATCTATTGTTAGAATAAAATTTTTTGTGTATAATTTTTGTTATGAACGTATCAAATGTAGCAGACAGAATAAGAGAATTGATAGAAGATTCGACAAATGATTTGCTGGCGGAAGAACTTGACAGTTACCACGAAGCTGATTTGGCGGATTTGTTTAACTATCTTAAGCCGGAGGAACGTCTGGTTTGCTTCAAGTTGCTTAATTATGACAAGGCTGCTGATTTGATTGAGTATCTGACACCTCAGCTGCAGGTTGAATTACTGGGAGAACTTGATGAAGAAATTGCATCAAAAATCATTACAAAACTTCCTCATGATGCTGCTGCTGATGTTTTGGGCGATATGGAAGATGATGAGAGTGAGACTTATCTTGATAAATTGCCTGAAAAATTCTCTCAGGAGGTCAGAGAACTTTTAACATACAACGAAGATACCGCAGGCGGTATCATGAACCCAAGTGTTTTGACGGTCAGTATTGATATGACTGTTAAAGAGGTTTTGAGCACAATTCGTACAAAAGCCGAAAAAGATAATACAGAACTTTATTACATCTATGCGGTTGATAAACAAAATCATCTTTTGGGTGTTGTTTCCCTGAGAAAACTTTTAACTTCGCCGACTACAAAACTTGTGTCTGACATAATGATACGTGATATAGTTAAACTTCACGTTGATGATTTCAGCGACTATATAGTTGATGTCTTTTTGAAATATCAATACAACGCACTTCCTGTTGTGGATTTATACAACCGTTTAAAAGGTATGATTACTTGGGATGATGTTCACGATTTGTTTGAAGAAGAAACAACGGAAGAAATCTATCAGTCATCAGGTATTTCTACAGAAATCGTTGATGAAGATGAGATTTTATCCGGTAATGTTATGAACGCTGTTATTGCGCGTTTACCATGGCTGTTTATAACATTAATCGGTGAATTTTTGGCGGTTAATGTTGCAAATTGCTTTAATGCAACGCTTTCGGCATTGCCGATTATTGCAATATTTATGCCGCTATTGGCAGGTCTGGGCGGAAACATCGGAACTCAAAGTATTACACTTATGGTTCGTGGTTTTTCGACAGGGCAGGTTACTTTAAATTCCGCTTTGTACCATATTTTGAGAGAAATGGTAATAGGGCTTTTGATAGGACTTGTGTTTGGTGCTCTTGTAACATTAACCACCTGGGGGTGGCAGCATAATGTTGAATTAGGTATTATAGTCGGTATTGCAATGGCAATTAACATGACAATGGCGACTGTAATCGGTACGTTTACACCGTTTGCGCTAAAAACGTTCAATATAGACCCTGCTGTCGCATCAGGTCCGATAATTGCGACTGCTATAGATGTTATCGGTCTGGCAATTTACTTTACTCTGGTGTCTGTATTTTTGATTAATCATGCAATCTGACACCCCGTTTAAATCAGGAAAATCAAATGAATAATAATCTGAATAACCCGCAAAAAGTTTATAAAGTTGACTATAACAGAACGTTTCTTAATCAGGATATTTATAACGATAATTCAAATGATGTGCCTATAAGCAAAAGAAGAATTATTTTGATATCTATTGCGATTTGTTGTGTTGTTTTTTTCGGACTTCTTATGATATTTAATACGGAAGGCTTTTTCAGTGCGATTTTCGGGGAAGATTCACAGGCTAAAATTACTTTTTCAAAATTATTTTCCAATACCGAAAAGACTCAGTTACCAAGCGCTTTCGGGCTCCCAAGACAAAATGTCCTGATACTTGGTGTTGATGATAATCCGGATGTCAAAGACCTTTGGACCGGAACGCGAACGGATACTATTATAATTGTGAATATTGATCCTAAAACAAAAAGTCTTAATGCAGTTTCCGTACCGCGTGACAGCAAAGTTTTTCTTGCAAATAACAAAGGTATAAACAAAATAAATTCGGCACACGTTATCGGCGGTATTGATCTAACCAAAAAAACGGTTGAAAAAACTTTGGGCATACGAATTCACAGATTCGTGCTTGTGCACGAAAATATTGTAAAAGATTTGGTTAACGCTCTTGGCGGCGTTGATATATATATTGAAAAACCAATGCAGTATCGTGACAGAACTGCAAAATTGAACATAAATTTCGCGCCAGGCATGCATAAACTTAACGGGCAGGAAGCTGTTGAATATTTAAGATTTCGTCATGATAAAATGGGCGACATTGGCAGAACTCAACGTCAGCAATGGTTTTTAAGAGGGGTTGTTAAAAAACTGCAGGAACCATCCACTATATCCAAAATTCCTGAACTTATTTCTATAGCAAATCAGTATATAAAAACAGATATTCCGCCATCTGAGATGTTACAGTATGCGGATTTTATGCGTCATTTGGATTTATCAAAAACCGAAATTGCAACATTACCGGGACAGCCAAATCAAAAGGGATACATAAGTTATTGGATTTTGGATCCGGAAAAAACACAGGAAGTTGTAAACAGGCTCTTATATAGAGACAGACCACGCAATACCACTCCTGAAAAGCAAATTGTTGCAAATATAATGTTTACAAAAAACAAAAAAAGTATGGCCGATAAGCTGCTGAAAGAATTTAAGGCAGAAAATATTGAAGTTAAATGTTTTGAGCCGATAAACCGCATACATTCCCAGTTTGTAGCACATTCAAATCGTATATCAAATGAATATTATCACAGTTTAAGTTCAAAACTTAATAATTTGCCATCATATCAGTTTGTTTATGATCCGATAAATCTGTATTGTCCGAATACGGAATTTACAGTGATTTTAGCGGATGATTAAAAACTTTCCCTTGTTTTAATATTATGCTATTATGAATGTGTTAAATTAAAAGAGGTTGTTAGGGTATGAAGAAAAAGTACGCAGTAGTATCAATAGTTTTAGTAGCTTTTTTGTTAATCTATTTGTTAATTCAAAGAACAATATGTTTTGTATGGGTTAATCCTTATACTGAAACAAAAGGTTTTTCGTATATCGGAAAAACGCTTAAGGCTATTAATAACGTATTGGACACGACAAAATATTTTTTACTTCTTGACGGCAAACGGATAAGTTACATATATCAAAACCCTTATGGCTCAGGCTTTTTAAAAAATAATCCGATCCCGAATGATTTAGATTTTGCGGTAGGCGTTAATTTAGGAACGTATAAATATGACGGTACAAATGCAGAAGAAATTGCAACGGATATTGTTGATAAAATGATTGCTTTTTATTTACAGTTTGTTGATGCATCTTTTTCCAAAAAGAATTTGCAGTTTTATTCAACAGTAACCTCTTTTGACATACTGGATATAATAAGCAAAAGCAGAAAAACAAATATTGATGATATTGCCGATAACCTTGAAAATATCATAAACCAAAAGCGTTACGTTAAATATACAAAAATATCAAATTATAATGATTTAAATATTGATATAATAATGCCGTATATTATGGAGCCGGATTCCGTACTTATACAAAAATCAAAACAGTTAAAAATATACACAGAGACCATTAAATATAATGATGAGATGTTAAGTTACCTGAGGGAACTTTCTGTTATTCCGGAGTTTTATATAAAAATAGTGTCAGGTAAAGAAACTTTTCAATTTGAACTTGTGCCTGAGATATTTTTCGGTACCAGGTTACAATTAGTGCGCAGATGTTTCGGTTCAACCGTATTTGATTCATTGGGCTCTCTGAATTTTCTGAGACATGTTGACTGGCTGCGTGATGATGACAAATATATCTACACAAGATTATTGTCATTCAGGAGACACATTGAAGAAATTGAAAATATCCACTCACTTGGGAAATCTCCTGTAAAAATGTTAAAACGCATTATGCAATGCGCTGAGATGGTTAAACCGTTGCTTAGTAAAGAAGATTACGAGATGATTGTGGATTTTGTTAAAACAAATCTTTCTAACAGAGATATTGTTTTGTTGAATGAAGTACAAAATATCTATTCTAATTTATGTGATATTGCAGTTAATTCAAATTTATTTAACAGTTTCACTCATACCGACAAGATAAAGAAGATGCATACATATCTGGTAGATATTCAGCAGGAACTTGAACAAAGAGGGGAAATTGATAAGCGCTATATTCAGGAGCTTAAAGAGGCTAATGAATATGTTGAAAAAACAATTATGAGTGCAAAAACCTATAAAGATATAGATAAGGATAGTGAGCAAATCAGAGACCTTGAGGGTAAAATAGGAAAACTTGTAACAAAATCAATGTATTCTGTTTTATATAAGCCCGAACGTGCAAAACAAATCGTAGATATTTATGCGAAAGTTTATAACGATGCAGGATTTCATAAAGTTAAATTTGTGTGGTTAGATGTTAATCGTATTGGCGTAATAAAAAATGATTTTACGAAAAATATAAAAGACTTTAAAAAGTTTGCCAAAGAAAATTACCTGGTAGAAGATGCCGAATACACTCTGGTTACTCCGCAAAAACTAAAAGAGGGACGTTATGTAACTTTTGTGCGCTGGGTGCAAAATGATATGTCATCGGAAGAACAAGCCGGTTATGAGCACATGAGGAAAGTTTTGCTTGACGACAGAAAGAACTTCAAACCAAAAGTCAAATGTGTATTTATAAAAAATTAACCAATAAAAAAACCGGATTTAATCCGGTTTTTTTTAATCTTTTTGTTAGTCAGGCTTGTCCAAATTCCAGCCGCTGTCTCTGATGTGTTCAAGCGGCTTGCCGTAACCGTAACTTCTTAACTGTCCTTGAGCAGTAAAGGATATTCGGTAAGCGTCTCTGCCAATCATATTAGGGCCTTTTTTGCCATTAATGTCCAAAATGCCTATACCGTCTCTGTTTATGCATATTCCTGCACCGAACTCAGTTACTCCGCACTTGAAATAATCGCTATTGTCATTTCTGCCCATAGCTTCACCTTTAAGGTCATACTCCATATCTTCATCATAGTAAGTATTATATATCTCTGCAAAGCCGTTACCGCCTTTAACAGGGAGATATTTGCCAAGGAATGTCAGCTCTGTAATAGCATCTGTAGTTCTGAAGTCATCTGTTTCACCTTCATCTGCAATAACCATTTGTACAGCTTGTGATATTGCAGCATAAGCTCTTTGTAATTGTGTTGTTAATACTTTTTTCTGATATGCCTCAGTAATTGATGGGATAGTCAGTACGGCAACTACGCCAATTATGGCCATTGACAAAAGTATTTCTACTAATGTAAAACTGTGTTTATGCATTTATCCTCCTTTTAATTTTTCTTTTTGGGTCCATTTGTTAATTCAAATTTAACGATAGCATAATCGCTCCATTCAAGGGTTTGCTTAATAGCATTAGCTTGGCTTTCGGTAACATTTTCTTTAATAGTTACAGGAGCATTATTAACAAGTTTTTCTGACTCTTCCCAATTTTTTCCGGTGATATTCTCAATTTGATTTACAATATACCAAAAGTTATGATTAGCTCCGTAGCCGACAAAGATTACATTATATCTGTTAGGATTAGAATTGACAAGTTCATCTATATCCCAATCATTTTTTTTGGTGTAATCAATGTAAATATTGCTGACAGTGCCATCCGGGTCAAAGGTAATCTGGTAAGCATCTCTACCAATTAAATTAGGACCGTTTTCGCCATTTACATCTAAAATGCCATTGGCATTTTTATCAATACATATTGCGGCACCTGATTTAGTAACTCCGCACTTGTAGTCGTTTTTATTATTTGACATTTTTTCACGTAAATTGTACGTACCGTTTTTGTCATTATATTTGCCGTAAGAAGATGCAAATCCGTCACGTTCACCCGCAATTAAAAGATATTTATTAAGAAATGTTTGATCTTTTATTGCCTGTGAATACTTAAAATTATCAGTCATTTCTTCCGTTACAACTGCTGCGCCGGCTTGAGATACCTCAGCATAAGCCCTTTGTAATTGAGTAGTTAATACTCTTTTTTTATAAGCCTCTGATAGTGTTGGTATAGTTAAAGCAGCAACGACACCTATAATGGCCATCGCAATAAGTATTTCTGCCAATGTAAAACCGTGTTTATGCATGTATCCTCCTTTTAATTTCATACATTATCTCCAAGTCCATTCCCAATTTGGAGAATCTATATCCCAATTCCCTTCTATGATACTTTCCAGCGGGCGATAATCACTATTATTACCTATGACTTGACCATTTGGTTTAAAAGTTATTTGAAAGGCATCTCTGCCAATTAAATTAGGACCGTTTTCGCCATTTACATCTAAAATACCGATGCCATATTTATCAATGCATATTGCGGCACCTGACTTAGTAACTCCGCAATCAAAATTATTCCAATTATGATATTTACTACCCATTTCGTTGTTAAATAGATCATAAGTAGCATATTTATCATAGAAAAAACCATATTGAGAAGCTCCGCCCCATTGACCTTTTTTAGAAACTGTAAGATATTTGCCAAGGAAGTCTTTATTTTTTACAGCTTTTGAAAGCTTAAAGTCATCGGGCATTTCGTTTGACATAACTAATCCCGCAGCTTGAGATACTTCAGCATAAGCCATTTGTAATTGAGTTGTTAAGACTCTTTTTCTGTATGCTTCTGAAAGTGAGGGTACAGTCAACGCGGCAACGACACCTATAATTGCCATTGCAACAAGTATTTCTGCCAATGTGAAACTGTTTTTACGCATTTAGTCCTCCTTCTTAAATGAATTCATCAGGATTGTCAATATCCCACCCATTATGTATAATACGCTCTAGTGAATAACTATAACTGTTGTCTATTGTGCCATCAGGATTAAAACCTATTGAAAAAGCATCTCTGCCTATTATATTAGGGCCCTTTTTATTATTTATATCCAAAATTCCAAAACCTCCTTGGTTAAGACATATAGCAGCGCCTGATTTCAGTATTCCGCATCTGTAATTACCATTATTTCTTACTTCGTTTCTAAAATCATAATTGGCATTTCGCGAATCATAATAACCATATGTTGGTGCAAATCCGTCATAACTTTCAGGCATAGTGATAAGATATTTACCAATAAAAGTCAGGTCTTTAATAGCTCTTGATTTTCTGAAATCTTTGACCATTTCTTCCGATCTTGCTGTTACACCGGCTTGAGATATTTCGGCATATGCTCTCTGTAACTGAGTTGTTAATACCTTTTTTTGATATGCTTTTGAAATAGATGGTACGGCCAATGCGGCAACTACACCGACAATAGCCATTGCCAAAAGTACTTCTACTAATGTAAAACCGCGTTTACGCATTTAGCCTCCTTTTAATTATTATCTATAATTTTCCCTTTTGGTTTGTCTATATTCCAATCGTTATATATGATGCTATCAAGTGTGCGACTGTAATTAGCATTAACAGTTCCGTCAGGTCTAAAACCTATAGTAAAGGCATCTCTACCTAGTGTGTTAGGAGCTTTTTTACCGTTTATATCTAAAATTCCTATTCCGCGCTTATCAATGCATACAGCGGCACCTGACTTTGTTACACCGCACCTGTAATAATTATCGGTATTTTCGCCAGCCGGAACTTCCATTAATTCAGTATAAATATTTTTAAAAGGAGTTCTATCAGTATCCCATACATCGTTATAACTGGATGCAAAATCTTTACCTCTTTTGGCAACTGCAAGGTATTTACCTACGAATTCCAAATCTTTTATAGCATTAGATTGTCTAAAGTCCTGAGTCATTTCATTTGCGATAACCATTGTACCAGCTTGGGATAATTCAGCATAAGCCTTTTGTAGTTGCGTAGTTAATACTCTTTTTTTGTAGGCCTCTGAAAGCGATGGTAGAGTCAAAGCCGCAACAATACCTATAATTGCCATCGCGATAAGTATTTCTGCCATTGTAAAGCCTCGTTTACTCATTTAACCTCCTGTGGAAATTTACTCTTCTAATTTTACGATATATTTAAATTTTACAATATTTTTACAAATATTTCAATAGTTTATGATATAATTATAACTATATTCGTTACGTTGGAGGAGTTTTGCAAAACAGTTATTTAACAATTTTTAAAAGTGCATTGAACTATGTTCCGTCAAAACTCTTGGTTATGGTTTATCCGCTTATCATAATTCCTTTGTTTTCCAATATGCTGGAAGCAAAAGAGATGAGTATGTATTTTATTGCAATACAATTCCTTAACGTAATATGTACCTGCTCTTCCGACTGGGTTACAAAATCCGTATTGAGGTATCACGAATATTATAAAATTAAAAATCTGTTGGAAGAATTTTATTCAAATATTTTTGTATTAACAATAATGGCGCACGTTATTGTTATTGCTCTATTTTGTATATTTAAAGACATAATACAGCTGCATTTCGGACTTGATACCGCTACATTTATATTGACGGTTACTCTTGTTATCCCTTGCGGGTTAAGACAACTTTTATATCAATATTTAAGGGTTATAAACAACAGCTTTTTATATACAATAAGCATTTTCCTGTATCAGCTGTTTTTAATTGTATTGTTCTTAATTTTTGTTAAGGGTGTTTACAATGCGAATGCAATATTATTAGCGATGAATATTGCAATAGTTTTTATAGATATTTACATATTAAAGAAGATAAACTTTACTCTGTCATTTAAGATAAGTTTTAAAAAACAGGTTATGATAGAAACTATGCGTTATGCGATACCTCTGGTTTTGACAAATGTTTCCTACTGGTTATTGTTGCATTTTTCAAAAATGTATTTTCAAAATGCTTCGTTATTTTTATACACATCCATAATCGGTTTTACATGGATACTTGTACAATATATAATTCAGCCGGTAGGTTCTGTGTTTATGTTTGCAGGTTTTCCTGTGCTTGTTTCAAAATATGAGCACAAAGAGCAAGTTGAACAGTACTGGACAAGGTTAGTACAACTTTATGTATTGAGTATTTTACCTTTAACATTATTTTTCTGTTTTTATTTTAATGAAGTTACTCAGGCAATATTTCCGAAAGAATATTATACCGGAGCCTTTGTTCTTCCGTTTTTTGCGATAGCGGTTTTTTCGCATGAATTACTTAAACTTGTGAACAGTAAATATCACCTGCAAAATAAAACTTATTACGAGATGCTTGTTGCGGTTTTGGCTGTACCGTTAGTTATACTGATAAACATTGTTCTGATTAAAGAATATATTCTTTTGGGTGCTGCTATTGCAATTTGCGCGTCAGAACTTCTGCTTTTGCTGATTAACGGTTTTGTAAGATTTAAAAACTTTGCATATTTAAATTACATGAAAGTATTTAAATCCATTTGTTTGACAGGTATTTTAGGAGTTTTGGTTTATTTCATAATTGCGGCAATAAACGTAGGCCTGAACAGTATAGCTGTTCTGGCAGGCAAAGTGATTAACATAATAGATATGGTATTATACTTTGTCATCTATTATTCATTATGTATATTATTAAAAAGAACAATACTGATCTCTAAATAAATATTATTTTACGAAATATGTTTTCTTATTGATTTTAAATTTATGTTTATTCGCTAACAGAACCTTTTTAATTTGTTCGTAATACTCATCCTGTTCAGGAGTTGTATTGTATCTTCCCCAAATTTGGTATCTCAAATATGATTTCGGAATCTTTTTCTTCGGCAAAACTTTGAAATTCATATCATCTGCCAAATCGCTCTGTTGTGCAAAATCTTTGAAGTCTTTAATGTTTTTTGAAAATTCATTTTCTTCCAGTATAAAGGTATTGGAATCCTGAATCCAAATGTGCATATAACGGAAGCCCGCATCAAAATAGATGTTTTTAAGCCTGTTAATTATACTTTGCATTTTTTCTACATCAGTGACATTTTTAAGTGTAGCGTGACTTACTTTCGGCATAACTTCTTTACGAAATCTTCTGTCGATAACGAATTTCTGAAATTCTTCTATTGCATTAAATTCTTTCATTTTAAGAACATCAAAAACGCAGTCCTGAACATAAGACTCAAATATTTTCATATCTTCCGGCGGAATATTACCGCGTTCTTCCATCTCTGCCAGTACATCTTTTAAGGTTTTAATCAAAGGATATACCTTTTTTGAATATATGAAAGATGTGTATAATTTAGGCGATTTAAACATTCTTCCGATTATGTCGCAGATATTTATATATTCGTTTAAAAGCTGAATATCTCTGTTTTGCAAATTTTCATAGATAAATTCGTGGATTTCTTTATATTCTTCATCTCCAAGTATCGGAGCAGCCATATCTGCAAGCTGTAACGTGCGTTTGAATATTTTTATAGGATTAAATTCAAATGCATCCTCAGGATAAATAACTTTTAAATGGTCTGCATAACAGTATAATAAATTTTTCAAATAAGTTTCGTCATCAGTTAAGGCATATAAATCTCTTAAATATCTGATAGCGGAATTTCTGAAAAATACGTTAGGAGCATATAATCTTTTCGCTACATCAAGCGGTCCTGTAGAAAATAATTCCGGTGCAATTTCTATATATGAGATTTTGCCGTCATGATTAATCCTTGCGCAAAAACTAAGAGTTAAGGATACGATACGTTCATATTTAGGCATGGTATCGTAATATGAAACCAAATCGCTATAAAGCATTATCATATCAAAATCTTTTAACAGCATATGTCCCGGTTTCATGACGTATGGCATGTAATATACTGTTCTGTCATCTTTTTCTATAAATTTAGTTAAGTGGTTAATATATTGTTTTCCGGAAAGAGCATCGTCTAATGAAACTGCAATTTCATCCACATATTTTTGATGATGATAATCCAAAGAATTTCTTAAGCCGATTTGTGAATGTAAAGGATAAAAAGATGTATCTTCCGAAATATTAATATATGAGTTTAAATAATACTGAAAGGCCTGAATTTTGGTTACGATTTCATCTGCAATATCTTCTTTTGTTTTATCGCCGTTATAATCAAATGTGCCAAGGTCAATTAATATTTCATAATCCAGATCGTTTGGAATAGGGTTGCTCTTCAAAAAACCGCTTCCGTAACCGTTTGTAAAGACATAATCAAATTTGTATCCGGCGTCTGATGCAAGCATTCTTGCCCCGTCAAGAGCTTTTTCCAAAGGTAAAATTGTTTTTGAAATGTTTTTCATTCCTGCGGTTTCAGTATAAGGATTTATATACAGAAATGTTACAGTGTGATTTGAAATGTAAAAACACAATACTGCGATTAGTGTGGATGCTACAAGTAGCAATTTAATAAAAGTACTCTTATTCATACCGCAAAGCGTATCATTTTATACATTTTTTGTCAATCAACTTAACAATTGATAATGTATAAAATAGGGAATTAAAAGAGAAATAACTAACTTGACAACGAAGTTTGAGCATGTAATATTTAGATATACTCTGCGGGGGTAATTCAGTGGTAGAATGCCTCCTTGCCAAGGAGGATGTCGCGAGTTCGAGCCTCGTCTCCCGCTAATAAAGAGCCGATAGGTTTTCCTGTCGGCTTTTTATTTGGATGACAGAGGCAAGAACTCCTGCAACGGAGTTGCAGTCCGAGTCCGAACGCGAGGCGGCAGAGGCTGGAGCTACCTTTTTACAGGACATTTGGTCGGATGGATTTCATGTCCTTGCGAGGGAAAAAGCCCGAAGCAATACAGCTTTTGCTGATTTATTAAGGTCGGAAATGCCTTGATTTAAAAAGTCCGAAATGTCCGGTTTTGGTAACAAAAATGTCCGCTTAATTGCACTTCTTGTCCCAATAATTGCACTCAAAAGTTATTGTTGGGTTCCACCCAACTTACTATGATTTGACAATAGAACTACTTTTTTATAAATTAATTAAGTAATAAGGAATATAAAATGCAAATAGTTCCCATTAACAATAAACAGGCAAGTTTTGGCAGTTATTTCCCTCTTACAGAAGAAGAAATATATCACCAATTTGGCAAAACAAGGGGTAAGTATATTAATCAAGCAATGACTGATTTAGTTTCAATTGCTCATATAGATGGTGCCGGCCTAGATGTGATTGTAAAAACAGTTGAAAATAAAGATATATTTAAAAGAGGAATAACTATCGCAATTGCTGATGAAAAATCAGATATAGGGGTTGAGTATATTCTTAATGGAAACATTAAAAATCCTCATCATGTTAGAGCGAGTGTATTTTTTGACAATATTGCTAAATTAGAAGAGATACCCAAAATTATATGTGATAATACAAAAGGATTAATAGAATCTTATAAAAATTGCTGCAAACATCCGAGTCTCTTTGAATATTATTCCAAAATTTTTAAATAAAATGTAATTTCAGCACAAAATAATTTTCAAAAATACTGTTTAAATTTCTCAAACCTAGTGTTATTCTACAAACAGGACATTTGGTCGGAAGGGGTAAATAAATTCAATTGGCAAGATTGCTAATTCTAGTAAATCTTAGCGATTTTATGAGGTCGGAATCGGGTTGACTTAAAAAGTCCGAAATGTCCGGTTTGGGGAACAAAAATGTCCACCTTTTTGCACTCAAATGTAGGGTTGACTTTAGTCAACCAAAATAGTTCGGTAGACTGAACTCTACCCTACAATCTGCTCAAAAATTTTCGACAGATCAAATCCCATCCTATAAGCTACTCAATGATACGTAATTTTTGTTTCAATCTTTTTACTAGTTTTATTAGTTCTGAACTACAAAGTTCCTCAAGTGAATGATTATAATGCTCAATTGCCCTCATACCCCTTAACTCAATTTCACTACCTGTATGCGCAGATGCATTTCTGTTAAATCTGAAAATTTTTAAAATAGGTGATTGAGTAATTTTTGTAACTTGAACATGTAATCGACCATTATATTGATCATGTTCGTAAATTGGTTTTATATTAATATCACAATTTCTGGCTAATTCTTCAAGGTCAGGT
>JAGCBH010000052.1 GCA_017652265.1 bacterium
CAAAAGCACCTTGTTGATTTTCCACTCTTAACGGTAGAAATTCATCATTACTTTCAATTTCAATAACTTTACCATGAACAACACCGGACTTTGTAATAATAATTTCTGCTCTAAATTCATCATTATGAAACAGTTTTTCATATGAATATTCGTCTTTAATTTTTTGAAAGCCATATTTAACTAACTTTTCAAAATTAACACTATATCGTTTAAAAATTTCATTTTCAATCGTCATAAATAAACCTTTGTTTCTCAATAATACTATAAACAAGCCATTATAATCTATGATAATTATCCTTTGCCACAAGGTTATTTCAAAAAATGGAAACATTGGCGAATTTGCCTATGGGTGTGATGTTAAGCAAAAATTACTTGAGATTGAAGACATTATCAATCAATAGCTAAATTCCATTCTTCATATAAGGCTTTAAGGCTATATCTGGCGTTAGCTGGGCTTGTGGATGGTAGTTTATAGCACGTGTATTTTTCTAATAAGTCCGGAAAGTATTTTTTAAACGCAGAATACGATTTATTGCCGTTTAAACAAATGGTCTTAATATTGGGATATGTTTTCAGAAGATTCCTTATATCATTTGGGGTTTCGTTTTGAATATCAGAATCAAGACTTCCCTCTCTTTTGCAAGATTTTATTGTATCCCATAGTGCAATATTATTTTTAAGTAAAGTTTTTAACTTTAAGTCATAATCATATTCATGCAAATTTGGCACGTTACAAATACTTCCCATAACTTTCCAAAATCTGTTTTGCGGGTGTGCATAATATTGTTGTTCTTTCAATGATTTTACTCCGGGCATCGAACCTAAAATAAGAATTTTAGAATTATTATCTATTGACGGAGTGAAACTTTTACAGTTATTGTTAGTCATTATTTTATTACTTTTCATAATATTTTTTTAAATACATTCCGGTTTTGCTTGTTTCACAGTTACAAATATCTTTAACTGAGCCCTCAAAAACAACTTTTCCACCGGCTTCACCGCCATCCGGCCCCATATCAATTATATAATCGGCATTTGCAATAACATCCAAATCGTGTTCAATGACAATTACTGTCGCATTGTTATCAATTAACCTTTGGAACACCTGTAATAAAGTCTGAACATCTTTTGGATGCAAACCTATTGTCGGCTCATCAAAAACAAAAATAGTATCCTCTTGTTTTCTTCCCATTTCAGATGCAAGTTTTAACCTTTGAGCTTCACCGCCTGAAAGATTAGGAGTTGCTTCGCCTAAGGTTAAATAACCAAGTCCTAAATCCTTTAAGGTTTGCAATCTGTTTTTTATGGTGCTTAAATCTTTGCAAGCAATAAGTGCCTGATTTATATCCATTGCCATAAGTTGAGGCAGAGTATAAGTTTCTTTTGCTTTATTTGTATATTTTATCTTATCGGCAGTTTTAGAGTATCTTGAGCCGTGACATTCCGAACACGAGATTTCAACATCAGGCAAAAACTGAACATCTAAACTTATTGTTCCCGTTCCGTCGCAAACGGGACATCTTAAGTTTCCGGTGTTATATGAAAAATCTCCTGCTTTGTATCCTAAATCTTTAGCATCTTTAGTTTTAGCGAAAACTTTTCTTAATTCATCGTGGACATTTGCGTATGTCGCCACGGTTGAGCGAACATTTATCCCGATAGGTGTGGCGTCAATCAGTTTAATTCGTTTTATTCCGTCTGACTTAATACTTTTAATATGTTCGGGCAATTTCGTACCATTCAATTTATTTTGCAAAGCAGGGATAAGGCTTTCCAAGATAAGTGTGGTTTTACCTGAACCGGAAACACCTGTAACAACAGACAACCTGCCTTTTGGGAATTTTACTTTTAAAGGCTTTACTGTGTGAATTGAATTTGTAACAAGCTCTATTTCACCTTTTTCAAAAATATCATCTTTGATTTCAGGGCGAATTCTTGTTTTTGTTTCTCCTGATAAAAATTTTCCTATTTTAGAAACAGGATTTTTTATTGTATCTTGTAAGGTCCCCTCATTAATAATTTGACCGCCATTTACCCCTGATTCGGGTCCTAATTCAATTATCCAATCCGATTCGGATAAAATTTGAGTGTCGTGGTCAACTAAAATTACAGAATTTCCGTCTTTTACTAAATCGTGCATAACATCATTCAACCCCTTGATGTTTGCAGGATGCAAGCCTATTGAAGGTTCATCAAGGACATACATTACTCCTGTCGTTCTATTTCTAACAGCTCGTGCTAATTGCATTCTCTGTCTTTCCCCTGTAGAAAGAGTAGAAGATGCTCTATCGAGCGATAAGTAACCTAAACCTAAATCCATCAATCTTTTTGCTGTTACAAGAAAAGCTTCGCAAATAGATTCTGCCATAGACTGCATTTCTTTTGGCAAAGAACTCGGAACATTTTTTACCCATTCAACCAAGTATGATAGTGGCATTTTGCAAACTTCATCCAAATGTTTTCCGCACAATTTTGGCGCTCTTGCACGTTCTGAAAGACGTGTTCCATTGCATTCAGGACAGATATCTTCTTTCAAAAATTTTTCAACTCTTTTCATTCCTTTTTCATCTTTGACTTTAGAAAGAGCATTTTCTACCGTATAAACAGCGTTAAAATAGGTAAAATCCATTTCTCCTGATTGACCTGTTTTCATTTGATAAACCATGTGATGTTTTTTGGGCTCACCATAAAAAACAATATCCCGTTCTTTTTTAGTTAATTGATTAAACGGAACATCTGTTCTTACGCCCATATCTCTCGCAATATCTTTCATCAAAGACCACATAAGAGTCTGCCAAGGTAAAACAGCACCTTCATCAATAGATAGCGTTTCATCAGGAACAAGGGAATCCATATCAACGGCTCTGACAGTTCCTACCCCGTCACACTTAGGACACGCACCTTGAGAATTAAATGCAAGTTCTTCGGCTGATGGCGGAATGACAACTTCACCGCAAACAGGACAAATAATTTCTTTTTCTGCCGCAACATTAAGTGTTGGTTTAACATAATGACCATTCGGACATTTATGTTCTCCAAGCCTTGAAAACATAAGCCTTAAACTGTTTAAAAGTTCTGTTCCTGTTCCAAAAGTAGAGCGAATACCTGGGAGTGCAGGACGCTGATGCAAAGCAAGAGAAGCAGGGACATATAAGATTTCATCAACATCGGCTTTACTTGCACCTGTCATTCTTCTTCTTGTATATGTTGAAAGAGATTCTAAATATCTCCTTGAACCTTCAGCATACAAAACACCAAGCGCAAGAGAAGATTTACCGGAACCTGAAACTCCTGCAATACCTACTATTTTATTTAAAGGAATTTCCACATCTATATTTTTTAGATTATGAACCTTTGCCCCTTTTACTATGATTTTATTTGGTTTTGATTCTTCTTTAACAGACATATTCACCTCAAAATTTATTTTTCCGATAAACATTCTTCACATTCAGATTCTATGTTTTCTTTTTTCATACATTCCTTTGCCCAATCACCTAACATTGCTAAAGCCGGAATTAAGCTTTTACCCTTTTTTGTTATTGTATAATCCACATGCGGCGGAACTTCGTTGTATTGATGTCTTGTTATAATTCCGTCA
>JAGCBH010000053.1 GCA_017652265.1 bacterium
AACATTCTCTTCCTAAACACCACTAAAGGAATACAAACGAATGCTCATTTCAACCATCACCATTGTTCATATTATAAAAAAATAGTATATAACAATATGAACAATACTATTTTAATTTTCAACATATATAAAGGTTATTATCGTATTTGGTTATTAAAACTCATTTTCGATAGATTTGATTAGATTATAGATAATTCTATTTGTACTAACATCAACATTATTTTTTATTCCCAATTCAATAACCTTACCATTCAATGAATCAATTTCAGTTTTGATTTTATTTTGAATATCATGGTATGTTGAGGAGTAGTGATTATAGGTATCCGGAACAAGTTTTGAATAGAACACATCTTTGTATTCATCTGAAGTGTTCCAGAAGGTAGAGTATCCTGATGCCTTTATGACTTCAAATATTTCATCTATTATGCTGTCCATTATTTCCAGGGTATATTCACTCTCAGTCAGCTTTCCATAATTCACATCAAGTATTGCACCCAAGGGGTTGAGTGCACAGTTATAAAGCATTTTTGCCCACAGGTATCTGTCAACTTCATTTGTAATTTCACATGGGATTCCTGAATCGGTTATCATCTCAGCTATTTCCTTTAGACATTTCGGATTTTCATTTTGAAGTGATCCGATTTCCATCGGCTCGGTATATACAGTCACTTCACTTTTATGTCTTTGGATACGTCTAAAACCTGTGATTATGCGTGCTGTAAAAACCTCTTTTTTGGAAAAGTATTTCAGATAATATTCATCGTTTCCGAATCCGTTTTGGAAAATAATAATCTTGCCGTTTTCTTTTTGGATTCTTTTGTTCTTATTTAGATTTTGCGCAATATCCTCGTTTGCGGTCGTTTTGCTTGTAATGAAAATGTAGTCAAAAAGGTCACTTTCGATACTTTCATAATCTTCAAAAACACTAATCTCTTCGCTTCCAAAGGAATAATGTGTAAATAATCCGCATCTTTCAATTCCGTTTTCCTTAATTTCGCGGGCTGTTTTTCCTCTTGCAAATATTGAAACGTTTGCTCCCTGTGACTTAACTGATGTTGCAAGACCGATTCCCACAGCACCTGCACCTATTATTAATATCTCCATATTAATTGTTTTGTTGCTTTACCAATATAATTCTTTAGAAAAAGAGTACAAATCAGTAATCATCGCAAAGATGGCGATAGGTACAGTATTTGCATAAAAATTGCTTTCGGGCCGGAAATACTCCATTGTTAATGTTTTCTCTTACTTTATGCAGGGTATCTATTGCTTCATCAATCTCACTTTGATTCAGGTATTTGCGTTTGTTGTCTTCGTTGCAGACATCCAGCAATCTCAGTTTGCCGTTTTTAGTAAAAAATACTCCGACCGCAGATACCTTTCTGTTGTATACGTTCTCAACAAGGAGTTTGTAGTAGCATAATTCCAGACGATATTTTGAAAAGGAACTTGATTTGCTGGTTTTATAGTCGATTACCACCAGTTCATTATTTTCATCTTCCAGGATAATATCGCAGATTCCTGAAAATCTGTTTTCCTCATCAAGCAAATACTCTTCATTCGAAAACAGACAGTAGTTATTTTCAACAAATATCTCATCAAAAAAAGTGCTTAAATTATCAATGTGTGCAGTTAAATCATAGCTGATGTCCAATTCATGGGCAATCTTTAAAAGTTCGTTGTAGGTGTTGATGTCTGAAATGTCGTCTCCGAACTTTTCTGTAAATTTTTCTGCAATAACGTGAACATCACTTCCAAGCGCCATATATTTGTTTTCGGGAACTTCAATCTCGTCTATGTACTGAAACTTAAACTCTAAAGGGCACTTGAGATATGAATTAACTTTTGATTTTGATAATTTCATAAGGTAATTTTTGTTGAAAGTTTTTAAAATAAGTTTTGAAGTTTTAAAAAAATAGGTTTTGAGAGATAAATCTCTCATTAATAAAAAATTTTATTTGATTTTACCGACAATCTGCTTACAATGTTTTATGAAATAATCACTGTCTGCATAAGTGATTTTATTTCCGTTAATCCAGTAATTTGTACCGTTCTTGTTGAAGTAAATGTCACAATCATAAGTTGTAGCACCCTCTTTATATAGGAAATATGTTGGCACTCCATGCACGTCGACTTTCTGACTGGATGTATATTTCTTTTCCTTCATAAGATTGTCATGTATTTTTGAAACGTTTTGAGTGTCGTTGATTTGTTCAACCTTAATAGTCATATTCTTATTCTTATCAAAAAATTTGATGGCAGTTTGATTAATTTTGGTTGAAGTAAAGTTTTTATCGAGTGTAGCAAGGTCCAGTGCATTGTTTACAGTATGATCTGTAGGTGTAATGCTGAACCCGTTAATACTGATGTTGATACCTAAAAAGATTATGACTAAAATTATAAGTACGCCGTATAACTTATCCATTATCTTCACCTTTATTAATCTTATTGATATTTAAGTATATATAATTAATTTAACATTTAAATAATATTTATATATATTTTTTGATAGAATATTATTAACAAATTAATTTGGAGATATAAAAAATGAAAATTATAGCACTTCAGGCAAGCCCAAGAAAAGGCGGAAATTGTGATGTATTGATGGATGAAATGATTAAAGGAATTGAAGAAAACGGCGGCGAAGTAGTCAAGTATTTCCTTGAAGGGGAAGACATAGCCCCATGTAAAGCATGCATGTACTGTGCTGAACACCCTGACTGTGTCCGCGATGATGACGGAAACAAAATTTTAAATGATCTGGTAGAAGCAGACGGTGTAATTTTTGCAACTCCAATTTATTACGGTCAAATGTCTGCTCAAGGAAAATTAATCATTGACAGATTCTACAGCATCGGCCAAAATCCGGATAAAAGCTTATCAGGAAAAGCTGCTTTAATTTTCACTGAAAATCAACCGGAAGGAACATATGCAGACTACATTGAACTTACCAAGTTTTCACCATTTACATTTATGGGATATGAAGTCATAGGTCATGTGGATGCTGGTAGCGCAGGTCCTGCAGGTATTGTTGCTACCGAACAGGAAAACAAATTGAAAGAAGCTTATGAACTTGGTAAAAAGTTTTAAATTAAATTAAAACTTTTTTTATTTTTTTTCTTGATTGATATGGGTTTGGGTTCTCTTTTTAAGCGAAATAAAGAAAATAAGAAAGATGGTAGTCTTGAAGCTTGGATAAAAGGTTTACCAGCAACATACGAGATGCCCGAAGGA
>JAGCBH010000054.1 GCA_017652265.1 bacterium
ACAAATTCTGCTACATGCTATAAGCACGTACTGATGTATTTATTGTACCCGCTACCGGTTACAGGCACTTGCACAACTGAACCGCTCACCACTTCTATAGGTGTAAATGTAGCTCCAACTTTGGGAGATTGGAATAGTAGTGCACTACATGGTGACTTTGCAAACGCTAATGAGAATAAACTGTTACCTGTTTATCAGGCAATGTTGGACGAAAACAGGTACAAATGTGATGGTGACGACAGTAATGCTTTCGCAAGTACAGGTGTTTCCGCAAATTATAACATACTAGAAGCTGCAATAAGTAGCGGTAACACACCAACAGCTGCCGAAATATTGTTGTCTGATTATGTATATACCGCTCCGGACGCGAGTCATCCATATGGTTCAACAACCGGGGAATTAAAATCATTAAGGCAAAAAGCTATAGATATGCTATTGTTAATAAAAGATTTTGAGAATAATGGTACATCCTCGGTATATGGCGTCACAGACGCACAATTTCATAATTTACTGTACAACTTCACTGATGGTGATATGAAAAAATTAGACTGGGATCGTACACCGCCTACACCACCGACACCGCCTACACCTGTTGATCCGCCATTAATGGACTTTGAAGACAAACCTTTGGTTCAGTGGTATATCAACCTGTGGCATGCAATAGACGGACAGGATGACCCTTCTGAGCTCAGAGCTCTGTACAACGAAGACGGTTCTTTCAAATCATACACTACTGAAAACAAATTTAAACAAACAAAATATGACAGCAGCGGAAACGTTTTGAATCCTGCATATGAGGTTATTCCTGATGAATTGAAAAATGATGCAAACTGGCTACAAAAAGCTCTTGCAAACGGCATTATTTCAATTAATCAAATAACAACCGATTCTAACGCTAACAAACTTGTATGGTCAGGTATTGAATACACCAGCACAACTTCCTTCAACGAAGTTGCAGATGACAAAAAAGTTGCAAAAGCAGAAGCTGAATACCAGACGGAAATGAAGCGCATAGAAATGGAAGATAATAAACTTGATATGAAAATGAAAAAATTAGACACTGAACACAGCGCTTTAAAAACTGAGTATGAATCCATTTCCCAGCTTATCGGTAAAAATATTGAAAGATCTTACAACACGTTCAACGCTTAATTAGAACTCAATTGCTCTGAGTCTTTGTAATATCTTATCAGTAATTTCCTGGATATATTCCTGGCTTACAAGACCGTTAATTACGGCATCTGCAAGCTGGTATGTCGGGCGAATATACTGTTGAGCGGTCTTATTGACATCAGCGAACTGCAAGTCAGCAGCCTCACCGACTTTTCCTCTTGTTGCCGCGCGCTTATACCAGCGTTCTTTCAGCACTTCCAGCGGGGTAAACACATAAACTTTAACGTCCATTACATCTCTGACATTTTCATTTAAAACATAAAGTCCTTCGTTCAAAATAACTCTGGCAGGAGTTTTCTTTTCCATATTAGGTTTAGATTCGCATGTAACAAAATCATACTGAGGAGAGTAAATGGTTTCGCCGTTTTTCAACGCAATAAGGTGTTTTTTCATCAAATCAAGGTCAATTGCATCCGGAGTATCAAAACTAAAACCTGTCTTGAACAAAGCCTCATAACTTCCGGCTTCCTTTAGCTCTTTAGAGGTATCTTTATAATAATCATCACACCTTATAACGGTATAAATTCCCTGATTTTCTTTTTTTATGCAGGCTTTAATCGTATTATCAACAAAAACCGTTTTACCTGAAGCACTTTCACCTGTAATACCGATTAAAAAAGTCTTTTTTCTTTCCTGAACGGCCAATCTGGCAATATTAAAAATTACGTTATCGGAAATTTTAAGGAACAGAGGCTGAACCTGCCTTGAATCCTCTTCAAGGATTTCTTTCAGGGTATTAACAATTTTCGCAATAACTTCCATATTTCTACGACCATTATAATAGTCGTAGGACCCCATGCCAAAATCTAATGTCATTCGAACCTCTTTAATTGATAATTCTAGTACAAAATAGGGAATATTTCATGTATATCGTTACGAATTGTAACAAAACTGATAAAAACATTAAAGTTTTGTTATAGGAATGCCGATATAGGGAATGTTAGTTAATAGGAAAAAAAATAGAAGGAGTAAAATTATGTACTACGACGAACTATTTGAAAAGGCGCTAAAGGAAGCGAAAGAAGACAATTTTACGCAATTAAAAGACGAAGTTAAGACCTTGAGAGACAAATTAGATTTATTTTTGACAAAATTCTTTGAATCAACAACAGGTCGTGCAGAAAACGACTATCATCTTACTGCGGTTTAGAAACAAAATTTATTACTGAAAAGCCCCTGATTAATCAGGGGCTTTACGTATATAAAACAACGGAGCGGCAAAACTGCCGCTCCGCTTCAAATATTTAACAATTAAAAGTTAAATTACTTTTTGTTAACCATTTGTTTGAATTTCTTACCAGCAGAAAATACAGGAACTGTTTTTGCAGGGATCTTGATAGATGCGCCAGTTTGTGGGTTTCTGCCTGATCTTGCAGCACGTTTACGTGCTTCAAATGAACCAAATCCAACCAAAACTACTTTTTTACCTTTTGAAACTGTCTTTTGGATAACTTCTAAAGTTGATTCCAAAATTTCAGAAGTTGCTTTTTGAGAAAGTTTTGTTTTCTTAACGATTGCTTTTACTAAATCTTCTCTTTTCATGATTCTCTCCTTTTCACTATGTAACCTATACAGAAAACCGCATAATCCATGCCGATTTCCGATTAGATTATACCACTAAGTTATTGTTTTTACAAGTGTTATTTTAAATTTTTTCCGAAAAATTTAAAAAATAACTGAAATTCAGGCTACACATCCGTTTTAAGCCTTGCAAAACTGACATCTTTATAAAAATATTTTAATATTTGATATGCATTATAGCCTTTTTTAGCCAAATTATTTGCGCCATGCTGCGACATGCCGACTCCATGCCCTCTTACCCCTGTTGAGCCGTCATATGACGGAACTGAGCGTATATATGGTATATTTTTACCCCATGCGGAAGTTGCACTTTTAGTTCTTCCGCCGGCTGAAGATGTATAAAAAGCGGAAATAATCTTCTGATCATGCGTTAAAACTATCCCCTGAGTTTCCTGAACAGCCAGACTTGTGCTTTTTTTCTCAGCAGAAGCACCGCCATATGCCTGATCTGCCGGAGTATCGTTTAAATCATAACCTTTATCTGCACGCTTCCCAAGATTTGCAAGAGCATAGCTGCGGGCTGCAATTGCCTGAGCCTTATGCGCTTCTACATCCCATCCGGACGGCATTTCAGCAGGTATTACACCTTTTAAATAATTTTCTATGTCTATATCATTTATCACCGTAAGGGCATTGTTTCTGGATTGAATTATTAAAATTCCCCTGTACCAGCGTCTTTTCGCACAAACAAATCCCGCTGTCAGGGGTTTTATAACAATTCTGTCTGAATCTATTTCCAAAACTCCGTTCCTGCTTTTTAACGCCATTTTGTTGTTAGCGCGCGGAATAACCTGATAGCCTTTCATCCCTTTAAGTTCGGTCACCGTCCGGTTTGTACGGGCATTTATAATGGCTCCGTCAACCGATGTCCCGATATTTGCAGAATTTACATCCGTCTGAAGCCCTATTTTTATCGCATCTGCAGGACATACAAAGACCAATAACAAAAATATCAGAAATAAAAACTTCTTCATATCCCGATACTACCATAAGTATAACCATTTTACATGTATTATTTAATTGATTTTAAGCAGCCATTCTTAACTCATTATTTTGAGAAGCTTCTTTTAACATTGATTGTTCTTTTCTGCTGTCAATTCTGTCTGCTATATTATGACCGATTTTACTGCCGGCAGTTGAAAAACCGATAGAGAATGCGAGGAATGTAATACCTTTAATGATATTACCTACTTTACCGCCCCAGTTACGTTTCATTATTGTATTATAAACTTTGCCTAAAACCTTTGTTTTGGACATTTTTGTGATTGCATTTTTTACTGTTGCAGAATTTGCAACTTTTGCATAATTACGTTTGCATATTCCTTCACCTAAGAACATAAGACCTAACATAGGAGCCTGAATACATGCTTCTCTTTTTTTATCTTCAGCTTTAAGAACCTGCCAAGCGCTTGATGCTACGATAAAACCGTTAACATGCTCACT
Source organism: bacterium (assembly GCA_017652265.1). Classification (GTDB taxonomy): domain Bacteria; phylum Cyanobacteriota; class Vampirovibrionia; order Gastranaerophilales; family Gastranaerophilaceae; genus Gastranaerophilus. The sequence goes on from JAGCBH010000054.1 coordinate 4,198, forward strand.
CAAAAATCCCAAAACTTTTCCGGTACGTTTAAGTGCATCAGGATTTTTAACGACATCTCTGAAAATACTCAATGCAGCATCCGTACCTTTTGCAATACTCTTATCATAATCTTTTACAGCATTAAATACGGTGTTAAATTGTCCTATAGCAACAGGAATACGACCATATTCGCCGCCATCTACTTTGTCGACGTTTCTGAAGAAGAAACCTAATGATGCTACCGGAGAGAATGCCATAACACAATTAACCTTATAAAACTACACACATATATAAAGTATTTTTTAATGTAAAAATTGCGCATATGTTAAAAAAATTTACAATCTTAATATATTAATATGATGTAAAAGCAAAAAACTTGGAATAATATAATTAGTATGTTTGATTTTGAAGTTGAAAACGAAGACGCAGAATTAAAAAAAGTCGGACTGGAACTTATGTTTCTGACACCGCAAAAGTATGACAACCCTAACGGAATAACCTCCGTTGAACTAGCTAAACTCGTGGAGATTCCGCTTGAAACCGTAAAGAAAAAATTACAAATTTTAAAAGATTATGGAGTTGTGAGGGTAAAAGGAATTAAACCAAAATATTGGCTTTTTGATGAATATAATTTTCAGCGTCTGGATGATGACTCAGAAATTTTTCGTCTTTTATGTAGCTTTGACGATGTAGATTTTGAGCATTATTTTAGCTATTAACATCCCAAAAATTCAGCAACAGCTCCGGTTATTTCATCAAGCAAATAGTTACATACTTTTCTTACGCTTTCAGGCTCATGCATTATTTTAAGATTTTCTTTATTAACATATCTTTCGGGTAATAAAAAATTATCAATACAAACAGGAGTTTTGTAATAACCTTTGCTTACATAAAACATAAACTCTGGTGCATCCTCAACAATATATCTAAACAAATTTGCAAGATTTTGAAAAATTTTCAAATTATTTTTATCAACGGGATATTCTTCACCATTAATTTCAAATATATCATTATAAACCTCTCTATCGGCATTTTGCATAAATTGCCAATAACGCAAGTTTAGAATTTTTTTATTTGAAAGATTTGAAGATTTTTTTAGAACCGATTTAAAAGTTTTTAAATCTTTACCCCAAACATCATTGGTTAATCTGGTGTTAAAAATGGTAAGCAACATTTTCAGTTCACCATCTTGGTCACAAAGCGGACTCATCTGCACACCCGTATTTTTAAAACCGCAAAAAGATACTTTATCAATCATTAATTTCCTCTTTCGACTATTCTAAAACCAAACAAATTATTTTTTTGCTATAATAATATTATTCATTTTACATAAATTTACCTTGCAAAAAATAAATATAT
>JAGCBH010000055.1 GCA_017652265.1 bacterium
AGGTTTGTGTAATGAGAAATGACTTATATAAAAATCCGGCATTTAATCCTGATTTGATGGATGGTATGACTGTTGCAAGTGATGGCGTTATGACGGTTAAGGGAACTGTACAAAAATTAGCTTTGTCGGTATTACTTATGTTCATAGGAGCTGCATACATCTGGGCAAAATTGGCTGCAGGATATACCGATTATGTAAGTATGGTTGTCGGCATATCATTTTTTGCCGTTTTAATTTTAGGATTTATTATTATATTTAACAGAAGATCCGAAGTTATAAAATTTCTTGTACCCGCATATGCTTTAGGTGAAGGATTTTTGTTAGGAAGTATTTCTTGTATGCTTGAGCAGATTATACCCGGTATTGTTACTCAGGCGGTTGCAGGTACGGTTTTAGCCACAGCAGTAATGTTATTTTTGTACTATTACGGAATTATAAGAGTTACCGAAAGACTACGTTCAGTTATATTTGGCGCTATAACAACAATATTTGGTATCTACATGATTGATATAATAATGTCATTTTTTAACCATTCTGTTCCGTTCATACATTCGGCCGGACCTGTAGGTATTGTATTCAGCATCGTTGTAATCGGAATTTTGTGTTTTGATTTGCTGTTAGATTTTGATTTTATAGAAGGTATGTCACAAAGGCTTGCACCTAAACATTTTGAGTGGTATGGCGCTTTTGGCGTTCTTGTTACCGTAATTTGGTTGTATTTGGAAATTTTGAAACTTTTGGCAAAATTGAATAGCAGAAGATAAATATTACAAAATATTAAGTGAATTTTAGAAATTAAGCAATTTTTGATATTCACAAACATTACATTGGGCAGTGGTGTAAAAATAGGAGTGTGTAATTATGAATATTAGCCCAATTAATTTAGCAGCTGAGCCGCAAACAGTAGTTAAACCTGAAGAAAATTTTAAAAAATATGCAATGAAAGATGCACCGATACCTGAACCAAAAGATGAGGTGTCGTTCGGTTCTTTTGGTATGTATCCAAAACTGTACGATAAATTTATAGGTCAGGCTGCATCTAAGAAAATAACGCGAGGATCAGCATTAAATGCTGTATGGGAAAATTTATTCGATAGCATGAACAAATATATTTTTGAGGGCTTTTTCAAAAAAGCAACCACTAACGGTATAGATTATTTTGATGATTTTAAAGCATTAAACCACAGTACATCTGTCCGTGGAACATTTGCCTATGTCCGCGGTCAGAAACCGAAATTTAGTACTTTTAGTCCAGAATTTGAAGAAAAAATGAAAGATTTTGCATATAGTTTAAAGAAAAATGGCAGAATTGTTATGGCAGAATCTCAGGACGGTGTGCCGGTATTTGAAATAAGATATAATAAGGCAGCAGAAAAAGTTAAACGCGGTTTGTCGGGCATACAGGACAATGTTTATGAAATGGAATTTCGTTCTCCTGCCGGTGATATGGGTTGTACTTTTGGAGTAGACAGTATGGGCAGATACTCATTAAAGCAAACCAATTTCGGAAAACCGAGATATACCTCTTTTGACGAAAGTTTCATTAGCGATTCTGTACCAAGATTAATGGTGGAAGGCAAAAATGCTCAAGTATTTAATGCCGATGGTTCTTTAAACTGGTTTAAATCATTGCTTTTGAAATTGTGCTACAAGAACTAATATTGCTCCATCATATTTTTAATATATAATTATAACCATGGAAAAGTTCAAAAATAATGTCCGAAATTTTTGTATAATAGCGCATATTGACCATGGTAAGTCAACTCTGGCAGACAGGTTGCTTGAAGCGACTGGAACTGTTGCCAAACGTGATATGCAGGAACAGCTTTTAGATTCTATGGACATTGAACGGGAACGCGGAATTACAATTAAACTCAATTCTGCCCGAATGAATTATAAAGCAAAAGATGGTAAAGATTATATTTTAAACTTAATAGATACCCCTGGACACGTTGACTTTTCTTATGAGGTTTCACGTTCTCTTGCGGCGTGCGAAGGTGCGCTGTTGATAGTTGATGCAACGCAGGGGGTTGAGGCGCAAACTTTAGCCAATGTATACCTTGCAATTGAGCAAAATCTTGAAATCATACCCGTTATAAATAAAATTGACTTGCCATCAGCGGATGTTGAACGTGTAAGAACAGAAATTGAGGAAGTTTTAGGTATTGATGCTTCAATTGCTATCCCTGTCAGTGCAAAAACCGGAGTCGGAATTGATGAAGTTTTGGAAAGTGTTGTAAAATACGTGCCGCCACCTAAAGATACTTCTGAAAAACCATTAAGGGCACTCGTTTTTGACAGTGCCTATGACCAGTATTTAGGAACGGTCTGCCACTTTAAAATTATGGACGGCAAAATTCGTTTGGGCGATAAAGTCAAATTTATGGCGTCGGGAAAAGAATATGAAGTTATTGAACTTGGGTATCAAACACCGACACGTGTTCAGGTTGATGAATTAACGTGCGGGGATGTAGGATATTTCGCAGGTTCTATCAAAGAACTCACACGTTTCGTAGGTGATACAATTACAACTGTTGAAAATCCTGCCGAAAAACCTTTAGACGGATACAAAGAAGCTTTGCCGATGGTATTTTCCGGTATGTATCCGGTTGATAATGAAGATTACCATAACCTTAAAGAGGCGCTTGAAAAACTTAAACTCAACGACAGCAGTATAACCTTTGAACCTGAAACATCATCTGCGCTGGGATTTGGTTTCAGGTGCGGTTTTCTGGGAATGCTCCATATGGAAATCGCTCAGGAGCGGTTGGAAAGAGAATATAATTTAGACCTTGTAACAACGGCGCCGTCTGTAATTTATCGTGTTCACACAACTGACGGGAAAGTCGTTGAAATTGATAACCCTGCTAATCTTCCGCCGGCTCAAGTCAGAGATTACATTGAAGAACCGTATGTGAAAGTTCAGATTATCACCCCTAACGATTATGTCGGAACGTTAATGGACTTGGCGCAGACTAAACGCGGAATATTTATTAATATGACATATCTTGATAAAACTCGTGTAAATTTGTCTTATGATATTCCCCTGAGCGAAGTCATAACTGATTTTTATGATCAATTGAAATCCCGCACAAAAGGTTATGCAAGTATGGACTATGAATTTCACGATTATAAGCGTTCAAAACTTGTTAAACTTGATGTCCTTCTTGCGGGTGAAATTGTTGATGCACTTTCGGTTATATGCCATGAGGATAATGCGTTTTACATCGGTCAAAAATTAACCGTTAAATTGAAAGAAATTATACCGAAGCAGTTGTTCGAAGTTCCTGTTCAAGCTGCAATTGGCGGCAGAGTTATTGCAAGAACAACGATAAAAGCAATGCGCAAAAACGTTTTGGATAAATGCTACGGTGGCGACATAACAAGGAAACGCAAACTTCTAGAAAAACAAAAGCGCGGTAAAAAACGTATGAAATCAGTCGGAAAAGTAGAAGTTCCGCAGGAAGCATTTATGGCAGTTTTGAGCCTTAATGAAGAATAAAAATTTAATTGTAACGAAATATTTATAATTCTGAAAATTTGGTGTTGACACTGTTTTTTGTTTGTCCTAGTATGGGTAGGCTGGCTTACACTATCCGGAATATATTTTTATTTATTCTAGTAGCAAATACAGCCGTAGAAAGGCGTTTTAGCGTGTTTTTACGTTAAAAACAAGTAATACAGAACATTAAAAAAAGGAATGTCAAATGGCAACAAGTAACAAAACACAACGTATCAGAGTTTGTTTAAAAGCTTATGATCACAAGTTGATTGACGTTTCAGCAGAAAAAATCGTTGAAACGGCTAAAAGAACAGACGCAAAAGTACTTGGTCCTATTCCTTTACCTACAAAAAGACGTGTATATTGTGTATTGCGTTCACCACACGTAGATAAAAAATCACGTGAACACTTCGAAATGAGAACACATAAACGCATTATCGATATATACGAACCAACTCAACAGACAACTGAAGAGTTGAGTAGATTAGATTTACCGGCAGGTGTTGATATTGAAGTCAAACTGTAGTCGGTTTTGAAAATTTAATAGCATTATGCAAGATAATGTGAACTACTGCGCACTACGGGTTGTCAGCCCGCACGTGTGGGGGTGAAAGTCCCCGAAGGTATTAGGACAAAGTAGCGCTCGCAAGAGATTAAAAGGTATAATGAAGAATTGGCGTTTAACGTCTTTGGATTTTTATACCGGAAAGGTAAGAATATGACACTAGGTGTAATAGGTAAAAAGTTAGGAATGACTCAAATCTTTGACGAACAAGGTTTGGCTATCCCTGTAACCGTTATTAAAGTTGACGAAATGGTTGTAACTCAGGTTAAAACTGTTGAAACTGACGGCTACAATGCAATTCAGGTAGGTACTATTCCTGCAAAGGAAAAACATCTTTCAAAGGCTGAATTGGGTCATTTCAAGAAAAACAGCTTAAGCAATTACAGACACTTACAAGAGTTCAGAGTAGATAATCCTCAGGACTATAAAGTAGGTGACAAAATTGAGTTGTCTGTATTGGATAACATTGAAAAAGTTGACGTAACAGGCAAATCAATAGGTAAAGGTTTCCAAGGTACCGTTAAAAGATGGCACTTTGGCAGAGGACCGATGGCTCATGGTTCCAAAAATCACAGAGAACCAGGTTCAATCGGTGCAGGTACAACTCCTAGCCGTGTTATCAAAGGTAAAAGAATGGCAGGTAACATGGGCAACGAAAGAGTTACAATTTCTAAATTGAAATTGGTTAAGGTTGATACAGAGAACAGTCTTGTATTAATCAAAGGTTCCGTTCCAGGCTGCGAAGGCAGATTGGTTACAATAGTACCGACCAGAACAAAATGGAACAACAATTAGTAGAATTACAAACCGCTTCTGCCATATAAAGCGTTAAGCAAGGGGTAGACGGAAAGCGAAAAGGAAAGAAAAATGTCAAAAGAAATTTTAAGTATAGACGGTGAAAAGTTAGGCGAAATTACTTTAGCAAAAGAAGTATTCGCTGTTGAACCGAATTTACATGTAATGCATTTAGCATTAAGACGTCAATTAAATAATGCAAGACAAGGTTCTGCATGCACAAAAACCCGTTCTGAAGTATCAGGCGGCGGTAAAAAACCTTGGAAACAAAAAGGTACAGGCCGCGCACGTGCAGGTTCTTTGAGATCACCTTTATTCAGAGGTGGCGGCGTAATCTTTGGACCAAAACCAAGAAGTTACGAAATTTCAATGCCGCAAAAAGCTAGACAGTTAGCTTTGAAATCTGCATTGTCAGCACGTATGGAACAATTGGTTGTGGTTAAAGATTTCTCTCAAATTTCTCAACCTAAAACAAAATTGATGGTTAATGCATTGAAATCATTGAAGGTATCAGGCAAAGTTCTTATAATTGCCGATTTAAACGCTGACGAAAACAAAAATCTTGTACTTTCTGCAAGAAATATTCCAAGCGTAAAAATGATTTTACCAACCAATTTGAATGTGAAAGATTTGTTGGAGGCTGATTTTGTCGTAATGACCGAAAGTGCCGTCAACGCAGTTACTGAGAGGTTGAAATAATGACTATGACTAAATCAAATACTGAAAAATTATACAGCGTAATTAAAAAACCTTTAATTACAGAAAAATCAATGACAGCAACAACATTGGGACAGTATACTTTCGAAGTTCAGAAAGATGCTACCAAGATTGAAATTGCTCAGGCTGTTGAATTAGCTTTTCCAGGAAGAAAAGTTAAAAAAGTAAGAACAGTCTATATGCCATCTCACGAAAAGAGAATGGGCAGAACACACGGCCGCACGAATTCAAGCAAGAAAGCCATCGTAACAATTGAAGGTGATCCGATTGAAGAAATCGTAGGCGTGTAGCGGATTTTGTACTCTGCCGAACGAAACAATTGATAATTGTTCCGTGAGAGGAAAGTGAGCGCAGCGTGAAGCAATAATCCAAAACCAAAAGATGTATAAATAATGGGGCACAACCGATAAATGTGCAAGAGTAAAGCCAAACAAAGGAGAAACAAAAATGGCAATTCGTAAAATAAATCCGACATCACCGGGCCAAAGAGGCATGTCAAAGAGTGATTTTTCGGAAATTACAGCTTCAACTCCTGAAAAATCTTTAACAACGAAGTTGAAAAAGACATCAGGCAGAAACAATACAGGCAGAATAACCTGTCGTCATAAAGGCGGCGGTGTAAGAAAATCATACCGTATAATTGATTTCAAACGTGACAAGTTCGGTATTCCTGGAACTGTTAAAACAGTTGAATACGATCCGAACAGAAACGTAAGAATATCATTGATTTTCTATGCTGACGGTGAGAAAAGATATATCTTAACACCGGATGGTTTAAACGTAGGCGATACTGTTTTGAGCGGTCCTAATGCACCGGTTCAGACAGGTAACGCATTACCTTTGGAACTTATACCTTTAGGTTCTGAAGTTCATAACATTGAATTAAGAGCAGGCAGAGGCGGTGCTTTGGTTCGTGCAGCAGGAAATTCTGCTCAAGTTATGGCAAAAGAAGGTAACTACGTAACTATTAAATTACCTTCAGGTGAAATGAGAATGGTTAGAAAAGAATGTATGGCTACAATTGGCGTTCTTGGTAACCATGAATTCAAAAACATTTCTATCGGTAAAGCCGGCAGAAAACGTTATATGGGTGTAAGACCTACAGTAAGAGGTGTAACGATGAACCCTTGCGATCACCCTCACGGTGGTGGTGAAGGTAAAACCGGTCCTGGCGGACATCCTAAGACACCTTGGGGTAAACCGGCTCTTGGTTATAAGACCCGTAAACAAGGTAAAGCGTCAGATAAATTAATTGTTCGCAGACGTAAAAAGTAAAAATATTTCCAAAAACTAATTAAACAAACAATAAAAGGAGAAATTAATGGCACGTTCATTAAAAAAAGGTCCATATGTAGAGGAAGCTCTACAGAAAAAAATAGAGAAACTCAATGCAAATTCAGAACGTAAAGTTGTGAAGACGTGGTCAAGAGCATCAATGATAGTTCCTGACATGTTAGGTCATACGATTGCTGTTCACAACGGTAAAACCCACGTTCCTGTTTATGTAACAGAGCAAATGATTGGACACAAATTAGGTGAATTCGCACCTACAAGATTATTTAAAGGACACTCCGGCGGAGACAAAGCGAAAAAGGCTTAATTCTCTTAAAGTGTGGTAGTAAAAATCAAAAGGAAAACAAAAATGGAAGCTAAAGCAAAACAAACAGACATAAAAATGACAGCAAGAAAACTCCGTCGCGTTATAAACGAAGTCAGAGGCAAGGCTGTTAATGATGCTTTGAATATGTTGCGTTTTATGCCGTATTTTGCAGCAAGAGTAGTTGAAAAGAATTTGAAAGCTGCTATTGCAAACGCAAGAGAAAAATATGGCGTATCTGCTGAAAGTTTAAAAATTTCCGAAATTTTCGCAGACGAAAGTGTAACTTACAAAAGAGCACGCACTAGAGCGCAAGGTCGTATGTATTCAAGATTGAAACGTACTTCTCATCTTACATTGGTTGTAAGCGACAGTGCAAGTAAATAGGTATAATGTAGAAAAATAAAGGTAATAAAAATGGGACAAAAAACACATCCAACCGGATTTAGAGTAGGAATAATTCAGCAATGGGCAAGCACCTGGTATGCAAAAGTTAAAGAATACGGTGTATTTGTAGCTGAAGATGCTAAAATCAGAAAATTTGTCAAAAAGAAATTGTACGCAGCAGGCGTATCTAAAATCTTGATTGCCAGAAAGGCACAAAGCGTAACGGTTACTGTTGTAACAGCAAAACCGGGTATCGTTGTAGGCCGTGGCGGTCAGGGTATTGACGAATTGAGACAGGCAGTTTCAAAACACATTTCAAAACCGGTAATAATCAACGTAGTAGAAGTTGCCAGAATTGATGCTGATGCTCAATTGGTAGCGGAAAATATTGCACAACAACTTGAAAAACGTATTGCTTTCAGAAGAGCAATGAAACAAGCAATGCAGAGATCTATGAGATCAGGTATTCAAGGTATCAAAGTTATGGTATCAGGTCGTTTGGGCGGTGCTGAAATCGCACGTTCGGAATGGGCTAAAGAAGGAAGAATTCCTCTTCAAACTCTCCGTGCTGACGTAGATTACGGCTTCACCGAAGCAGATACTATTATGGGTAAAATTGGTGTTAAAGTTTGGATTTTCAAAGGCAACTTGATGCCTGGCGAAAAAGCAGACATGAACATCAAATCTAAAAACGAAAAGAGCGGCAATGCTCCGGAAAGAGGACAAAGACGTTCTAGAAGAAGCAACAAAGCAGTTGAAACTGTAGAAGAATAAGGTATTAATAATAAAACAGGAGCAGATAAATGTTACAGCCTAAGAAAACTAAATACCGCAAAATGATGAAAGGCAGAATGAAAGGTACCGAAACAAGAGGTACGGAATTTGAATTTGGCGGATACGCACTAAAAGCGTTAGAACCGGGTTGGATAACCAGCCGTCAGATAGAAGCTGCCCGTCGTGCAATGACACGTGAGATTAAACGTGGCGGTAACGTATGGATTAAAATATTCCCTGATAAACCGATTACTGCAAAACCTGCTGAAACCCGTATGGGCTCAGGAAAAGGTAATTTGGAATATTGGGTAGCGGTTGTAAAACCGAACAGATTATTATTTGAACTTGATTATTTTGATAGAAACGTTGCAATCCATGCATTGGAACTTGCAGCACAGAAGTTGCCTATTAAAGTAAAAGTGGTCGAAAAAGAACAAGTACAAGCATAAGGAAACAGTAGACTATGAAATTAAGTGAAATGCGAGAAAAAACAGTTGAAGAATTGCAAAATGCTATTGTTGATTGGAAAAAAGATTTGTTCAACTACAAACTTCAATTAGCAACTAACAAGTTAGAAAATACAGCATTAATTGCAAATACTAAAAAACTGATAGCACAAGCAAAAACAATAATTAACGAAAAGGCTTCAAAAGAAGCGGAGGTAACAAATGCCTAAGAAAGAAAAACAAGGTGTGGTAATCAGCAATAAAATGGATAAGACCGTAGTTGTAAAAGTAGCAAGCTACGATCCGCATCCTAAATACAAAAAGATTATCGAATCCAACAAAAACTACAAAGCACATGATGAAAACAATATATGCAAAGAAGGCGATATTGTAAGAATCGTTGAGCATAAGCCGATTTCTTCCGGTAAATGCTGGACAGTAGCTGAAGTAGTAGAACAAGCAAAATAACAAAGGAAAAGAAAAATGATACAACAAGAAACAAGACTTGAAGTAGCAGACAACACAGGTGCAAAAGAATTACTCTGCATAAGAGTAATGGGCAGTTCCAATAAAAAATTCGGATATGTCGGTGATGAAATCATTGCGACTGTAAAAGACGCTACTCCGAATATGGCTGTTAAGCAAGGTGAAGTTGTTCGTGCGGTTATCGTAAGAACAAAACACGACATCAAACGTGAAGACGGTTCAGTTATCAGATTTGATGAAAACGCAGCAGTAATAATTAACAAAGACGGCAACCCTCGCGGAACTCGTGTTTTCGGCCCGGTTGCAAGAGAACTCAGAGACAAAGGTTATATGAAAATTATTTCATTGGCGCCGGAAGTTATCTAGTAGGTTAAAAATATAAGACCAAACGGAGAAAAACAATGACAAAAGAAACGAAAAAAAGCGTGCATGTAAAAACCGGTGATTCGGTTATGGTAATTGCAGGCAAAGATAAAGGCAAAAAGGGTAACGTAAAAAAAGTTGACTCTAAAAGCGGCAAAATAGTCGTTGAAGGCGTTAACATGGTTACGAAAGCCCAAAAAGCACAACCGATGGCAGGTATTCAAGGCGGTTTGATTAAGATGGAGGCTCCTCTTGATTCTTCAAACGTTATGATAGTTTGTCCGGCTTGCGAAAAACCGACAAGGATCAAACACGAAATCGTAGACGGTAAAAAAGTTCGTGTTTGTAAAAAATGTGGTGAACAATTAATGAATGATTAACATTACATCCCCGCATTTTGCCCCTTTCTTTTTAAAATTCAGGGCGTAAAATAAGGTTGTAGATGTTATACCATTCGCAATTTACAAAGGAAAAACGAAAATGACAGTAACAAAAAGCTTAAAAACTAAGTACAATGAAGAAGTTAAAAAGGCAATGATGGAAAAGTTCGGTTACAAAAACGAACATCAAGTTCCTGCTTTGCACAAAATTGTTTTGAATATGGGTGTCGGTGAGGCATCTCACAACTCAAAAATTGCTGACTCTATTCAGGCACAATTGACAAAAATTGCAGGACAATATGCAGTTGTAACCAAGGCTAAAAAATCTATCGCTTCTTACAAATTAAGAGAAGGTATGCCTGTAGGTGCAATGGTTACATTGCGAGGTGAAAGAATGTATGATTTCTTGCAAAAATTGATTTGCGTAGTATTGCCACGTATCAGAGACTTTCGTGGCGTAAGCGCAAAGAGTTTTGACGGACGCGGAAACTATACACTCGGACTTAAAGAACAATCTTTGTTCCCTGAAATCACTTTTGAAGAAGTTGATTTGGTAAAAGGTATGAACGTATCTATTATCACAACAGCTAATACCGATGATGAAGCAAGAGAATTGTTAAGATTGCTCGGTATGCCTTTCAAAAGTACGAAGTAATAAAGCAGATTTTATATACAATAAACAATAAAGGAGAAATTCATGGCTAAGAAAGCGATGATAAATAAAGAAAACACAAGACGCGAACTTGCAGCAAAGGGTAAATATCCGACGGTTCGTTTACATAACAGATGCTCAATCTGCGGACGTCCTCACGGATTTCACAGAGACTTCGGTCTTTGCAGAATTTGCTTAAGAAAAATGGCTCACCAAGGTTTGTTGCCGGGTGTAACCAAAGCAAGCTGGTAGTTTCTTAAACTTTTTTATTTTTAAAAGAGGCACACCTGTCGTGGTGTGTCTTTTTCTGCAAACAATACTTACGGGTAATAAAAATTTCTGAAAATTATTGTAAAATTAGGTTAACTGAAAGGAGTTTGATATGCTAGAAATTTTTACAATGGATACTTGTCCATATTGCCACAAAGTCATTGATTATTTGAAAAGTAAAGGGATAGAATTTATACAAAGAGATGTTAATTTACCTGAGAATGCTCAAATGCTTATGCACTTTGGCGGTAAAGCTCAGGTACCGTTCCTTATGGATAAGGATAACAAAGTTACAATGTACGAATCCGATAAAATTATTGAATATGTTCAGAAATTGTAGTCTGTCTTGAATAAATTATATATTTATGATATAATCAGGATAGGTAGTATGGAGGGTGTGTCATGGCAAAAGTGTTAGTTTCTATGTCGGATAAGTTTCTTGAACAGATTGACGAAGTCGCAGATAGTGAGCAGCGCAATCGCAGTGAACTTATAAGAGAGGCTTTGAGAACTTATATTCGCCGCACAGGCAGTATAAACACCAAAAAAGCTGAACAAAATGCGATATTTCTTGATGAAATAATCGATTAAGATTTAAAAGCGGTGAGAATTTATGTTCTCACCGCTTTTTAGTTACATTTTGTTATACAGATATTGATTTTTAATGTTTTTTATGCTAAATTTCTCTTGTACAGTTCCGAACTGTCGGGCGGATGCCTGGAAATCGGGGTGCTGAGCGTAAAAGCAAGGCGCAAACGGTTTTAATAAGGCAAAGATTGGTTCGATAAGCGGTGTTAATAAAAACAGATACTGCTCTGTAACTGTGGAGTAAGTCTGTAGAAAAGGAAAAGAAAATGTCAATGACAGATCCAATCGCAGATATGCTGACAAGAATCAGAAACGCTGCAATGGTTTCAATGCCGGAAGTTTCTATGCCGTCATCAAAATTGAAGGTAGAACTTGCCCGCATTTTGAAAGAAGAAGGTTACATTGCTGATTATTCAGTATCTGATGAAGGTAAATTCAAAGTTTTGACCATTACTCTCAAATATGATTCTAAGAAAAAATCAGTTATCACAAAACTTCAAAGGGTTTCCAAACCTGGTTTGAGAAGTTACAGCAAATCTCAAAATATCCCTCAAGTGCTTGGCGGAATGGGAATTGCAGTTATTTCAACAAGCAAAGGCTTAATGACAGATCGTCGTGCCCGTAAAGAAAACGTTGGCGGCGAAGTTCTTTGCTATGTATACTAATTAATTAAATTATTCGGGTTCAATTGACAGAAAAGCCCGAAATTATCAAAAAAGGAGAAAAATTATGTCAAGAATTGGAAAATTACCTATAGAGATACCGGCAGGTGTTGAAGTTAAGGTAGAAGGTCAGGTAATAACAGCAAAAGGACCTAAAGGTACCGAAAGCGTTGAAGTAAGACCTGAAATCACAGTAAAAGTTGAAGGTAATCACGTTGTAGTTACAAGAGCTGACGACACACGTCAATCACGTTCATTACACGGTTTATCAAGAACATTAGTATCTAATGCTATAAAAGGCGTAAGTTCAGGATTTTCAAAGAGTCTTGAAATCGTCGGTGTAGGTTATCGTGCAAATATGGAAGGTAAAAACCTCAATATGGCACTTGGTTACTCTCACCCAGTAATCGTTGTACCGCCGGAAGGTATTACACTTTCTGTTGAAGCAAACACGAAAATTACAGTTTCGGGTTCGAATAAACAGTTAGTTGGCGATATTGCGGCTGAAATTCGTTCTAAACGTCCGCCTGAAGTTTATAAAGGCAAGGGTGTTAAGTACGAAGGTGAATACATCAGACGTAAAGCAGGTAAAGCTGGTAAGAAGTAGCGGATTTTGCGTAAGGTGAGCGAAGCGAAACCTGAAGTAGCGCGAAGTTAGTGAACGGAAATTCTGCGTTAGCAGAATGTAGTGAACGATAACGAAGCGTGAAGCAATAATCCAAGACAATGTAATGACGGAAAACAGCCCATAAAAACCCTTAGAGTCGCTTAATTTAAGAAGGTTTGGGCAGAAAGAAGGAAAAATGATTAAGCAAGAAAACAGAAAAGAAAAAGTACAAAAAAGACACAGATCTATAAGAAACAAAATCGCAGGAACGTCAGAATTTCCTAGATTAGCTGTTTACAGAAGCACAAAACACATTTATGCTCAGTTGATTGATGACGAAAAACACGTTACTATTGCATCAGCATCTTCTAACGACAAAGATTTGAAAGAAAAAGTTTCCAATGGCGGAAATATTGATGCTGCAAAAGTTGTCGGCGAAGCAATCGCTAAAAAAGCTAAAAAAGCAGGTATTGAATGTGTTGTATTTGACAGAGGCGGTTTCTTGTATCACGGCAGAGTTGCAGCTTTGGCTGAGGCTGCGCGTGAAGCAGGTTTGATGTTCTAATAAAAAACTGTTACAAAAGAGGGTGTGATTAGGTTCATACCCTCTTTTTGTTTTATAATAATCTCAGGAGGACGACAAATGAGAATTCTTGTAGGACTTTCAGGCGGAGTGGATTCATCCGTTGCCGCTTTAATATTAAAAGAGCAAGGGCACGAAGTTATCGGTGCTACGATGTCTATTTGGGGTAAACAGGGACTTGCAACGGCGGAAGGTAAGCACAATGCGTGCTACGGGCCTGATGAAGTTGAGGATATAGATACCGCAAGAAAATTCTGTGAAAGATTTGGGTTTGAATACCATGTTGTTGATTGTGTTACCAAATACGAAAATATTGTTCTTGAAAATTTTAAAAAGGAGTATCTGAATGGGCACACACCGAATCCTTGCGTTTGGTGCAACGCACTCATTAAATTCGGAGTTTTGCCTGAAGTTGCAAGGCTGAATGGTGTTGTTTATGATAAATTTGCAACAGGGCATTATGCAAAAGTTGAAGAAGAAAACGGCAGATATATTTTAAAACGTGGTGTTGCACCTCATAAAGACCAGTCATATTTTCTTTACCGCTTAAAACAGGAGCAGTTAAAAAACATAATTTTACCTCTGGGCGGTTATACAAAAGATAAAATAAGAGAAATTGCGCGCTCATACGGACTTGAAGTTGCTGATAAACCTGACAGTCAGGATTTTTACGGCGGTGACTATAATGAACTGTTGAATGTTAAAGAGAAAGTCGGCAATATTGTAGATACTGACGGAAAAATTCTTGGTACACATAAAGGTTTTTGGAATTATACGATAGGGCAGAGAAAGGGCTTGGGTGTGTCTTCAACTGAGGCTTTGTATGTAATTTCTTTGAATAAAGATACAAATGAGGTTGTTGTCGGCCACGCGGATAAGACTTTCAGAAATATGCTTATTGCGGATGATTTAAACTGGATAACGGTTGAGGGTCTGGATAAAGAAACGGACGTGACGGTTAAAATCCGCTCAACGCAGCAGCCTGTAAGTGCAAAATTGATTCCGCTGAATGAAGATGAAGTTCAGGTTGTATTTGAGGATATGCAAAAATCAATAGCCATAGGACAGTCTGCGGTATTTTATGACGGCGATAAAGTATTAGGCGGTGGAGTTATAAAAGATTCAGGTCTTGTATAAATATAACAGCAAAAAATATTTTTACGGTTTTTATAATTTGATATGAGAATTAGTGTAAAAAATCAGCCGTTGCGAAGTTATGCACACAGTTATAAAAATAATCAGAGGCACCAAAATATAACGTATGGGGCCGGGGTAAAAACAGGTTTATGTCGTACCGGATTTAATAAAAAATATACGACGTGGCTGGTTGCACTAACTATGATGCTGGGCTCACTGTTTAGTTGTGCGGTTAACAACCGTTCTGTTAAAGAAAACAGAGAAGATTTTGCAGTTGAGTGTTATGGAGTTCGGGATGATTTGAAAACAGAGCTTGTTGAAAGGTATATGGGATTTAGGTCAGAACTCAAGGAAGATAACGATTTTCTGCGTGATGTGAAACTTGTAATAACAAATAAAAATTCTGATTTGGAAGATGATTTATCCTTCAAAACATTTCTGAAGAATAGTAACACTTACAGGGATGTAAAGGGTTTGAGCTACTATTCGGATAAGAAAATACAGAAAGTTATCGCGATTCAGATAAATCCGCACACTAAAGCGGATAATATGTATTTGCTTGCCCAGACTGGCGGTAATTCAATAGCGCCATTGTTAAATTATTCTCTTATGCACGAAATAGGGCACCAGTTTGATGAATATTTCGGGCACGATCATTCGGCAGAATTTGCTCTTGATTTTGACAGTATTATGTACATAAGGGAGGAAAATCCGCAGGATAATCCTTATGAATACCGTTTGGGCACTGAGACGGAAGAAAATATTATAGCGGAATATTCAAAAAACAACGGTCTTAGTGATAAAAAAGAATTTAAAGATGCGATTTTGAAGGATTTTAAAAATATTGCAGGCATGAGAAAAACTGCGCCTGGCTTTTTGCCGTCAAATATCGGTTATTATACTGCGGGAATTGATTTTTCAAAATCGATTACTGCGCAGGATGTTGATTTGGCGGATAATGCCAGAAGTGAAGTTTATGCAAGCCTTTTTGCGTATGCCAACGGTGAAAATGACGGTGAGAAAACATTTTTTATTCAGGCATTTCCTAATTCATACGAAGTTGTAAAGTCAGATATTAAGTGCTTTTTGGGTGATGACTTCATAAGAATAAACTAGACTTTGAGTTGACAGCTCTGGATATACTGGTGCACTACCCGAAGGAGTAAAACGTTACATTGAACTTGCCAAAGAGCACGGTGCAGATGCATTTGACAAGCTTACTGATGCTGAAAAAGAAGAAGTTATAAACTTCTTAGTATTTTAATATTGGCATGTATGCCTGAGGATAGTTGTAATCTTCTTTAAATCCTATATGGCGGTACATTTTTAATGCAGGGTAGTTATTTGTTTCTGTGTTTGTATTGATTTCTGATATAGGGAGCTTTGTTGTATCAACAAGTGAGATAATTTTAGAGAGCGAACTTGCAAGTAAGAATTTAGAGAGTCCCTTATCCTGATGTGCCTTACTTATGCCGACAATAGGAATATTAACTATATGTCCGCTTGTGATGTTTACGAAACAGAAACCGATAGGTTTGTTTTTATACAAAAGCACAGAAGATTCTGCAGGCATATAATCCGCATAAATATTTGTAACAATCTTGTTTAAAATATCGTATGTGCCGTCAAGAGTTTTAAACCGTGTATCAAAAAGAGCATCGGAACTTGTTTCAAAGGCTTCGTGGATAATTCTTACCGCCGAATCCATGAAGTCATCATTCCACGAAACAACAGAATAATCATGGTATATTTCTTTTTCCAGTGCGCTTTTTAGCATAAATCTTGAAGAATTGTCATACGGCAAAAACTTGAATACGGCAATGCCTACGAATTTAAATCCTAACGGAGCAATTTGTCCGACAAGTTTTTCCTGACGTCCCAGCATCGGGTAGCAGACAACTTTTTCTCTGCGCTGTTCTTTAATTTCTTCAATGAAGAATTTCAGTAAATCGCAGCTGCGCTGTTCAATATTTTCAAAGTTTTTACTGTGTATAATGTTTAATTCTATTGATTCCGATATTGCGGTTGTGTAGATAAGAAACGCTTCCGGAACATTGTTTTCTGTATAAATAATGCAATTTATGAGTTTATTTTCAAAAGATTCTATAAAATTCGGGTAACTCAACGGTTCAAGTTCAAATTTATACTCGGAAACTGCACTTAAACGAAAGTCCTCGTATAAATCTTTAAAACTCTCATAATAATCTTTATTTAATATTTTTACTTCTTTTTGAATATTTATCTCTATTTCAGGCACAGTGTTATCCTCTTTTCAGTATCTTACCATATAAAGCCCAAAAGTAAAATGTTTATAAAATAAAACAGTAAAAATAATTTGCTATTATACTTTGTTTATATTAGTATTACGTTACACTTATAGCGGTATCGTCTAGTGGTTAGGACGGGAGATTCTCATTCTCCAAACAGGGGTTCAATTCCCCTTACCGCCGAATTAAGGTAGGACTTTGAAATGGTAAAACGGGAATTGAACCCGATATCACTGTCGTGATACAGGGGTTCAACCTCTCGCAAAACAATTCACCGGATTGTTTTGCTCGGCAGAGTCCTTACCGCCGAATTTGATTAGGTTGTAATTGAAATCATAATTAAATATGCGGACGTAATTCAGTGGTAGAATGCAACCTTCCCAAGGTTGACGTCGCCGGTTCGAGCCCGGTCGTCCGCTAGTTATTAAGTTCAAATAGGTAGAGCTTGGGAGTATTATGGTTAGTGAATTTGATAAAAATCTGAATATAAGTTATGTAGATGAGAGTTTACCGACACCACCGGTGAAATTGGCATTAAAACATTGCCTTTGTTCGTATTTGATTTATTTTGTGATATATGTCATTCTTGTTGCAAATCCGTTCTTCAGCAAGTTTTTTATTAATGAATTTAGACGTTGGTACATAATAGCATACGTATTATACCTTTTTGCGGCACCGATAATATATTTGGTATTTCGCCCGAAATCGTTATATACATCTCATAATATAGATATTTTTGATTATTTTGTCGGACTTTTTAAATTAATCTTTAATAAGGAAACATTAATAAATAAAGATTGTAAGGCTGTATTGCAGGGATTTCTGCCTACTTATAGGCAAAAGCAAGCGCTTATGCTGATGTTTATAAAAGTATTCTACGGAACAATGATGACCAGCTTTTTGTATAGCGATATCAGGCACGCAATTGCTGACAGTAAAATATCCGCTCCTATTTTGTATAATATTTTTTCAGATTTTACTTTTGTAAATTTTAAAAACATAATTATTTCAAATGCTGATTTTATATACAACAGTATATTAAATCTTCTGTTTTTGGTTGATGTTGCGTACTTTTCAATTGGGTACGTAACAGAAGCAGCATTTTTAAACAATAAAATAAGAACAGTTGATACAAATATTTTTGGTGTGCTTGTCTGTGTGGCTTGTTATACTCCATTTAGCTATGCTACGATATCATTTCTGGGATGGAATCAAAATGACAATATGATGCTTTTTAATGATTATTCTTCTGCTTTCGGATGGGCTTTACGTTTCATAGCATTATTTTTCTTAACGATATACGTATCAGCGTCAGTATCGCTGGGCACAAGGGCAAGTAACCTTACAAACAGGGGGACGGTAAGCAGATTTCCTTATAACATTGTAAGACATCCTGCATACGCGTGTAAAAATTTGTTTTGGTTCTTTTCGGTTCTTCCGCTGTTAATTGTTCATTTCAGTTATATTAAAGCTAATTTTGTGCCGTATGTGACAAAATCGGCTCTGATAATTTGTTCGCTGTTATTTTGGTTATTTTTGTATTATTTGCGGGCGGTTACGGAAGAACGTCACCTGATGCAGGATCCTGAATATCAGGAATATGCTAAAAAAGTAAAATGGCGTTTCATCCCATACGTTTTTTAATAAAGTGTTGCCAATAAAAAAGGGAAAGAGTTCAACCCTTTCCCTTTTTTTAACTTAGTCTGCAACGGTTATTATGAACCTGATGCTGCTGCTTTTTGGTTAGATTTTTGTGAATAAAGAACTGATTTAGCAGCTAATGAAGCAGGTTTTACAGTTGAGCCGTAGAACAATACAGGATAAATATCCGAAATGTCCTTAGATGAAACTGTACAATTTGTTGCTAATACGTTTGCATCGGTACCGGTCATTTTTGAACCGTAAGATCTGATGTATGCGTTGCTACCTTCTGAGCAAGAAATAACTCTGTTAGGACCAGCTGCACCGTTTACATCAATGTATCCATAGCAAGGGTTGTTTTCTGTACAAGCCATTTGACCTGCGTCATAAGTAAATACCATACCGTCTTCTAATGCAAGCATACGACCTTGGTTGATACCACCGTTAGCGAATGATCTGCCGCCACAAAGGTCAGCCAAACCACCAACAGCCTGTACGTTAGCAGTACCGCCATTGTTTAATGTAGCACGATCGCCCATTTCGCTTGATAATTTACCTGTAGCTGTTCCATCAGCACCTGCAATAGTAGCTGTGATAGAAGCCTTACCTGTACAATCTAGTGCGATATCAGGAATACCAACTTCATAGTTAATAACTTCGTTTGCGTTCTTCATATTCAAGTTGCCCTGAAGTAAGTGGAACAATGATTGAGTGTCAGCCTGCATATCAAAGTCCATTTCGCCGGCATCATCTTTTGTAGTGTTAAAACCAACACGTGATTGTGTAGATGCTAAAACAGTTGCATCTGATTTAGTTGATACAGGATTTGCTGTGATAACGCCTGTTGTTGAATCTTTAGTACCGCCGTATGCTACGTTTGCACCACTAAAGTCATAACCTTCAGTTGCGTAGTTAGCAGATGCTGCCTGAGTCAAAACCGTAATCCCTTTTTTGAACCCTGTTCTGAATTGTGCCCCTGCAGTGTTAGCCATGAATGTAGGGATTGTCATTGCTGCAACGACACCGATGATTGCCAACGCAATCAAAACTTCCGCTAAAGTAAATGCGAATCTTTTTGTCATTTTGAATACCTCGTCTTTCTTTCTTAAACTATTATTTTACTTTTCCTAAAATAATATCTTCTTACTGAAAACTTGTACGGTGCCCCGTACAAAGTTACTATAACATATCTTAACAATTAATGTCAAGAGTTTGTAAATTTTTGTTTCAATTTTTAATACTTTTTAACTTACCCAAAAGTATTAGATAATTCTTGAAAGCGTCATGAATACTGGATAAAAATTATATATATTTTTTGAAAAATATTTTTTTAAAATAATACCTTTGTATTAAAAATTGGCTTTACAATCTAATTAATTTTAACTAAATTTAGCATGAAAATCGGCTGAGTTTTACAAAAGTTAATTTATTAGCAATGAGCATGTGTTAGATGTATAATCGTTATATGGATTTAAGGGAGATAATCGGTGCTTCAGGTGCCGAAGTTATAAAAAATAGCGATATTACAGGGAATATAAGTATTTCAACCGATACACGGACCATTAAAAAGGGAGATATTTACCTGCCGTTGAAGGGTGCAAATTTTGACGGTGAAAATTTCTGTGAAGATGCCGTAAATAAAGGTGCAATAGGTTGTTTTGTAACCCAAAACGATTATCCTGCGGGTGCAAAAGTTGTTTTAAAAGTTAATGATACACTTGAAACCTATTTAAAACTTGCAAATTTTTTCAGAAGACATTTGGCGCCTAAAGTAGTTATGATTACCGGAAGTTCAGGTAAAACAACCACAAAAGAACTTGTTTATTCCGTTTTGTCCCAAAAATATAATACGGTAAAAACTTTATCCAATCATAATAACGAAATTGGGCTTTGTCAGACGATTTTTTCCTGTACTGATGATACTCAGGCGCTTGTTTTAGAGGCCGGAATGAGGGCATCAGGGGAAATTGAACTTTTATCAAAATATGCTCAGCCGGATTATGCAATTATTACAAATGCGGGAAGTGCGCATATCGGCAGGCTTGGTTCTTTGGATAATATAGCAAAGGCAAAGTGTGAAATTACCGAATATCTTAATCCGTCAGGGTGTTTAATTTCTCATGATAATGAGCGCTTGAGAAAATTCAATAATTATCAGGGTGAAAAGATTTTTTATTCTCTGAAAGATGTAAAAATACTGGTTCAAAGAGCAGATTATTCAAAATTTGAATACAAAAACAATGTTTATGAATTGTCTGTTGGCGGTGAATTTAACATAGAAAATTCAATTTCGGCAATAGAAGTCGGTTACAAACTTGGTCTGAGCTATGATGAGATAAATAAGGGTTTGTTGTCATACAAGCCGATAGAAAAACGCTGGGAAATTGAGAAAGTTTGCGGGTTTAATGTTATAAACGATAGCTACAACGCAAATCCTGAATCCACTTTGGCTTCTGTTAAGTCATTTTTGAATTTGTATGAAAATCCGGTTGTTGTTTTGGGAGATATGGGCGAACTTGGCGAAAATGAGGCTGATTTGCATTTTAAATTGGGTGAAAGTATTTCCAAAATTGCGTCAAAAAACGTGCTTTTTGTTACAGTCGGCGCGTTGAGCCGAAACACTGCTAAAGCGTTAAACGGCTTTGAGGTTAAGAGTTTTGATAATAATATGGAAGCGGGAAATTTCCTAAAAGAAAACGTTCAACAAAGTGCAAATGTTTTCTTTAAAGCTTCAAGAGCGATGAAATTTGAAGAAATTATAGACTTTTTAAAAGGAGAAAATAAACAATGACAATGCTTGCGGTAGGATTTTTGGTAAGTATGATACTTTGTATATTATTGGGTGTTCCGTTTATTGACTTTATGAAAAAGCATATGTACGGACAGTACATAAAAGAGCTTGCGCCTGAAAATCACGCACAAAAGCAGGGAACACCGACAATGGGCGGCATATTCATTATTGCATCAATTGTATTGGCGTCTGTTATTACTTTGTTTTTGGCAGAAAAATTTTCAACTACAAGCATTATAATCCTGATGACGTTGTTATTCTATTCGTTTGCAGGGTTTCAGGATGATTATATTAAGATAAAAGACAAGGGTAACGACGGTCTGACGCCAAAACAAAAATTTCTGCGACAGCTTGCGATAGGGGTTTTACCGATAACTTTTCTGATGATGATGAATCCGTCTGCAACAATTGTGGATTTGGGTTTTTGCGAAGTACATCTTGGCTGGTTGTACCCGATTTTCGGACTTTTGGTAATAACAGGTGCGTCAAACGCTTATAATTTAACAGACGGACTTGACGGATTGGCATCTTTTACGGGTGTATTTGCTTTTAGTGCGTGTGCTATTATCTGCCATTTACAGGGAGCTCATCAGGAGGCAATTATTTCAGCATGTGTTGTCGGCGCTTTGGTCGGATTTTTGAAATATAATAAGCCGAAAGCGCAAGTGTTTATGGGTGATACGGGTTCTCTTGCGTTAGGCGGACTTTTGGGTGTGCTTGCGGTTTGCGGAAAATTTGAAATTCTTATGATTTTGATAGGTGCGGTTTTTGTTTGCGAAACTCTTTCCGTTATGATTCAGGTTACAAGCTTTAAATTGACAGGGAAAAGAGTTTTTAAAATGTCACCTATTCATCATCATTTTGAATTGTGCGGATGGAGCGAAAAGAAAATTGTTCTTGTTTTCGGGCTTATTTCCGCGCTATGTTCGGTTTTATCCGTTTTGATATTTATGTGGAGTAATTATGGAATTAACAAATAAAAAAGTTCTTGTATTGGGCTTATCTAAAAGCGGAGTGAGTGCCGCAAAGGTTTTAAATAAATCGGGTGCAAAGGTTTTTATAACAGAAAACGGAAAACCTAAAGCCGAATTTGAAAAAATGATTCCTGAATTAAGAGATTTGGGGATAAATATAGAAGTTGAGGGTCATAGCAGCCAATTTCTTGAGGGAGCTGTTTTGGCGGTTACAAGTCCTGGGATTCCGCCTGAAAGTGAGATTTTGACAAATTTACGAAAAGCCGGAGTGGAAATAATCTCTGAAATTGAGCTTGCGTGGAAGTTATCTCATGGGAATTTTGCAGTAATAACGGGCACGAACGGCAAAACGACAACAACTGCTCTTACTGCACATATTGTTAAGAGTGAATTTAAAGCTGAAGCATGCGGAAATATAGGGCTTCCGCCTTGCGATTTATTGGAACAGGGGCTTGATTGGTATATTCTCGAGGCGAGTTCATTTCAGCTTGAAACCAGTGATACTTTCAAGCCTAAAATTGCGGTATTTACGAACTTTACACCTGATCATATAAACTGGCACGGCAGTCTGGATAATTACTTTAAGGCTAAATGGAAAATTTTTGAAGGGCCGCAGGGGGCTGATTTTGCGATATTGAATGCTCAGGATGCAAAATTAGTTAAATTTGCGCCCAAAGCCGACGGAAAAGTATTTTTCTTTGACGGTGAAATCGGTGAAAATTGTTCATTCATAAAAGATGAGAAGATTATTTACCGCGAAAACGGCACGGATGAAGTGATAATAACTCTTACGGAGTGTCCGTTAATCGGTCAGCATAATTATCAAAATATAATGAGTGCCATCATAGCATCCAAATTAATCGGAGTTTCTACTGAAAACATCAGAAAACAAATAATGTCATTCAAAGCGCCTGAACACAGGCTTGAATGGTGCGGAAAATCAGGAAGAACGAATTTTTACAATGATTCAAAGGCTACAAATCCGGAAGCCGCAATGGTTGCAATTAATTCGTTCAATGATTGCGATGTTGTTCTTATAGCGGGTGGCAGGGATAAAAACACCGATTTAACTGAATTTTGCAAGTCGGTGAATGAGCATATTAAAACAGTTATTTTAATAGGTGAGGCTGCGGACAGATTTGAGAATAATTTGCACAATAACGGTTTTTCAAATATAATCAGGGAGGGGACATTCGAAGAAGCAATAGATAGAGCAATCGAACTTTCGCCTGATGCAGTGCTTTTGTCACCTGCGTGTGCAAGTTTTGACATGTTCAGCGGATATGAAGAAAGAGGAACGGTTTTTAAAGACTATGTCAGAAGCAGAATATAATCAGAATTTATTGAATAAACACAGTGATAAAATCAGAAGTTTTATATTATCGGCTCCCGACAAAACCTTGCTTGCAGCCGTTATGGCTCTGATTGTCATCGGCTTTATGGCAATTTTTTCTTCAACTGCGCCAAAATGTCTGGCTGACGGAATTTCACCATTTTCATTTTTACAAAAACAGCTGGGTGCTTTCGTAATTGGATTTTTCCTGATGATGTTTTTTACAAATTTCAGTTACAAAAAACTTGAAAAATACAATACGCCTGCGGTAGTGGTACTTATAATACTGTTATTTCTGGTTAAATTTTCGCCGTTAGGGGTAAATGTTAACGGCGCATCAAGGTGGTTAAATTTGGGTGTACAAATTCAGCCGTCAGAGTTTGCGAAGCCTATTGTAGTAATGCTGTTGGCATCTATATTTAAAGACAATGCATCTATTTTAAAACCTGAAAACTGGCAAAAGGCCTACATACCGATTTTGATAATTCTGTTCCTGATATTCTTGCAGCCGAACCTGAGTATGGTACTGTTGCTTTTGATAATTTGTTTTATAATGTTCATCTGTGCAGGCGGAGCTTTGCCGTTAATATTCGGGGCGCTGTCATTCTGCGTTGCAGGGTTATTTGTTCTTATAACAAAACTTGCTATGGCGACAATGGTTGCCGGTACCGCAGGTGTTAAAACATATCAATTGGGCCGTATTAAGACCTGGCTGAATCCGGAACTTGATCCTTTAGGCAAAGGGTATAACATAATTCAATCCCTGATAGCATTTGCATCAGGCGGATTTATGGGACTTGGATACGGAGCTTCCGTTCAGAAGCGCGCATATCTGCCCGAGTGCCATACAGACTTTATATTTGCCGTTATGGCTGAGGAATGGGGATTTATAGGCTGCTTGTTTATTATTATTTTATTTTTGACGGTATTATACAGAGGAATTTTAATTGCAATTCAGTCGCAAGATATGTACGGTAAACTTCTTGCGGTTGGTTTGACATTTTCTATATGCATTCAGGCATTGATAAATATGAGCGTAACAAGTTCGCTTGTTCCGGCAACCGGTGTGCCGATGCCGTTTATAAGTTATGGCGGGTCTTCACTTGTTGCATCAATGGCTATGATAGGGATTTTGCTTAATATTTCCAAAAAACGAATTACCCGCATTGGTGAGTAAATATTAAGAATTGTTAATGTTGCTCATGCGCTTGTATGACAAGAATATTAGCCATGCTATTAAAAACTTGTGGCAAATTTCTTATATAAAAATTTTTTATATAAGAGTAGGTAGAAATTATATGGAAGGAAAATTGTTATGGGTGTAAATTTTGGTAGCGCACATTACTATACAAAACAGGGTAATGAATACAAGAAAACTAATTTCTTTAAAAAACTGGGTACATTAGCTGGTGCAGCTGCTCTTATACCGGCAGGTATGGAAGTCAGTAAAAGAATGGGTGGTTTAGGAGCTGATGTTTTTACAAAGTGCATAAAAAATGGACCGGGTCTGCTTGATCATGCATTCGTTGACGGAATTAATAATAAATTCTTAAAAAATATTTGTGAAAAAGGTTTAGAATTAATGCATAAATCAAAAATTGCAAGAGTTGGTTTTGTCGGAGGCCTATTAGCTCTGGCCGCAGGTGTATATATGGGTGTAGGCAGATTAGCAGGATCATTGTTTGATGGAGTTATAAATTCTGTTAAACGTCATAAAGCTGATAAGCGTGCATCAGTATAAACAATAAAGAATTATAAAAAGTCGGCTTGAATTATTACAATTTGAGCCGACTTTTTTTATTTATGGTATAAATAATTCAGAGGGAAATATGGAAAAGAGAAGATATTTTATTACAGGCGGAGGAACTGGAGGGCATATTTATCCGGCGCTTGCCGTTTTTGAGGAATTGCTAAAACTTGATACGACAGGAGAAATGTATTATATAGGGAACAAAAAGAATCCGGAATATCCGATAGTTACAGGTAAAAAATACAATTTTCTGGATGTTGATGTTTTCGGTATGCCGAGAAAAATAGGTTTCAGGTTTGTTATTTGGGCATGGAATTTATTCTTTGCTATTGTTAAATCGTGTTTTTATATTATTAAATACAGACCTTGTGCGATATTCGGAACGGGCGGATATGTGTCTGCACCTGTTATAATTGCGGGTAAACTGCTTCATATCCCTTACGTTATGCATGATTGCGATGCATGTCCGGGACTTGTTACCCGCAAGCTTGCGCCTTATGCAAAGAGCGTTTCTCTGGCTTTTGAGGATGCAAAAAAATATATAAAAAACGATAAAATTTTTGTAAACGGAAATCCGGTAAGGGAAGAATTCCGTACATTAACGAGGGAAAATGCACTTAAAAATTTAAGCTTGGAGGACAAACTAACAATATGCATAATGGGTGGTTCTCAGGGGGCAAAATCCATAAACAGTGCGACTGTGAAAATATTGAAACAACTTCTTGATAAAGATATTCAGGTGATTTTCCAGACAGGGAGAAAGAATTTTGAATCCGTAAGCGAAAAATTATACGAAATTTATCCTGAATACAAAAATAATAAAAATCTTGTTTTTCGGCCGTATTTTGACGATATGATGTCTGCTCTTAAGGCATCGGATATTGTTGTCGGACGTTCGGGTTCTCTGAGTTTATCGGAAATTTGCGCTTGCGGAGCTGCCTCAATACTTGTTCCGTACCCGCATGCGGCGGCCGATCATCAGAGAATTAATGCACGATATATGGAGAAAAACGGTGCGTCAATTTATGTTGAGGATGCCGATTTGACAGCTGACAGGCTTTTGACAACCATAACCGATTTGATTGAAAATAGTGATAAACTTGAAAAATTGAAATCCTGTGCAGCTAAACTTGCAAAATTTGACGGTGCGAAAAATATTGTTGAACAAATTAATTCAGGACTTTAGTGTGATAAAAGATTATCAAAGCGCAATAAAATTACTGACTTCGCAGGGTAAATTTAAGATTAACCTTGGTTTGGATCGTATGTCATCTCTTATGGAGTTATATGGTAATCCGCAGGAGAGTTTTGACTGTATTCAGGTTGCTGGAACTAACGGTAAGGGGTCTGTTTGTTCCGTTTTGGCGGAAATTTTGAAAACGGCAGGCTTTAAAGTCGGGTTATACACAAGTCCGCATATTTTTGAATATACGGAACGGATTAAAATTAACGGAGCAGAAATCGCTGAAGATATTTTTGCCGAATTGGTATTTGATGTTATTGAAAAAGCGGAAGCAAACGGGCTTGATTTGACGGAATTTGAGATAATTACAGCCGTTATGTTTATTTATTTTATGCAGGAAAATATTGATATTGCGGTTTTGGAAACAGGACTTGGCGGTAGGCTTGATGCTACGAACATTGTTAAATCAAATATTTGTTCGGTTATAACGCATATTGATCTGGATCATACTGAACGTCTTGGTGATACAAAAGAGAAAATTGCGTTTGAAAAAGCAGGGATAATTAAGCCGGAAAGACCTGTTATTACCGCTGAAAAATATGAAGCAATACAAAATGTTGCAAGTGAAAAACATTCACAGGTTATTGAGCCTATTGAGTTTGGTGAAAATTATGAATTGAGCTTAAAAGGGTGTTACCAAAAAGAAAATCTGGCGCTTGCACTGACTTGTATAAAAAATATGTTTGGGGATATTCCCGATAATGTGATAAAAAAGGCGCTGAAAAATGTTGAACATCCGTTCAGATTTCAGTATTTTAAAGATAAAAATTTAATTATTGACGGCGCGCATAACCCGAACGGAGCAGATGGTTTAAGGAAAAGTCTTGATGAGTATTTCCCGGATGAGCCGCGCAGGTTTGTGTTTGGCTGCCTCAGAAACAAAGATTATGAAAAGATGATGACAGCACTTTTCAGACCGCAGGATGAAGTTTTGTTTTGTGAATTTAACTATCCTAACAGTACTTCTTTTGAAGAATTATCAGCAAAGTGCCCCGTATGCGCACAAAAATTTGAAAGTGCTAAAACTCTAACACCGGATAAATTAAATATCATTTGCGGTTCATTTTATATGATTAAACATTTACACTCTCAGGTGCTTGGACAACATCGGTAGTCTTTTTCTTTGTCGGTGAAAAATCCGAACAAGAGTTCCAAACAAGAGTGTCTTTAACCGGATTAATAGTTATGCTTGGTTTTGTGCAGTTGCATTGACCTTTGAGCATGTTGCGTGTTCCGTCATTAACAGAAACAAAGTATTCGCAGCCTAAACAAATTTTCAGCAAATATCCGTATTCCTGAAGTTTTAATCTTAATTCCTGCAGTGCATCAACCATTCTCAAGTGTTTCTGCGTTATATATGATCTGCGTTTATAGATAAATTTAACTCTTGCAAAATCGTTTTCCGATATAAATTCAAGTTTGCAAGGAAGCGATTTTTGTCCAACCTGAACCATAACATCAATTGCAAATTTTTCAACGTTCATAATTCCGTGAATTTTCTTGTTTGCATATTCAATAGCGTATTGAACAAGCGGAAAATGTTTAACTACGTGAGCAACTGACCAGAACGGGTATAATGCCAGATATCCTGCTTCTTTTGCGGTTAACTTGCAGTTCAAAAGGCTCAGTAAAAAGCCGACAATTAAGAACATCAAGGTCAAAACTACACCTTTAAAGCCTACAAAGAAGTAGTATTTTGAAGTTACACCCAAAAGCAGAGCGTATGAAACCAAAGTTAAACAAATGTTTGGCTGTAAAAGTGAGAATACGTGTTCTGCAAATATGTAGTTTTTGGTAAATATTTTAGGGAAACATTTGCCGAACAATTTTACTCTTGTCCAAAGTTTAGGACGTTTGAATTCGTATTCATAAGTTTCAACGCAGGACTGAACATTCGGGCTGTATATGCATGGTGTTTGAATTTTTGATAGCAGCAAGCTGAATTTCAGTTCTTCGTCAATGTTTTTGAAATCTATTTGTCTGATTTCATCCAGAATGTGTTTTCTTATAACAAATACGCCGCTGTCAGCCAAACTTGAAAGTCCGAATAAACTGCGAGCTTTCTGGATAAAATTCATGTTGTATTTTTGAAATGCTGATCTGATTTTGTCTGTGAAAGATAAATTTTCAAACAATAAAACAGTTTCGCCGCAAACTACATCGTTATTTTGCAATGCTCCGTTTATTGATGCCAAAAAATCTGCAGGGATACTTCTGTCGCCGTCAATAAATACGTAAGCATTTGCGTAATCTGATGAAGTATATTTTTCAATAAACAATGAAATAGCTTTGTCTTTGCCTATTGTGCCGACATCTTTGACATTGATTACGTTGATATATCTTTCGTTTGCAAACAATTCTTCAGAACCGTCAATGCAGTTATCAAGAATTACGTAAATTCTGAATCTGTCTATTGAATAGCTTTGAAATTTTAACTGGTTAATAAGTTTTTCCAGTGACATTTTGTTGTTGTGAGAATATACAACAACGGCTAAATTTTCTTCTTCTATCCCTGTTATTATTTTCTTTTCCAGTTTGTATTTTCTGTCAAAAATGTTTCTTACTGAAAGTGCGAAGAAGTAGACTGTGTAAATCAATACATAAATGTATAGTAAATTTAAAATTAATTGCATGTTTTTACTTCCCTCTATGTAGAAATTGTATTAAAAATAAAAAAAAAATTCTACATGCCGACCTATTTTTTAAAAACATGTCTTAATAAAAATTTATATTCATTCTCTACAAAAAACGAACATAATGACATTTGCCCGTTTTGTCAGAAATAACTATGTCCATTGGTCAATGCTACCATCAGAGAACCAAACGTAATTTTGTTCACGTCTCAACTGCTCCATCTCGTTTTGAAATTTCGGATTTGTTTTTAAAAATTCTTCAACACCGATTTTGAGAGAAGATTCATATTTATCGCTCATATTTTCCAGAGCTTTGTAAACATAAATGTCTTTGCTGGTGCTATTAAGGTACTGTTCCCAAATGCCTTCAGCATCATAGTTGTCTTTTATATTAAACATAAGTTCTTTTACTTTTGCAGCATCCGTAACAATGTCGTTACTGCTGAGTAATAATACTTCGGGAGGCAGGTATTTACAATGTTTAGATGAACATACATAACCGCTGTGCGGAGAAATTGATGTAGGCGGATTTATGTGTAAATTCTCAAACGTTTCACCTGTTATTTTGCTTATGAATTTAAAAACGGGACTGAAAATGAATTTATCCAGATACTTATCATATTCTTTTTCTCCGTCTATAACCAAATCCCAATATTTAGTGGTAGGGTGTTGACGATTAGCAATTGGCAAATCCTTTCCGATTGCGTATTTATAAAACGGAATCCTATCTATTGCTTTCTGTCCGTTTGGTGTAATGGTTATTTGCTTAAAATTCGGTCTTGATATTTGATTGTTGTTAGTTATGTTCATAAATTATATATTGTTTCCTCTCGTATAAAACCTCTGAAAAATTTTTTTGTTAATTTTAAAAACTTGTTTTAATAAAAATTTATAAAATTACTGTATGAGTGGTGCCGGGCTCTTACTCATTTCCTTATCAATAAATTTAAAATAGAAACTTTTTAGCAGAATATCGTATTCCTCGGGCTTTTCTACTGCTTTTGCTGTGCTGAACAGATTTTCACAGCGATTTACTACGGATAAGTCTTTAAACTTTAAATTTGCCACCTTATCGATTATTTCCCGTTCTACAGAGTCAAAATGTGGAAAAATTTCATGTTGATGCATAAATTGTACATTATCGGAATTCCCAAACACTCTGTCTGATTTAAATAATGTTTTTGCACCTCGCATCGAATCACCTGTCGCACGAAAATCCGCAAAAATATATTTTTTGCCGGATGTTTCTACTGCTTCTCCTGACATCCCTTTTGAAGCCAAATAATCTGTTAAAGCATCTATTGCTTCCTGTTTTAGTTTTGCAACTTTGTATGGAGTAAAACGTCCTGCTTCGCTCATTGGCAACTGTATTACATTTTCTTCCCCTATTTTATATCCCAGACATTTACAAATTGAAGAAAGCGAACGCCCTATTGAAATAACAACATAATTTCCCTCTCCAAAATTATAGTCTAATTCTTCTTTTATCCTGTTTGCTGCTATATCGTGCAATTTCAAATATTCATAAAAATTGCGCCAAGCATCATGATAATAGGTAAACCAATGCCCATTAGCAGTATGAAAACTTTTTTCATATTTCATATATGACTTGTTTTCAATAAATTTATCAATTGCTTTGTTAATATTATCTATCTCGGCTTTTGGGAGCTGGCGGTATTCTGCAAGTGTCAATTTCAGGTTGTTTAAGGTTGGCAATGTTTCTTTTACAAATGCATCCGGAACAGTTTTTGCCCTGAATATGAGATTATTATTTTGCGGATTGTAAGCATCTGTCTTATACGGTTTTATTGATAATGGTGTAATACTTGCAATTTTCATACGAATATCAAAAGCCGAAAAAATAATATTTTGCTGAAATCTCAAAAGATACTTAATAAAAATTTATAAATTAGCAAAAATTTTGTTTATGGTTTTTATTATCTTGAAAAAGGAGAAAGTATGAAGATTGATGCAATAACAAGTTATAATTTACATAATAATTCAGCCAGAAAGGTTAATTTTGAGGCAAGATTACCAATGTTCACTTATGATGCGGTTGACAGGTTCGTAGGTATGGAAAATAAATATATTGATGCGGAAATAGATTTGGTTATGGCGTTTGCCAAGAGGCATCCGGAGTTGCACTCAATATTGAAAAAAATGAAAATCAGAAAATACGATGTTCCGTATTTAAAAACATTACTGGTAAATCCTGTGTTTAATGAGGAAGGAATTATGAAAGAGATTCCTCATATGCTCTCAATACGGTGGCATCGAGAAGCCGACAACAGACTTTGCGCGGCAGGCAGAAAAAAACTTGTTGATTTGTACGCATCTAATCCGGTTTTAAACGGTAATAAGCATTTGCAAGCAAGGTTCGGAGAGATATTGACAAATTGCAGTACAGGTGAAAATGCTGATTATGTTGAAAAGTTTTTAAATGAATACATGAGTCACAAGCTTATATATGAAAATAAAGATTTAGCCGCAGCTTTACCTGATATGATTATAAAACTTCAGGACAGCCTTTATGATTCACGTTTTGATACAAAAGGTATAAGCAAAGAATACAATAAAATCCTAAAGAGTTATCTTAGTTAAATATAATTTTTTATGTTAAAATTAACTTATGGCAAAACCGTTAGTTAGAAAAAGTAAAGAATTTTTGATTTGGTTATTGCGGTTTTATGCTTCATTTCAGAGGCATATGACGTTTATCCATGAAATTAATAACAAAAATCTGTATCCTTGCATATTTGCCATGTGGCATTCTGATCAGTTTTGTGTTTTTGGACCTGAGCATCCCGAAAAAATTCATATTCTTATAAGCAAATCTTTTGACGGCAATATTGTTTCCTCAATAGCGACAATGCTCAATTTTAAAACCATAAGAGGTTCATCTAACCGCAAAGGCGCTATTGAATCCACCTTAAAAATGATAGAAGTTTTGGAAGCGGGTGAATGTGTTGCTATTACAGTTGACGGACCTCATGGACCTTTGCATAAGGTAAAAAACGGAGTTATAAAAATTGCTCAAAAAACGGGAGCGCCTATTGTGCCTGTCTGCTGGTATTCCGATCAGGTAAATTTCCTTAAGCTGCCATCATGGGATAAAATGACGGCTCCGTTATTCCCTGCAAATATCATAAATCTTTACGGAGATCCGATATACGTTCCGAAAGATATAAAAAATGAGGATTATGATTTTTATCGTAGAAAAATAAAGTCTGCTCTTGAGGATATTCAAAAGCGCTTACCTGAAGAGTATAAAAATGCAAAAAAACAAAAAGCGTGGAAAAATTTAAAGAAAAAGGGCTAAATATGAATAAGAAAATTTTATTAAGTATCTTAGGTATGTTTTTTATAACCTGCAATACGGCTATGGCATCATTAAGTTCAAAAATTGATCAGGTTATATCATCTTCCGGCATAAATTCTTCTGCCGTTGCGGTTTCCGTTAAAGATGTAAAAACCGGTAACAATTTGGTCAAAATCCGCTCAAAACAACCGATGATACCTGCATCAACCCAAAAGATACTTACTTATCCTGTTGTTTTGGAAACTTTGGGCAGTGATTATCTCTTTTCAACGAAAATATATTATTCAAAAGATAAAGAAGTTTACTTAAAACTGTCAGCTGATCCTTTTTTTGCAACAGAAGATTTGAAAAAACTGATTAAATCACTGAAAGAAAATTCAATAATAACCTGCAAAGAATTTTATATTGACGATTATATTATGGATTTTGAGGACTGGGGCGAAGGCTGGCAATGGGATAACGACCTGAATCCTTTAATGCCAAGGTACAGTGTCTATAATATTGACGGCAATTTATTGACCGTTGTTATACGTCCGACAACGCCGGATTCTCCAGCAGATGTGAAACTTACGAAATTTTATCCGGTTACTTTTATGAATCTGGTTAAAACAGGAAATTCCGATAATGTTGTTATGTCACGTAAAAATAATATTTCTCCTGATATTTTGACGTTAGAGGGGACGGTAAAAAAACAGGTTATCAAAAAATTCCCTGTAAATA
Organism: bacterium; assembly: GCA_017652265.1. Classification (GTDB taxonomy): domain Bacteria; phylum Cyanobacteriota; class Vampirovibrionia; order Gastranaerophilales; family Gastranaerophilaceae; genus Gastranaerophilus. The sequence continues at coordinate 33,183 of JAGCBH010000055.1, forward strand.
ATCCGAAAAGATATTTTATGATAAGGCTTGATGAGGCTGTTAAAGGTGTGTCTTTTGATTATTACGGAAAATATCCTCAGAAAAAATATGTTCCGAATGAAAACATAAAACTTGTCAGCGAATTATCTCATTCGCTTTCAAGAGCAGGTGCGGATATACTCAAAAACAGCAACAATATGGCAGCTGAAACTGTCTATAAAATTGCGGGCGGCAAATATGCAGACGGTCAGGGAACTATTGATAATGCGAATAAAATGTTTCTTGATTATTGTGAAAGAAACGGGCTTGATACATCAGATATAAGGGTTGTTGACGGAAGCGGTGTTTCAAAAAATAACATTATGACTGCTGATTTCATGACTGCGTTTTTGGTTAATCTTGCTCAAAAAGATAATTTTGAGGAATTGTATAATTTAATGCCCGCTCCGACAGAAGGAACTCTTGCTAATCGCATGTTGTATTTAAAAGATAACTTAAAAGCCAAAACAGGTACGCTTAGTGATGTTAGCGCTATTGCGGGTTATCTGAAAACAAAAAGCGGAAACTTTGTTGCATTTGATATTATGATTAATAACCATAAAATTAAAAATTCATCAAAGAAAATTCTTGAAGAAGAAATTATTAAAACAATATACATGAACAATTAATATGATTACGGAAATTCAATCTAAAAAAGCCGAAAAATGGTTTTCGTGGGCGCATTTGATAAATGATGTCTATACCGGCATGCTTAATCCTTTGATGCCGTTTATTGCGGAAAAGTTATCGTTTACTCTTGCTTTTGCGACATTAGTTATAAGCTTATCGCATATTTTTGCATCTGTTCTTCAGCCGGTAATCGGATTTTTTGCTGATAACAGCAAACGAAGAACATTCATATTCAGAGGTCTGTTAATGTCTGCAATATTTATTCCGCTTGCACCGGCTGTTAATAACAAGTGGCTTTTTATACTTCTGATAGTTTTGGGCAGTTTAGGCTCAAGCCTTTTTCACCCGCAGGCTTTGGGGCTTTTATCAAAATTCGCCGAAGTTTCAAAAAAAGATGTTGCAAAGGCTATGGCAATTTTTATGTTTGCGGGATCTTTCGGTTTTGCGCTTGGGCCATTGGTATCATCATCAATAGCACATGTTTGGGGATTAAATAAAATATTTTGGGTTTCAATATTAGGCATAATTTGTGCTTTAATGATGTTTAAGTGTGTTCCTAAAATTAATAATTTGGATGACAAAAAAGAGCATTTTGGTTTTAAAAAAGCATTTGGGGATATTTTGAAAAACAGAGAGCTGAATCTTTTGTTCTTTATCGCAATGATAAAAACTCTTATGATTAATTCCTGCACGATATTTCTTCCGTTTCTCTGGAAAGATTTGGGGCATGGAAAAATGTATATTGGAGCGGCAATTTTTGCATTTACTCTTGCTGGAAGCATTGCATCCCTAATAAGCCCTTATGCTGAGAAAAAGTTAGGAACAAAGACGATACTATATCTTTCGTTGATTTTGACGTTACCGCTTTTGTTTTTGTTTGTCGCAACGTATCAAACCGTACCGCTTGTGGCGCTTACATCCTTTATTCTTATAGGTGCGGTTACTATGATGGCATCGCCTGTCATAATGGTTTTAGCTCAAAATATTGCGCCTGAATACAAAAGTATAATAGCAGGATTTGTGAATGGATTTGCCTGGGGTGTCATAGCGATTGTTATGACAATACTGGGTGTTATTGCTGAAAACGCAGGTATTATTAATTTGCTTATGGCAATTTCCGTTATTCCTGTTGTATCTTGTATTGCCGTCAAAAAAATAAGAATATAAAAAGCTGTTCTTCGTCATATACATAAAAAGCACAGGCTTTTACACCTGTGCAAAATAGAATGAAAAATGAAAAATTTCTAGTTTCCGTATACGGTCAATGTTTTTTCACCGTAAATTAATACGAAATGTTTTTCCCAGTCAGCTGAAGTAACTCTGCTCATTCTGCCGTCTTTCATAGCGGCTTTAACTGAGCAGTCACCCCAGTTTACTATACCTAATATAGTTTTACATGTAGCTTTTCCTACTTTAGAACCAAGAGTTGCTCCGGGAACTGCGTAATCAAATGATTCCTTTGTTCCTGTGTAAATACCTATGCCCCAAGGTTCATAAGCAAATGCTGCGGTTGATGCAAAACCAATAGCCAATAATGCCAATAAAACAGCAATCTTTTTCATAATTTACTCCTTCTTAATTAATAAATAGCCAATTCCCTACATGCAGAATGTTACCACGTAAATATAATTTTTGCAAGAAAGTATGTTTTATTGTATAATTTTAGAGTAATAAGAGGATTAATTTTAATGGCTATAAGACGAATTTTAAAATACGGAGAACAGGAATTAAGAGAACCGTCTAAAGAAGTTACAAAAGTATCAAGAAAAATTCAGGATTTGGTGCATGATTTATTGGAAACCATGTACAATGCCCAAAACGGAGTAGGTCTTGCCGCTCCTCAGATAGGGGTTAATTTAAGAGTTTTTGTTATTGATGTCAGAGAAACCGAAAATGTATTAGATCCGATAGTTTTTATTAATCCGAAAATCATTAAGTTGTCTGGTTCTGTTGTTTCCTCTGAGGGGTGCTTAAGTTTTCCTGATGTTTATTCGGATGTAAAAAGAGCTGCAAACGTTATGGTTAAGGCAATGGATGTAAAAGGAAGAAGTTTTGTTTTGGAAGCAAAAGATGGTTCGCTTTTATCCCGTGCTATTCAGCATGAATTTGACCACCTGAATGGTGTTCTTTTCATAGACAGGTGTGAAGATGTCGATTTTACCGATCAGGAACTTGCAAAACATAATTTGCCAAAAATTCAGCAGGATAAATTGATAAGGGAGTAAAGTTTGATAAACATTATTTTTATGGGAACTCCGAAAATTGCACTGAAATCATTGGAATATCTTTATAATTCCGAAAAAATCAACGTGCTTGCAGTTGTTACTCAGCCTGACAAACCGTCAGGCAGGGGGCAAAAACTGACAATGTCTCCTATAAAAGAATTTGCTATTTCAAATAATATTCCTGTTTTTCAGCCGAAATCTTTAAGAAAATCACCTGAAATAATTGAAGAACTGAAGAAATTAAAGCCGGATTTTTTTGTAACTTTTGCGTTCGGGCAGATTTTATCGCAGGAAGTATTGGATATTCCAAAATATGAAACAATAAATCTTCACGCTTCTTTGTTGCCTAAATACCGAGGGGCAAATCCTATCCAAAGAGCGATTATAAATGGTGATAAAGAAACTGGAATTTGCACGATGATAACGGAACTTGGGCTTGACTGCGGCGATGTTTGTATGCGTGAAGTTATTGGTATAGGCGATGAAACGACTTGTTGCGATCTGTTTGAAGAAATTTCGGAGAAATCGCCTGAGTTGATAGAGCAAACGTTAATCGGTATAGTTGAAAATTCAATAAAACCTCAGAAACAGTGTGAGGACGGTGTTTGTTTTGCAAATAAGCTGGAAAAAGAAGAAACCTGTATTGACTGGACTAAAGATGCCGTATCAATTAATAACTTGATTCGAGGAATTTATAAATTTCCTTGTGCATATTTCAAATACAATGATAAAATTGTAAAAGTTTTGAGAGCTAAAGTCCTTTCTGGGTGCGGAAAACCCGGCGAATTTATTTGTAAAAATAAAGATGGTATTGAAGTTGCCTGTGGTAGCGGTAGTTTGCTTTTGGTAACGGTTAAACCTGAAGGCAAAGGCGAAATGAGTGCTTCGGCCTGGGCGAACGGACTAAAATTTTAGGAGAAATTATATGATAACAAAAGGTATCAGGGGTGCAATAACAGTTGATGATAATACCAAAGAAGATATTAAAAACGGAACTCTGACATTGTTAAATGAGTTAATAAATAAAAATAATATTGATAAAAATATGATTTCTCACGTTATTTTTACTGTTACAAAAGATTTAACGGCAGAATTCCCTGCTAAATTTGCCCGTATTGATTTAGGCTGGGATAATGTTGCTATGATGTGTTTTAATGAAGCGGATATTGAAAATTCTTTGCAAAAATGTATCCGTGTCCTTGTCGTTTTAAATTGCATGGAAGATTTTGTTCCGCAATATGTTTATCTAAATGGCGCAAAAGACTTGAGAAAATAGTATTAAAAAAGCCCTTTTTAAAAGGGCTTTTTAATTTATTCTGCTACGGCACCGTCTCTGCTGACGAGCTCCAAATCCGAAATAGTCGGATCCAAAAGACGTCTGCCAAGATTAACAAAGTTTATTGAGCAAAGAGTTTTGTTGCCGTAATTAATCATCTTTTCAACAACTCCCTGACCGTATTTCGGATGCGAAATCAAATCGCCCGCCTGAAACATATATTTATCTTCTTCCGGTGCATTATTAGAAAATTCTTCAGGAGTGTATATAGGCACTTCGGCATTTGCTTCTTCAGATGTTTCATCCAGAACTAACGTATTTTCTTCCAGAAATGATTCTTCTGCAGGTTCAATTATTACAGGTTCATTTTCGTCTGTTTCTTCCTGCGGTTCAACAATTTCAATTTCTTCGGTTTCTTCGTTTTGTTGTTCATTTTCAGAAATATTTAATGCCTCAATATAATCAAGATCTTCGTCTGTTATATTGTCATCGCCCGCCAAAACTTCCGGATTAACTCTGTTTTCATCATCAAGATTTTCTTCTTCTATTTTTTTATAAAAAGATGCATCAACATCGTTTGCAACCTGTTCTTCAAGCAGTTCTCTTTCCGTCATTACATCTCTTTCAAAAGAATTTTCGTCTTCTGCGGAAACCTCTTCAGGTGCAACAGTCTCATCTTCCGAAACTTCTTCAAATGATGTTTCTTCTGAAACATCTTCCGTTATTTCTTCTTCCGTGTTGTCGGAGAAGATATTTTCATTATTAAATTCTGTCTGTGATAAATTATCCGAATTTTCGTCATATGCATATTCGTCAGAGAAATCCTGCGTTTCATAATTATCCGTCAGAGAATTTTCATCTTTCGCAGTAGCAAATTCTTCATGTTCAGGTTCTTCATATTCGGTAAGCTGAACAATGAACGGAATTTTCTGTGTGCAGTCGCCATATACTACAAATTCATCGCCGTTAAGTTTGCCCAAGAAAGTATTATATGCGGCAAAATCGTGCTGAGTTGTCTGCGGTGCAAACAGGATTATATTTGGCATTATTTGTTTAAGATCAGGCAAATACTTGAATTCGTGAGGGCAGATGACCGTAGTATAGATATTGCTGAATTCCATTGTTTTTCTCAAAACTTTTTTATCCGCAAAATCGTTGTTCATGGTCGCAAAAACGCATATTTCCGAATCTACTGTAGCTATCATATCGTATATGTAGCCGATTATTTTGCGCATAAGCTCAGGTTCTGCCTGAGAAATATCAATAACCAATGAATCGTGATGTACAACTTTACTTCTCAGCATGAATACATCATCTTTATCCGATGCAAAAACATTTTCCTGCTGGTATCTCAGCAGTTTGTTTTTCAAAAGAATAAGCTCAGGTATTTTTGTCTGATTATACTGGTCCTGAACTACGTTTAACAGAAGGTCTATCGGCAAATATCCCTTCGGATCTGTTCTGAGATATTCTTTAACTTCGCTGAAAATGTCCTGAATAACAGCTTTGCTTACAGGCTCAACTCCGTCAAGGTCATTATCAAAAATAAAATCAAGAAAGTCTGCGTTCAGCGCTAATTTGAAATCTTTTCCGAAAACGAAACTGTTTTCCGAATAATAATCACCTGTTGTGTCAAGGATTATTGCTTTTTTATTTCTTTTAATGAGCTGCGGGAAGATATTTGTCAGTAATTTTCCTGAATTTTCAAGGCTGTTTGAGCATATTAAAAGTCCGCTTGTAAAAACGCCCAAATCAATGCTGAAAGAAGCTGAGGTTTGTGCAATTTCACCCAAGAATATCGGGCTGTCAGAGCTTAGTAAATTGAGAATTTCATTAACCGGAAGCAGTGTGATTTTTGCATTTTCTGACGGAATTGTACCGTTGTAATTTTTCAGTACACCGGTTTCATCGAACGTGAACAACAATTTTAAAATAGCAAAATTATTTCCGCCGTCAGCTTTTAAATTAACTATCTGTGCAACATAGGGGCAATTTGTATCTTCAACAATTGCAAACCCCGATAATGCCAGATTATCATTGACATCATAAGAGATTTTAATCAAATTATTCTTTATTTCCAGTATTCTCATTAAAGTCTGAACTCCTTTATCTTCCCGATATGCAAATATTATCATGGAAAATGATATTTGTACATATTTTAATATTTCAGTTCTTAATATTGTTTAGTAATAAATCGTTGTATATTTCCACTGTTCTCGGGCATATTACCATTTTTCTGTCAACAAGACTTTTTATTGTATATGCGTAGCAGTCAAAAATTATTTTATCTGCACCACCCGTTTTTTTGAGGAGTTGAAGTTTTTGTTTGTATTCAATTTCTCCGCGAGAAAACGGCTCAATTTTATCTGCGATAAAAACGATTTTTTCTAACGTATTCATATCCGATTTACCAAGGGTATGCCAGCGGATAGCAGATAAAATATCCTCATCCGTTATACCGAATTCTTTTTTTGCAATGATAGCGCCGGCAGGTGCGTGGAGGACTTTTTTATTATTTTCTTCTCCGCATACCAGTTCAAAATTATTTTCTTTTAAAAGATGTTTTGCTTCATCTAAAGGAATTGATTTTGCACAGTCGTGTATGAGTCCCGCAAGATATGCCCTATCCTCATCATAATTCATAATTTTGGCAATTTCCTTTGCTGCATCAGCGCAACCAAGCGAATGCCCGTAGCGTTCATCAGTCAAGTTGTTTTTAAGCCATTCTTTAATTTTTTCAATTTTTGTATAATCCGTGTTCATAAATATAATTTTCAACCTCTGGCGGAACAAATTCCGAAATATCCTCTCCGCATTCAACTTTTTTTCTTATTCCTGTAGATGAAATATCACAAAAACTGAGGTTTGTAAATTCAACATCATATCCGTCAGCTGCAATATATTCAATCAGTCTGCGACTGGGTTTGTTATCGCGCGTCAATACTATAAATTTCAGTAAATTTTTTAAATCACTTGATCTGTACCAGCTTTTTACTTGGCAGAAAGCGTCAGTTCCTATTATGAACGGCCATTTCTCCTGATTACCGTACATTTTATTTAACCTAACAATTGTATCGTACGTATAGGATCTTTCATTTCTCTGAAATTCAATATCTGAAACTTCAAATTTTTTATTTCCTGCAATAGCCAGTTTTACCATTTCCAAACGGTTTTCAGGCTGACATCCCAAAACTTCTTTATGAGGAGCATTATTTGTCGGAATGAATATTATTTTACCGTACCCGAAAGTATCCGATACATATTCGGCCGCCCTCAAATGAGCGTTATGTATCGGGTTAAACGTTCCGCAAAAAAGGCAAATGTTCATAATTAAATTGCCGTAATTTCCTGATCAATCATCTTGATTATGATTGAAGATTGTTTTTGTCTGTCTAAATCAATAGGAGCGGCATTTTCCATAATTTCAGATTCGGAAGGACCTGATATAGCAACAGGAACAGGTGCTTTTGCTTGTAATATACAAGGATCATTTCGGTGTAATTGCTGTTGTGAAATGATTTTATTTACAAAACGCTGCGTTTCTGCAAACGGAGGAACTGCATTAAACTTTTTAACATTACCGGGACCTGCATTATATGCTGCAAGTGCTAATTCTTTAGAGCCGAACATCTTGTACATCATGAGATAATACTTCAGGCCGCCTCTTATGTTGCCCTCTATCGTGTACGGATTAACCCCAAGTTTCTTTGCAGTGATAGGCATCAATTGATAAAGGCCTACCGCACCTGCTGCACTTCTTGCTTCAGGACGAAAATTAGATTCAACTTTTGCCAGGCTCAAAGCCAGTGAAGGATCAACACCTAATTCAATAGCCTGCGCTACTATCATTGCTTTTATTTCCGGAACAGTTGCCGCATTTGCTTGATTACCCATGGAAAATAAAACCGCAACGGTCATCATTATTAAAATTTTTCTTATGTTCAAAATAATTACCCTCTTATTTGACGGGAATTAAATCCCAAATATGTTAAAAATTTTAATCTTTTTGACATACTAACCCAAACAAAGAAAAAAATCAAGTTTAGCGCAAATATTGATAAAAATTGAGAAACGTGGTAAACTACTTTGTAGGAATAGTCGGGAGAAAAAATGTACGAATTTCCTTTTGAGCTGGATGATTTTCAAAAACAGGCGTGCGAATATATTACAAACGGTAAGAGCGTTGTTGTATGTGCGCCCACAGGTGCCGGTAAAACGGTAATAGCACAGCACGCAATTCATCTTGCACTTGAGCAGGGAAGCCGTGTTTTTTATACGACACCTTTAAAAGCATTGTCCAATCAAAAATTTTATGATTTTGGGGAAAAATACGGTACCGATAAAGTCGGCTTGCTGACTGGTGATACTTCTATAAACCGTGATGCTCAAATCGTTGTTATGACAACGGAAGTTTTTAGAAATATGCTGTACGGTACAAATTTTGGTGCGGTATCAGATAACCTGAAGAATGTCAGATATGTAATTTTGGATGAAGTTCACTATATGAACGATGAACAAAGAGGTACCGTATGGGAAGAAAGTATCATCTATTGCCCTGTAAACATTCAGATAATTGCGCTCTCTGCAACTGTTGCCAATGCCGACGAATTAACGGGCTGGATAAATACCGTTCATTCGGGTACTGAGCTTGTAAATACGGATTTTCGCCCTGTGCCTCTAAAATATTTTTATTTTGACAGTTCTCAGCCGACAAGAATTTTGCCGTTGTTTACTCCGACAGGTCAGTTAAATAACAGAATAAAACCCGAAAGACCGCCGTTTCGTGGTGGGGGGCGTTCTAAAAAACAGGATAAATCTTATGTTAAAGAAATAGTAAGGAACCTTTATTCACAAGATATGCTTCCTGCAATATATTTTACGTTCTCAAGAAAAAAATGTGATGAACAGGCCGAAAAATGTGCATATCTTGATTTGTTAACAAATGAAGAAAGAGCAAAAATTAAGCAGTTTGTGGATGAATATATTGCGGAAAATCCGTATCTGTACAACAATAAACAGCTTGAATTTTTATACAACGGTGTTGCTTCGCACCATGCAGGATTGTTGCCATCGTGGAAAAATTTGGTTGAAAAATTATTCCAACAAAGTTTGATAAAGGTTGTTTTTGCAACCGAAACATTAGCGGCAGGTATCAATATGCCTGCAAGAACTACGGTTATAAGTTCTGTCAGTAAAAGAACAGATAGCGGACACAGAATGCTGACCGCAAGCGAATTTCTGCAGATGTCCGGTCGTGCCGGCAGACGAGGGATGGATGAAGTAGGCTACGTTGTAGTTGTCGGAAATTATTTTCAGTCGCCTGAAGAAGTTGCAGAGCTTGTTTTGAGTGATGCAAATCCTTTAGAGAGCCGCTTTTCGCCAAGCTATTCTATGGTTTTGAACCTTTTGCAGAGATTTACTCTTGATGAAGCAAAAGATTTAATTATGAAAAGTTTCGGGTATTATTCAACAGGTACAAGGCTTTTCCCGCTTATTCAGCAGGCGGAAATCTACAAAGCACAACTTGCTGAGCGTTCCGTGAATTGCCCTTATCACAAAGATGATAAGACTTTATTTGAGTATCTTTCGGTTAAAAATTTGTATCTAAAAAACAAAGATACATACAAAAAAATTATCCGTCAGGAAAACGCTAGGAACAGAAAAATTTCCGATGAAGCACTAAAATTCGGTCAGGACAATAAGAAAAATCTTGATAAGATGCACTCTTTCTGCTGCGATAATTGTAAACTTTTCAAAAAACATTCAAAAAATGTTGAAGTTATCGCAAGGATACAGGAGCACCTGAAAAAACTTGAAAAAGAAACTGAACATCAAAGGGATGTTTTCTGGAACAAATTTATGGCACACAGAAATGCCTTAACGGAAGTCGGTTATCTTGTTGATGATTATCCGACGGAAAAAGGAAAAACAACATCTCAAATACGTTCCGAAAACGAATTATTTTTGGCGCAGATTATATTCTCAGGAGTGTTAGAAAACCTCACTCCGTCACAACTTGCGGGAGTTATTTGTGCTATAACAACCGAAGATATGCATGGCGATTTTCCGTATCTGCCGATATCTGAGCCTGTCAGAAAAACTTTAAATCACATACGTAACATTAAACGTAAAATTGAAAAAATTCAGAAATATCACAGAATTGAAGCACCATTGTACATAAATACTTATTTTTCTTCGCTTATTGAATTGTGGGCGGAAGGCGCTGAATGGGAAACTGTTGCCGGAGATACAGATTTTGCGGAAGGTGATATTGTAAGAGCATTTAAGCGGACTATTGATGTTTTAAGGCAGCTTACGAATATTTCTAATATTCCGGAAGCGCTGGTATTTACGGCTCGTGATGCTATTGAAAAAATTCAACGCGAGCCTGTAAATTTGGATTAATAAATTATTTACTTAAAAAATTCCTCATGTTAGCATGCCTTTATGGAAGAAATGGCTTACGTACCTCTGCATGTGCACAGTGAATACTCTATTCTTGACGGGATGATTAGGGTTAAAGATTTGTGCAATTTTGCCAAAGAACATAACATGCCGGCGGTTGCAATAACTGACCATGGTGTTATGTATTCGGCACTTGTTTTGTATGTTGAAGCCAAAGAAAAAGGTTTAAAGCCGTTAATTGGTTGTGAGTTTTATGTTCACGATAACGATATTCATGACAAAAATCCGCAGGATAACCCTTTGTATCACCTTGTATTAATCGCAAAAAACAATGACGGATACAAAAATCTCTTGAAGCTTGTGTCAATTGCTTGGTGTGAAGGCTTTTATTATCATCCGCGTATAAATTGGGAGCTTTTGGAACAACACCATGAAGGATTAATTTGCTGCTCGGCTTGTCTTGGCGGCGAAGTTTTGAAAAATCTCTTACGTGGGGATTATGAGGGTGCAAAAGCGTGTGCAAAAAAATATCAGGATATGTTTGGAGAGGATTATTATATTGAACTTCAAGACCATGGGCTTGATGAACAAAAACGCACAAATCCTCAGTTAATCCAAATTGCGAAAGAACTTGGGATAAAAATGGTTATCACAAATGATTCCCATTATCTCAAAAAAGAGGATGCGGATGCCCATGACACTTTGCTTTGTCTGAATACAAAATCTACTAAAGAAGATCCAAGACGAATGCGTTTTCCGAATAATGAGTTTTATGTCAAAACAGTTTCTGAATTGAGGGATGCATTTAAGTGGCTTGATAGTGAAACCTTTAATGAGTGTATAAAGAATACTGTTGAAATTGCGGACAAATGTCATCTCCAAATAGAAATGGGCAAAGCTCCTTTACCGCATTATGAAGTTCCGAAAGGTTATACAACAGACAGTTATTTGGAACATTTGGTTGAAGAGGGGTTAAAAGAACGCTATGGTGAAGTATCGGATGAACTTAAAAAACGTGCGGATTATGAATTGAGCGTTATTAAGCAAATGGGTTTTGCCGCATACTTTTTAATCACTTGGGATTTTATTCATTTTGCAAAAACAAACGGTATTCCGGTAGGGCCGGGGCGTGGCTCCGCTGCAGGTTCAGTAGTTGCGTACTCTCTTAAAATAACGGATGTTGATCCTATCAAGTACGATTTACTCTTTGAAAGATTTTTGAACCCTGAACGTTTTACAATGCCGGATATTGATATAGATTTCTGCATTGAACGACGCGGGGAAGTTATTGATTATGTTACCCAAAAGTATGGTGAAGATAAGGTCTGTCAGATTATTACATTCAATACTTATGCGGGAAAAGGCGCTCTAAAAGCGGTAGCCAGAGTGTTAAATATACCTTTTGCGGAAAGTAACCAGCTTGCGACTCTTGTTGATCCTTGTATTGATTTTGCACTGACAAAAGATGACAAAGCCAAAACTTTGGGTAAGGCAATCAAATATGAAGGCAGTGAACTGAGACAACTATATGACGAAGATAAACAACTTGGCACCGATAGTGAAGGTAATCCGATAGGTGTTAAGCGTCTTATTGATATGGCGGTTGCTATTGAAGGGATAATTTGCGGAACGGGTACGCATGCTGCCGGTATTATAATCTCTCATGCGCCTTTGAATACTTTAATTCCTATTCAGCCGTCAAAAGATGGTATTGTTCAGACAGGTTATCCGCCTCATGAAGTTACGGAAGTCCTTTCACTTTTGAAAATGGACTTTTTAGGCCTGAGAAACGTAACAATTATTGCCAAAACCGTTGATATGATTAAAAAACTCAGAGGGGAAGAAATTGATATAAACAATCTTGAGCCTAACGACAGAGCAACTTATGAAATGCTTATGGAGGGTGACAACGACGGTGTCTTCCAGCTTGAATCTTCCGGCATGAAAGCATTGATGAAACGTTTGAAACCTGACGTATTTGAAGATTTGAGTGCTCTTGTTGCGCTTTATCGCCCGGGACCTTTGAATTCAGGCATGGTTGATGAATTTGTTGCAAGAAAACAAGGGCAAAAAGAAATTACTTATCCTCATCCGTTACTTGAACCGACTCTGAAAAAAACATACGGAACAATCGTTTATCAGGAACAAATTATGGAAGTGTTTAAAGTTCTTGCCGATTATACACTTGGTCAGGCAGATCAGGTTCGCCGTATGATGGGTAAAAAGAAAATTGATGAGATGCAGCAGCAAAAAGGTAAATTTATTGAGCGTTCCGCTGCGCATGGTATGTCAAAAGAAGATGCAACTACTTTATTTGAACAAATTGAAAAATTTGCGGAATATTGCTTTAACATGTCCCATTCTGTAGCATATGGCTATGTTGCTTATCAGACAGCATGGTTGAAGTGTCATTATCCTCAGGAATATTTGTCCTGTCTGTTATCAAGTGTTGCGGATAACCAGGATAAAACACAGCTTTATATAGAATTGGCGCTGAAAAAGGGTATAAAAGTTCTTCCGCCTGATGTAAACAAATCATATTCCGAATTTTACCCTGACGGAGAAAATATACGCTTTGGACTCGCGTCCGTAAAACAGGTTGGCGAGGCTGTTGTATCCGAAATTCTTGCTGAGCGTGAAAGAAACGGTGAATTTAAATCTATTTATGATTTTTGCAAGCGAGTTGATCCTAAATGCTCAAATAAAAGAGTTTTAGAGGGGTTAATAAAAGCGGGGGCATTTTCTAATATTGAAAAAAGCCGTAAACAATTATTGAATAACCTGGAATACATTGTTGCAACGGCAAGTAAGGAAAATCAGGCAAAGGCAACAGGACAGGTAAGTTTATTCGGCGGGGAAGATACAGAAGATTTGGGATTTAGCGGTTTTCATCTTGCCGGATCTGACGAAGAATTTGATGCGAGACAAATTCAAAGATTTGAAAAGGAATTTTTGGGATTTTACGTAACAACTCACCCTTTGGCATCAATTCGTGATAAATTACCGTTTTTGATGACGCATAAAATATCAGAAATTAATTCGCTTCCTGTGGATAAAGTCGTTACTATATGCGGACTTATAACTGCGGTCAGAAAAATTCCGACCAAAAAAGATCCTTCTAAATTTATTAAATTCGCAACAATAGAAGATTTGTCGGGTAAAATTGAAACAATTTGTTTCCCAAGCCAATTTGCCCAGTATGATTCGTTATTGGAACTTGAGCAGCGTGTCATAGTATCAGGTAAAGTCAGCAGGCGTGAAGGGGATGAAAATGCGGCGCTCGTAATCGATACCGTTAAAACTATTGATAACTCAAATATTTTGGATATTAAGATTTTGGATAGTGAGGTCTCATTTGAAGAATTGATGTGTGTCCGTTCATTCCTGACTGAAAATAAAGGCTCTGATCCTGTCACAGTAACCGTAAATGATGAAAGCGGAAGTTGTAAAATACTTTCAGGAGCTAATTTCTGGGTTAATTCTTCAAACGATTTAATTAATAAGCTGAATAAAAAATTCAGTAACAAAATATCGGTTTCTTTGCGTTCAATGGATGAACCGTCTGTTGTGTAAATAAAAGCAGTTCTCCGCCACCTCCGCTTCGCTGAACCGCGAACCGTAAGTTTTCCTCTCAAAAACAATTATCAATTGTTTTCTCGGCAGAGTGCTGTCTATTACGCCACTCAAAACTTTTGCTCACGTACCTTATCGCAAAAGTTTCTCGGACAGTTAAAAAAATAAGCAAAAGAAAAACCGACAACCTTGAGATGTAAGAAAGGAGGTATACTCTCTCTGCTATCGGCTCCCAAAATATTTAACTCATTATTACATGACTCATGCTAACACAAACATTTTTTATTTAAACTATTTCTTTACAAAATGTTTAAAAAATAAAACAATTCCCGTTAAAACCGCTGCTGACAGTAAAAACCAGAAACCTTTAGGGGTTTTTCTGTGTTTTGTGGGACTTGCGTTTCTTTGAGCTTCATATACATCATTATTAATTTGTCGGATTTCTTTGGTAGCCTTTTTTGCATCGTACAAAATTACTTTCGGATGAGAATCAGGCGCGTCAATTACTCCGACATTAAGATTTCGGCCTATTGGGGTAATATTTACAGTTTGATCTATACTAACTTCCGTCATACCGATTTTATAAAACCGCTGAAGTATAAAAATTGCCAAAATAACCGTAAATCTTAATATATATTAAGCAAGTATTTTCATAGGGCCTTCAAGTGATGCATTTATAAATTGTTTTGTATATTCGTTATCTGAATTTTCAAGTTCATCAGGGGTGCCTCTGAAGACTATTTTCCCGTCATATAGCATAATTACTTTATCTGCGGTGCGTTTTATAGTTGACATCTGGTGGGTTACAACTATAGATGTTGCCTTGGTTTCATTTCTCAGACGCAAAATGTAATCTTCAATTAAAGTAGATGCGATAGGGTCCAAACCCGCAGTAGGTTCATCATATAGTATTACTTCAGGCTCAGTTACTATAGCACGTGCAAAACTTACTCTCTTCTGCATACCTCCCGATAATTCCGACGGATAAAGATTTTCTATCCCCTTTAAACCTACCAGTTCAAGTTTTTCTTTTACGATTTTTGAAATTTCTTTTTCGGTAAAGTTTTTCTTTAAATCTTTTCTTTCGTGGAGAGCGAAAGCAATGTTATCATATACCGTCAGAGAATCAAACAATGCGGAATACTGAAAAACAAAGGCAATATCACCTTCGGAAGTTATTATTTCACCCTCATCTTTTTCAACAAGATTTGATATTAGTTTTAATACGGTACTTTTCCCCGAACCGCTGAAACCTACCAGTGCCAGGATTTCTCCGTCTTCAACTTTGAATGAAATATTATCCAGAACTTTTTTTTCGCCGAATGTTTTTGTTAAATTTTTTACTTCAATTCCCATAATTACCTCTAAAAGAAAAATCCTATTGCAAATATCATATCAATAATTACTATTGCAACGAACGACCAGACAACTGCTCCTGTTGTTGCAATACCTACACCTTTGGCACCGCCCTTTGCGTGATAGCCGAATGAACAACTTATAAGTGCTATTGCGCCGCCAAAACAAAATGCTTTTGCTATACAAATAAACAGGTCTTTTGCAAAAATTCCAAGCCACAATGAATCAAAAAATGCTCTGTAGCTCAGACCTGATACAAGGTTTGATGTCAAAGCGCCCATCAATACTCCGATAAACGAAGATATTATGACAACCGGAGGCATCATTATCATTCCGGCAAGTACTCTTGGTGCAAACAGGTATCCGAAAGGGTTGACCTTAAGTGTTCTTAATGCATCAATTTGCTCAGTTACTCTCATTGTCGCGATTTCGGAAGCCAGTGATGAACCTATCATTGAAATTATTGCAAAACCAGACATGATAACTCCAAGCTCTCTTACCATAAGTATGGAAACTAACGCGCCGACCATGTTTCCGCCGCCTTGTTTAACCATTTCCTGAGCAATTTGAGATACGATAATTACAGTTGTCATACCGACAATGGAAAGCGTTATCGGTAAAGAGCTTATTCCGAAACGTTCGCACTGTTCAATTAACTCTTTAGAGCTCATTTCTCCTTTAAAAATTGCTTTTATGGTCTTTATACCGCATATGGTTATGTTGCCCAAAGTCTCCGAAAAATCGTTAACATTGGCAAGAATGCTTGTAAAGAGTCTGTATGTAACTGTCTGCCTGAGAACTTGTTTGTACAATTCCATAGTTTGATTTTATAACAATCTGTTGTTTAGGGCAAGCTAAGCATTTTGTTTTAGTTCTTTTTTCCACATGAGATAAAAATTTACTGCCAAAATAAAGTAAACAATCCACATTATAACGGTTGAATAAACATTTTCACCCTGAAGTGCGACTTTCATCCACATAATTGCAGACAAACCGTTAACTGTCATCCATATTATCCACTGTTCAATTTTTCTTCCGACAGTTAAAATCATTCCCAGAATAGAAAAAATTGTCGTTATGCCGTCAAATACAGGACTATTATCTCCGGTGAGATAAAGTACAAAAATTGCCAAAACTGTTATCAGAAGTGTTGCAGTTCCGTATAATAGGTGCTCTTTGTCGTTGAGCTGTGTTTTTATTATTGCATCTTTTGCAGTATCAAGGTTTTTATTCCATTTGAAAATTCCCAATATTTGCATGGGTATATAGTACAAAGCGTACAGAAGCAGGTTCCCCCACAAATTATTTGAAAAAGCCAGAATGCAGTATAAAGCGGAACCGGCAAGTCCGAAATAGAAACAATCCACTTTACCTTTGCCTGCAAGTGAAGTGTACATTATTCCGAAAAATGCGTTAAATACAGCGATTTTGCTGTCATGGAGTATGCATGCCGATAGTAAAATCATAAAAAAAGCTGTTAATAAACAACATTTTTCAAGTTTTGTGAATATTTGCCAATATCTTTCCAATAATTTCATGCTTACTTAATCTTTATTAAAATATGTTTTACTTTTTCCTATTAATGTTATCTAATAAAAAGGGATGAAAGTAAATTCTATATCACAAAAAATATACAAAAGCCTTATTTTAAAAAAAGGACTTGAATTTGCAGCCGATAACGGAACGCTTTTTGTTGCAGGTACATCGTTGTTTTTTTCTACTTTCATAAGACCGGCGTCAACTCTTTTAACTCCTAATGTTGATAAAGAAAACAGAAGATTGCCGTTCGTTAAATCTGTTGCATCGGCTCTTGTATATTTTCTTGTGACATTGGGTTTGTCACTGCCTTTGGCAAAAGGTATAAAAAAAATTGATGAACGGCCGCTGAAATATCTTAAGGCCGAAACAGTAAAAGCGCTTGGGGAAGAAGGTAAATCATTATACGATTCCAAAGCATATCAGTTTGCTACACAATTATTCAAACTCGGACTAGGCTTTTTGATTGCGGCGCCAAAGGCAATAGCGACTGATAAACTGCTTGCTCCGATATTAAAATTCTTCTGTAAGGACAGTGAAAGCTTAAAACAGAATAATGATAAAGTTGAGTCTGCGCAGTTGCAGTTTGCGGGTTCAAAAGACATTATTCCCCGTTCTGTCGGTAAAATTCTTGATAAAGAGGGTATGCAGCAATTTTCTCAAGTCATGAAGAATACTAATTTCCGCATGCACATAATCGCACTGACCGATATTCTTTCAACGGCTGCTTATACAAGCAGAGTTAAAAAGAATAATGCGTTTAAAGAAGAAAAGAAAGGCATTTTGATAAATAATGCACTTATTTCAACCGGACTTTGTCTGGGCTTAAGTTACCCGCTGGATAAGGCATTGAATAAACCTACGCAAAGGTTTATCAGAAAATTCTGTGCTGCAAATAAAGGGGATAAGAACCTTGCAAAATATGTTGAGGGGATAAAACTTGCAAAACCGGCGTTAATTTTAGGTACTGTATATTATGGCCTAATCCCTGTCATTTCAACGTTTTGGGCTGACAGAATTGAAAAAGGAAAAAATTCTGTTAACATTTCTTAATAATTCGATTATTTAAAGCAATATTTTCCATGCCAAAAACTTTATATATATGTAAGGGATATCGCAAGATAAAGGATGGGAAAACAAAATAAAAAATAAAATCGAATTCTTAAATTTATAAGAGTTGATTTAGATGAGACTTCTTTTTTAATACTCTCTCTTAATATCCTCGTGTTTATTTAATGTTGCCGGGCTTTTACTTGGCAACTTTTTCTTTTATATAGGCACTTTTTCGGAATTTAAATCTCTGAAAGTTTTTGTTTTATGAGTTCCGGCGGAACGGAAAGAGTTTTGTAGTTTTTAAGGGCCAGTGTAAGAGCTTCTTTTTGACGGTCTTTGTTTTCGTCTTTAAATTCTTCGCTCAGATAATAGAATAAATCGCCGTTATCAGGGCAATTTCGGAGGCCTATCGTAAGTATGTCCCTTGCTCTTCTTTTGTTTCCGGCTTTTCGCATAATTTTGTAGTAAATCTTGTATGCTTCAATATCTTTTGGATTATATCTCAGTGTGTTATCAAGATTTCTTGCTGCGCCCTGAATATTGCCTTCGTTGTAATCCAAAAGTGCAAGATTGTAATATGCCCAGCTGTAATCAGGTGAAATTTTTAAAACATTGTAAAAACAACTGCGGGCATTGGTATTATCTCCGGTTTTAATAAAGACATTCCCAAGATAAAAGTAAGCGTAAATATCTTCCGGATTAAGCTCAATTGCCTGTTCAAAATATTCCCGTGCCTGAGCCAAGTCTTCAAGTTTAAAATAGCATAAACCCGTATTAAACCAGGTGTTTTCATCTTTGTCATCGTGGTTCAAAACGTGCTGAAAGCATTTGAGAGCATCTTTATACATATTTTTCTGAGTATAAACAAGCCCTAAATTGTAAAAAGCATCAATATTATCGGGAGCAATATCAACGGCTTTTTCATAAGATTTTTGAGCATTATCAAAATCTTTTAGTTTTTCGTACAAAATTCCCATAGCGTAAAATACTGAACTGTCAGTATCATCCGATTGGCAGACATATGTGTAATGGGCAAGCGCCTCTTGAGTAAAGCCGTTTTCGGATAAAAGCAGGGCAAGTGTTTTCCGGATTTTTATGTCGTTCGGGTCTTTTTTGAGTATAGCCTGTAAGCTTTTTATTTTGTCCTGATAATTCATAGGAAAAATTATAAATTATTAAAGGATAATCTTGCAACCTATTGCAAAATTTTAACAATTTATATAGAATAATACTGTAATTTTAGTTAAATTGGTGAGGGATAAAATGTTTAAGAAGATTATTTCAGCTTTTTTGGCTGTGTTGTTAATAAGCGGTGTTTCATTTGGAGCATTTAACGCTAATGCTAAGACAAAGAGAATTACGGCGGGTACAAGATTTGAACTCAAGCTTGTAAATCCGATTTCTACCGACATAAATATCGAAGGTCAGGAATTTGAGGCAATAATGATGTCAGACCAATTACAGGATAGTGACGTAATTTTGCCGATGGGTTCTTTAATTCGAGGTACTATAAAGAGAATCGTTCCTGCAAGAAGTTTTTCAAGAGGCGCTATTTTATATCTTGATTTTGATCATGTTGTTACGCCGAACGGCAGACAAATACCTCTGTCACTTTCTATAACCGGCAGAGAGGATATGACTTATGACGGCGGGATTGCGGCATCACAAGGATATAAGCAGGCAGTAAAAGAAAACTGGCGCAAATCTGTTGATATAACTAAGAATGCAACAAACTGGGGCAACGAAACATTTGAAGATTTTGCAGGCGGTTACTTCAGAATTTTAACAGTTCCGGTTTGCGCAGTAGGCGGAGCTCTGGGCGGTGTTGCATATTCGGCAGGAACCGATATTTATGCAATTTTTGCAAAAGGAAAGAATGTTAATCTGAAAACTACCGACAGATTATATGTTATTTTAGCGGAACCTATTGATATTCCGGTTATTTAAAAACAAAAATGAAAAAGTCAAGGCAATTTTGCCTTGACTAACAGTTTGGTTAGTTAAGAATAGGGGATTATTCGATTATTCATTTAACCGAATGTTTTTAGCAACTTAGTATTATTCGAAATTATTTATTAAGCCCTGCTGAAGAATGAGTGAAGATCGTCTTTTGATGCCTGATCCAGCGATTTTATTTCTTCATCGTACATCGCAATTTCTTGTTTTATGCTTTCTTGTTCTACTTTGAGTTCTTCTTCTTGTCTGTGCAGAACTCTTTGTTCTTCCAATGCCGCTTGTCTTCGTCCTTCCTGATATAACATCATGAATTGATTATTTAAGTATTGCTGCTGCATTTCCGGAGGCATTGTTTGTAAATTAGCCTGCATCATCGGCATCATATAATTCATCTGCTGCATTGCCGTATTATATGCGAATGCGTTTGCCTGAGAGGTGAATTGCATTTGCCTGCAGAATAAGTCTGTCGGAATGTCGTGAGCCTCTCTCATTGAGATAAGACCATCTGCAATGTTGGATGCATATCGGGCTAAACCTCTTAGCTGATCCAAAATACGCATCAATCTGGCATTTGCGTCATATTTTAGATGTATTAACATTGTTTTTCTTGCCAAACCTGAGATGATCATAACCTTACCTACCAGTAACCTTTAACTTTAAACTAACCTATTGTAACCTTACATGAATATAAAGTATTTTAGTCTTCAAAAATTGCGCATGTTGATTAATCATGTTTACAATTCTTAACATAAGGCGGGAAAAGCTTGATATAACAGGGATTTATTATTCAATCCAAACCTGATTTTTACCATTTCCTTTTGCTTTATATAGTCTGTCATCGGCAATTTTAATAATTTCCTGAGTGGTTAAACCGTCCTGAGGATAGGTGGAAACACCCAAGCTGATAGTGACTTTCGCCGGTTTATCGTTCAGCATGAATTCCTTTGAGGATATGGTTTTGCAGAGCTTTTCTGCGGTAAATATTGCACTTTCTTTGTTTATATTAGGTAAAATTATGCTCATTTCTTCGCCGCCGTATCTGCATACAATATCTGCGGAACGGACATTCCTCTTTAGCAACTGTGCTACCTGCAGAAGCACTCTGTCGCCTGCTTGGTGGCCGAACGTATCATTGAATTTTTTGAAATCATCTATATCTATAATAATAAGTGAGAATGGAGTTTCGTAGCGTTTAGAGTTTTCCAGCACATTTGCCAGCTGTTCCTGGAAATATCTGTGATTATAAAGCCCTGTAAGCCCGTCTGTTGTTGCAAGTTTGTATTGCTGCTCAAAATCCCTTGTCTTTATTACGTATTTAACTATGAGCATGGCAATAAACACAAAAGTAGCAAATATCAACGGCGGTACAAGTTCAAGCCACATATTGCAGTATTTCATAAGCTCTACGGTAAAGATTGTATAGCCGAAATATGTCAGTAAAGTCAGGCCTATCATTGAGCCAACATGGTTTAATCTTAAGGTTATAATACCGATTATCAGTGAAATTATAAAGCAAATGGCTACTGTCACTGGTGTCGGGGCTTTTGATATGAAATTATTGTCATAGACATTATTTATATATGTAGCAAGAATTTCAACTCCCGGATATAGTTTATCTGTTGGTGTTGTTTTTAGATCAAACAGGCTGTTTGCAGTCATGCCGACTAAAACTGTTTTATCTTTAAAATCAACGCCCAGGTCAATATTTTGCCCTTTTATATTTTTCATTATTTTATATATAGGTATTTCAAGATAATTTCCTCTTGAACCGTACCAATTCAGCGTTGTATTCCCGTTTTTGTCCAGCGGAATTTTTTTGCCTGAATACAAAAGGTACCCATTTTTATCTATAACGAATGATGTTTCAGGTTCCGTTGTTATTGCTTTATATCCTGCCAGAAAGGCAATTTGCGGGTAAAATTTGTCGTTGTATTTTACAAATACAGGTGCCTGTCTTAATACACCGTCAGGTGAACGTGCTATATTAACGGAGCCTACGTTAGCCGTATTTTTCATTATTTCGTCTATTATCGGCCTGTAATTTGTGAAAGTGTTTTCTTCAAAATCAACGTCTTTGCTTAAATTGTTGACATTCAGTTCAAATTTTTCGTCCAAATCCTGCGGAACACGTAAGTCAAAAGCCTGATAGTCAAAATTCATAGCAGTATAAACATTGTCAAATTTCCTGAATGCGTTGCCCAGTTTTATATTATCTTCCTGACTGCTTTTTGCAGATTTGATAAACAGCATGTCAAAAATAATCATTTTAGGATTTTGCTTTTCAACATAATTTATTACATCGGCGTACAAGCCTCTTGGAAGCGGCCATTCACCGATATTATCCAGAATATATTCATAACTTGCATCATCAATGGTTATTAAGACTATATCTTTTGATGCGGTTTTATTTTTGGATATTATGCTCTGCCTAAGGTCAAAAGTTTTGTTTTCAACGGATTCCACAAAACCGTTTATTCCGAAATGGAAAACGGAATAGTAGATGAACAGCGCGAATATTATTGATAATGTAAAATAAAATATTTTTTTTAACATAGTATATTATATATTATATAGAGTTTAGTTAAGTTGCGTTAATTTGGAAGAAAAATTCTTAAGAACGAATTTTTTCTCCATAATCATATTGTTGAGTTTGAGAATTTCTGTGTTTGTTGAGATTTCATCCGGTAATCTCAAGTATTTTAATAAACATTCCTCGTGTAAATTCATTATTTATCCTTTAAAAAAGATTTGACAATTTATTATTACAGATTACGTGAAGATTTACATCAACTTTTTATATGAATATGGTAAAATATTATTTTGAGATTATAATAGGTGATGTCATGATAAAAGACGATTTAGAAATAATTCTCATAACATATAACCGAAAAGATTTTTTAATAAGAACGCTGGAACAGGTTTTTAATGATAAATCACCGATAAAAGAGTTTCAGTTTACAATACTTGATAACCATTCTGATGACGGAAGTTCGGAAGTTATTGAAGAATATTGTAAAAAACATAAGAACATAAAGCATATTATTCATCCGCATAATATAGGCGGAAATGCTAATATTGCAAGGGCTTTTGAGATTGCGGAAAAGAAATATGTCTGGATTATCTGTGATGATGACTATTACAATTGGGATAACTGGCATTATGTTGAAGATGCAGTAAACAATGAAAATTATGATTGCATACTGGTTGCGCGTGACCAGATAAGAAATACAAATAATATAAGTGATTTAATTTTTCAGTCCACTTTTCTGCCGTCCGGCATATACAAAACTTCCGCTATTGATGATACGGTTTACAGAAACATGTATGACAATATTCCGAATATGTTCCCGCATTTGGCTGTATCAACTAATATCGCAAATACAACAAAGAGTTTCTGTGTCATACCGGAAAACGTATTGATAAACGGCCCTGAAAGAGATAAAAAGGAAGGCAAACAAACTGCGGATATGTCTTATATAAGAAATACCGATAAAAAACGCCTTTCTCCTACCGCTCAAAATATGCACTTTTTTATCGGATATGTAAATTCTCTGACTTTATTGCACGACAAAAATGCAGTAATGAACGGTTTGCGTTCTGCTGTAGCCTACAAGCCTTTCAATATGAGTATGACGGGAGTTTTTGCTCGTATCGTGCAAAAATCATATAAGGATAAAAAGAGCTCCCACCTGTATTATGAAGTGGCGTGCCGCGTGGATTTTATCTCAAAATGTATTTTAACATTCTTTAAATACAGTCCGATATTTTTCTACGTTACCCCAAAGGGAATTCATGTTCAGATACTAAACACTCTTGTAATAAGGCTTATTCCGTTTAAATTGAGAAATAAATCTATTTAAATTTTCTCATCATTGATTTTGCTTTATTAAGTGCGTGATTACCAAGTTTACCTTTGTAACCCATCAGTTGTTGCGCACCTTTCATATTTTTCATTCCGGCCATCATTTTGCCCATATCAGGCATGCCGCCGCCGAATTTGCCGAACATACGCTTCATGTCGGACATACCAGTCATCATTGTACGCATTTGTTCAAACTGTTTTATATATTGATTAATTTCGGTAAGATTTATTCCGCAGCCTTTTGCGATACGTTTTTTACGGCTTGTGTCTATGAGATCCGGATTAGCACGTTCTTCAGGCGTCATACTTTGGATAAAAACTTCAAATTTTTTGAATTCTTTTTCGCTTTCCATTGTGAGTTTTTGACTGTCATCGCTTGAAATATTTAAACCGGGAAGCATGCCAAGAATATTCCCGAATGAACCCATTTTAGACATTTGTTTTTGAAGTTTTAGAAAATCGTTGTATGAAAACTGTGATTTTGCAAGTTTTTCCTCTAATTCTGCCGCCTGTTGTTCATCAAAGACTTCCTGTGCTTTTTCAACTAACGAAACGACATCTCCCATACCAAGAATTCTTGTTGCCATTCTGTCAGGGTGAAAATCTTCCAGAGCATTTAATTTTTCCCCTGTCCCTGTCAGTTTTACGGGCTTGCCGGTACAGTGAACGATACTTAAAGCAGCACCGCCTCTTGAATCTCCGTCAAGTTTTGTCAAAACCAAACCTGTTAAGCCAAGCTGGGCATTAAAGTTTTCGGCAACATTAACGGCTTCCTGACCTATCATTGCATCAATTACAAGCAATTTTTCGTCAGGGTTAAAACATCTGTCTATCAAAAGTAGTTCAGCCATCATGTCGGTATCTATCTGAAGTCTGCCTGCTGTATCCAAAATTAATACATCATAATTGTTTTCTTTTGCATAATTTATTGCTTTGCTGATAATTTCCTGAACATCGGTTGAACCGCTAACGGTAAAGACCTCTATATCACTTTCCTTACCCAAAGTCTGTAATTGCGCAATTGCAGCAGGACGATAAATATCACATGCTACCAATAGCGGTCTTTTGTTTTCATTTTTTAGTTTAATACCAAGTTTTGCGCTTGATGTCGTTTTACCGGAACCTTGTAAACCCAGCATCATTATTAATGATGGTTTTGAATTCAGTTCAAGCGGTTTATTCTCCCCGCCCAAAATATTAACCAGTTCATCATTAACTATTTTAATGAGCTGCTGCGCCGGATTTACGCCCTGAACAATATTTTGGCCTTCCGCCTTATCTTTTATTGATGAAATAAATGCTTTTACGACTCTCAGGTTAACGTCTGCATCAAGAAGTGCTCTGCGAATTTCCCTCAGAGCTTCCTGCATATTATCCTGCGTGAGCTCTTTTTCGCCGGTATTTCGTATTATTTGCTGTAATTTGGAAGATAAATTTTCAAACATAAATAAATACTAACACAAAATATTCTTATTCAAATAATGTAGAAAATCTAAAAAAATTACTTGAAACGGATGATGTGTTTTCGGAAAAAATTTAGTAGTATCTAACCATACTCCTTAGAGACTAAGATACACATATCCCTAATCAACAGCTATGCACCTAAAGTACATAGCTTTTTTTTGCTTGCTGTATAAACCTCTGCAAAATAAAAAGCCCTATCAAATGATAGGGACATCGGAATTTTTTTTTAATTCCTCATGTGTAGAAGGTTAGTGTGTAGTAGGTAGTGTGTTAGTTTATATCTCGTGTTTATTTAAGTTGCTTTAATTTGTTATTGCTTACATGTATATAAAGTATTTTTTGAGTATATAATTGCTATATAATGTATTTTTTGTTACATATCTTTACAATAAAAATGAGTAAATTCTGTGCGTATGTGTGTATTATCAATGTCAACAAATATTTACAAAAAACTTTACAAATTGAAAAACTTCTGATATACATGACATATTGATTAATTTCGGATTTTATTAATTGATTTAGTTTGCAACAAAATCCGAGGATAGTAGTAAGGATATGGTATCAAAAGAATTAAGTTTTGAGGAACTGTTAGCAAAATACGATTACAGTTTCAAACGTGGCAACCTTGTAAAAGGTACGGTATGTGGCTATGACAGTTATGGAGTATTGGTTGATATAGGTGCAAAAACTACAGCACTTGTTCCGACACGTGAAGCAGTTGATAAAGATGAGAATGTTGAAGAAAAGCTTGAAAAAGGTAAAGAATATGAATTTTTAATTGTAAGAGAAGAAGATGAAGACGGCAGATTTTTGCTTTCATATAAAAAAGTTCAGAGTGCATATGCTTGGCAGGAACTTGAGAAAGCAAAAGCTGATGACGCAGTTATACTTGCGGAAGTTATGAATGTCGTTAAAGGCGGCTTGCTTGTTGAAGTTTCAGGGGTAAGAGGCTTTGTTCCGTCATCTCAAATGTGCGCTAAAGACGCAAATGTAACGGTCGGAGATAAGATTGAACTGAAAATTTTGACTTTGGATACTACTCAGAACGCGTTTATTCTTTCAAGCAAAAAAGTTTATGATGACAGCGCTGAAGAGTCCAGAAAAAATATATTTTCACAGATTGAGGCCGGTCAGGTTGTTAAAGGTGATGTTGTCAGAATTACAGATTTTGGTGCGTTTATTGATTTGGGTGGTATTGACGGCTTGCTGCCGTTGTCTCAGCTTTCCTGGAAATGGATTGATCATCCGACGGATATTTTGAAAGTCGGAGACAAAATTGATGTTGAAGTTATTGCAGTTGATCACGATAAACAGAGAGTTTCTCTGAGCTTGAAATCTCTGGAACCGGATCCTTGGGTAGAGGCTGAAAAGAATATTAAAGCAGGCGATAAAGTAGAAGGTACAATTTCAAGAGTAAAACATTTCGGAGCATTTGTAGAAGTGTTCCCTGGCGTTGAAGCACTGTTGCCTCATGCAGAAGTTGAAGACTTGCAGTCAAAATCAGGTAAAATTTTGAATGTAGGTGATAAAGTTATGACTTACGTATTGAAATTTAATCCAAACGATAAGAGAATTGCACTTACTTTTGATGAAAATAAACTGAAAGAAGACCAGTCGGCTGAAACCGCCGAAACGGCTGCCGAAACTGAAGCCGGTGAATAATATACGGTCAGATAGAGCATGCCCGCATGAAAAGAATTGCAACCGTATTAATTCAGATATATCAGTGGTTTTCTAAGTTTACGCCGCCTCATTGCAGATTTTACCCTACCTGCTCTGAGTATACGAAGCAGGCTATTTTGAAGTATGGCTTGGTTAAAGGCGGCTGGCTTGGCGTGAAGAGAATTTGCCGCTGTCATCCTGGTAATGAAGGCGGTTATGACCCTGTGCCATAATTCTTTCAAAAAATTTGAAAAAATATTAAAAAAATGCTTGACATTAAAATTTTTCTGTGGCAAAATACTTTTTGCGATGCGAAAGCATTAGCCGAAAATTAAGATTTGTAAAAGCACATTTTATAATTAAGTTGACAACAAAAAGTCAGCGAATAGAATGAAAAGAGCCGAGATAGCGATTGATACGGGCGACCGAAAGGTGTCAGTATGTGGTTAAGTGGCGACAGATAATAGAATGTCGCAGTTTTAGGACCGAAAAGGTTATCTTAAAAGCGAATACAAACAGTAACGCACATTGAAAACAGAATAGCGAAAGACAAAGAATAACTTGTTAATTCTAGTAGAAAATGATTCAAAAGAACAGACGCGAACGTAAGTTAGCGTAGATTAAATAAATTCGAGCAGAATAGGTGCTAGCCGCACTTATTTGAAGGAATAAACTTTTCTGACAATGGAGAGTTTGATCATGGCTCAGGACGAACGCTGGCGGCGTGCTTCATACATGCAAGTCGAACGAGAATCTCTAGCTTGCTAGAGAGGAAAGTGGCGGACGGGTGAGTAAAATGTAGGTAATCTGCCTTTAAGCGGGGGACAACAGTTGGAAACGATTGCTAATACCCCATATGAGATTAGTTGAGATATTAATCTTGAAAACTCCGGTGCTTAGAGATGAGCCTGCATCTGATTAGCTAGTTGGGGGTGTAATGGACCACCAAGGCGACGATC
>JAGCBH010000056.1 GCA_017652265.1 bacterium
AGTAAGGATTTATTAGGCAGCAGCTTATATGATGTTTTCGTTGGTAGAGCAAACGTAAATGATTGTATCTTTCAGATTTATGATGATTTACCCGACTTTGATATTTTGTGTGGGGGAATCGGATTAAGATTTGCAGATAAAGAAAAAAAGATTGATGATGATTGCATCAAAAAACTGTTGTTAAACCTCAGTGAATCATACGACTATTGTATAATTGATACCCCACCAAGTTTGAATGTCATAACATCTGCAGCGATAAAGGTGGCTGATGATCTTATTGTACCCGTGCAGGCTAGTCCATATAGTTATAACGGAGTTGCTTATCTGCTTGGAATGGTTAGAAAGCTGAATCCTGATATTGAAGATATAGGGCTTTTGTTAGTCCAATTAAACGAAAGAGCCATTTTAGGCAAGGGTTTTGTAGAGCAATACGACAGCCTTGAAGGAACACGGCTATTTAATACTAAGATACATTCAAGTGTGACAATACCGGAATCACAGCTAAACCAGACGACAATTTATATACACGCACCTAAAAGCACGGTAGCAAACGATTATAGAAACTTTGTTGATGAATATATGGAATATATGGAAGGGTAAAGAGAATGGCAGATAAGAAAAATAATAAGAAAAATAATAATAAGGGTTTACAATTTGGTAATGTCGAAAAAAATTTCGATGACATTCAGGAACTAAGCGGAGAAGTAAAAAAGCAGCAAGCGAAAAAACCCGCAAGTGATTATTTCCGTCTTGATCTGAAGCCGACAGGTTACGACCTGAAGGATTTTATTGTCAAGAAAACCGCTGCTATAAGTTCGGTAACGGGTAAGAGCATAAACATAACACAATATATACAAGGATTAATTATTGATGCTATGGAAATGGAAAAGGAAATGGAAAAAGAAAACGTATCAATAGAACACGAAACAATGATGACTTATTTTGATAGCCTTGATGATGATACGTTATTAGAACTTATGAAAGTATGCGGAAATCCCACGATATTAGAACAAATAAATCAGTTTGATAATAAAAAACTAGAAAATATTTTAAAAATAATGAATCAGCTTGATAATAAGAAGATTGCTGCATTAATGAAGCTGTTGGATATATAACTTATACAATACAAAAAGGATAGACTTATACAAGTTATATAAGGGCGTTGTTATTCTTGGCAACGTCTTTTTGCTTGTAGTACAATTGAACTACAAATAAAACCTCAGTACGATTTGGGCGTGGTTTGTTTTGGTGTGGAACCCAGAAATTTGTTTCATTCCAAAGGAGGTTTATTTGATGAACGAGAGGAATATTTACAAGAAGGCACGAGCAATAGGATTTAGTGTGCACAAAGGCAAAGTGCACCTGCTAGACAAAGGTTATCCGATTTTTTCGGATGAAGTCGGTTATACCGTCACAGATAACAGTTTAAATGTTAATGTCTGGGGGAGCTATAACGGACTTTTGGATCATCTTTGGTCATTGGAAGATGTAGAAGAATTCCTAAAAAGTGAATATTCTAAGCGAGAACTAATTTTTTAAATTTAAAGAGTGTCCACAGCGGGCACTCTTTTTTTTTATCACAATAAATCTAATTTCAAAAGAATTCAGATAAAAACCACTATGCAATAGTGTATAATACAAACGTTGCCACCCCTAGACAGGCGCGGAAAGGGGGTGTTTGCTTGATAGATATAGCACTTTCATTTCTAATTTCTGTTATGGCAAGTGTAGCCGCCTACTACATTTGCAAATGGTTGGACAGAGATGATCATGGCAATCAGCCTGAGGATTAAGCCACCTTAAAAAACGGCATAGAAAAAGCTAGGTACTCGCAATACCTAGCTTTTTTGTGTTTGCTTGATATAAGATATATCTTTCATTTCTTTTGCCTGACACAAATATATTACTTTTAAAAGTAGTTGTAAATAACAAAATCTAAAATGCAACTTGATAAACATGATCTATAATTCTTTCGGTATCGGTTCGCACGGTGATATTTCACCCCTAGAATCGTTTTAAATTTATTTCTTGATATAAAACCCATCAAAACATAAAAACGCCTTAAATCGAAAAATATAAGCGTATCAACCGACAGTATGAAAAAAGTATTATATTCGTTTGATAATCGGCTGATAAAAGTATTATTTTTGGCTGATAGGCAGCAGGATATTAGTTTTCGGACAGATAATCTATAAACCGATTTGAAATCGGAAAAAGGGTATTAGGGAACGCCCTAACAAGTTGCGAGTGTGTGAACACCTCGCCTTGCTTGCTACATATCTAAATTTCTAAAAACTACTTTTTGACGTTATAAAACTACTTTTTACCAATTAGGTAGTTGAGTACGACATAGTTGAGTGGGTTATTTAGATATTTGCGTCGTAGACCACTTATTAATCTTATTAATATACTCTTACTATTAATGTTGTGACATGGTTGAGTGGGTGACACTCATGTCAAAAGCACAAAAAAAACAGCTTCAAACACAGATAAACACTGGGATTGAATGAAAATACAGTGATTTTTGAGAAATTTGAGAAGTACGACATAGTTGAGTGGGTAGCAAAACGCAGACAAATAGCGGACTTGAAAAAAAGAATGTAGGAAACAAGCCATTTTGAGAAGTACGACATAGTTGAGTGGGTAAAAGCGACAAAGTGTGACATATGATTGACATAATGTCGTACAATGGAATATCATACATTCTATGGGGGTGTTGATATGCAAGATTTAAGAATACCAAGCGACTTTGAAGGACAAATAAGCCTTTTTGATTACTTTGAAGAATCAAAGGAAAGCAATCCACTTATAGCTGTATCTAAGATTTTTGCAGCTGCTAAAAAGCAAATGAGCCTACCAGAATGGAAAACTTTTGTTTTTGCTTTAACTAAAATCAAGTGGAAGGGCGAAGGCAAGAATAACCAAGAGAAAAACAATGTTATTGTATCAAAGGCTGATGAACAACTAATAAATAAAGCGGTTGTATTGAGCAAACAAGAAGTAGCTGAAAAAATCGGATTAGTAGCAGATAAAGACCATTTAAGCGAAAATCTAAAAAGAACAATAGGCGAACTACCTGAACATTCAAAGCTTAACTTTGGGGATAACAAAGAATGGAATAATGGTTTTTTTATCACTAATGTTATCTGCAATAAAAAGAACAAGATAATAATAGTTTTTAATGGTATGTATTTGCCATTATTTCAAGAACTAGACAAAGAAAAGAATTATATAACAATGTGGGCTGATGACCTTTTTTCCATGAATACAGAACGCTCGATAATTTTTTATGAAGAGTTGCGCTTACATTCAGATACACGCCAAGAAAATTCTAAGATATATGGCATTAAAGAATTAAAAGACTTGTTTAATATTCCTGAAGACGCCTATATGAGAAAAGATAATCATTTTGATAGAACTGCTTTTGAAAAAAGAATTATTGAGCCATTGTGCAAAGATATGAAAAAGTGTTCTATGATCAACCTAACCATGAATGAAGATGGAAAACTTTATAAGAAGGTTAAATCTAAAGGAAAAGTATTGGGTTATGAATTTCAATGGGTAGTATCAACACATCCAAAAGTTGCAACGGCAACGGAAGTAAAATCTTTAAACCAGAATCCAGAAGAATTAAAAATTGCCAAAGATATTAAAAAGGGCAAGGCAAAAAAGAAAACCCAAAATAGTTTTAATAATTTTAAGCAAAACACTTATGATTTTGACGAATTAGAAAAACAGCTTTTAGATAACTAAAGTTTATAGCAAGCAGTGGGACGTGGCTAGCCACACCCGCTAGTTAGGGAATATCCCTAAAACCCAAAGCGGAGGAATACGCATGACATTTGAGCAATTCTTAAAAGCAAAGGGATTAAACGAAAATCAGATTGAAGCCGTGATTAAACGCCTGCAGGAGAAGAAAGCAAACGCCACGGATAAAATGCACCTAAGATTATTTGAAGCAAATAAATACATGGATCTATAAAAAAAAGGGGGAACGCATACGCGCCCCCTTAATTTATATCCTCAATTTCAGGTGTTAATCCGTGAATCTCGCAACAATATTCATACCCCATAGCAAAATACCTACGGAAACACTTTTCTTTTATCCGTGTTTCATAATTCACAATCGCGTCGGAAACTTCCTGCCGGAGTTTTTGCAGAGCTTTATCATCGTGTACGGAATCAGAATACAATTCCTTGTTTACAAGTGCTTCTAACACATCATCGTGCAAAATTACTTTTTCTGCTAAATTTTCCATACCTAACCCCCTTTATTGCAAAATTGTGAGTAGCATTTTCTATGTTATCACATTTGACTAAAATCCGATGAATCATTAATGTATTTCTTAATATCCTCATTATCAGCAATCCGCTGATAGCATTGATAAGCTAATCGTTTCTGCCTTTTAATATTTCCATCTATCAAACAATCTTTAAATTTTTGCAAAGAAAAATCATTCTTTTGCGGAATATCTCTTTTTTCAAGTTCATTCAAGTAAATTTCATTGTGTCGCGAAATATAGTGATCGTATCGAATCGTACCCAAAAAGTATTTTATTGCATTGCTTTGAACTAGAGCATTGATTAATAATCGTATTTCTTTGTCATTTTTCAATTTTTGACAAGTTTCTGCAGATAATCCGCTTTTATCTTTTATCTTTTCTAGTTCATGTGTGGGAGTGTCGATTAATCCCAGCAAATAATCAGAAGAACACCCAAAGAACTTACAATACTTTTGAATCCATGAAATACTGACTTTTTCGCCCTTGATATGCAGGGCAATTCTTTTTTGTATCTTTGCACGTTCATACGCCTTGTTACATCCTGCAGGATAATCAAATATCTTGTATTTACTCTCAAACATATCCAAAAGCAATTCGCTATACTGACTATTTTCAACATCATAGATTTTGTTTAATTGGTTGCATTTACACAAAAAAATCAGCCTATCACTTATGACTATTCCTGAATCACCCATGTTTAAATCCCCTTTGTAATTTGTGCGTTACATTACTGTGAGAAAAAGTTAGAAAGTAACGTTCAAAGTAATGTACACGGTCGTGTATCTTTGCGAAAATTGTAGCATGGTGGGGGGAAATTCACAAGTGCGTGTACACACCATGCAGAAAGGAGAAATCTAAGTAATGGTTGATTTGAAGGTATTGAATGATGCAACGTTGTGGTTAATCTTGTCGGACATTGGGGCAATTTTAGGCAGCAGAACCCACAAGAAGCAGCCGCCCGATCTTGTGAACGTTGACAATGTGTGGATTGAATTAGCGGCAGCAGTAAAGAACGAACTTGATGAAAGACTTTTTAATGCTTATGGGAGCACGGAAGATGAAAAACAATGATATTCGGAGCGATATTGTTAGGCGGGATTTATACGCTTATGAAGTGGCTGCAGCTATGAAGGTAAAACCCAACTCACTATCGCATTTCCTGATGAAGGAATTAACCCCAACTATGCGTGAACGAATTGAAAAGGCAATTATTGAAGCAGAAAGAGCAAAGGAATTTAAACATGAACACTGATAATTTAAACAAATGGAATGAATACGGCGACGGGGAAACGTCAACAGGTCGCCCGCAGTGGTACAAACTTTGGTGTGAAAAATATGCGGATGCACTAGACATTGAAAACCTTGATAAAGACCTGACACCAGAAGAAAAGAACGAACTGTTCAAAGAGATAGGAAAAGCATTCATAAACTCTTTGTTTTACTTTTTGGGGCATGATGAAGGCAGATGGAGCGAATACAAGCCAAGCACCCGTGACGGTCGTATCCTTTGGAACGCCCTGAAACGAGATATAGACCAAAGCTATCGTGATTATGACGAACGAGTTAAAAACGGAGCAAAGGGCGGCAGACCCCCAAAGAATCCTGAATTGTTCAATTAAAAAACCATTGGTTAGTATCACTAAGTATCACTAAGTATTACTAACTAATACTAAGTATAGCAAACCAATGCAAACAGAAGTAAAGAAGTATAAGAAGTATAGAAGTATAAGAAGTACAGATTAAGAAGAACAGATATAGAAGTAAAGAAAGGATGTATGTGCGTTTTGTCAAACACACCGTCCACATATGGAAGGAAAAATAAACATGAATATATCATACACACAATTCAAAGACCTGAAAGAACATACAGACGTAGCCGCAACACTAATATTAAAAGACTTAAAGATTGAAGATCCTAAAAAGTATCTATTGTACGAAAGAACTTTTGAACGAGAAAAGGCAGCAGGTAACGCATCACAATCAGATATTGTTTTCGATGATATTGTTGATTATTCCGACTTTGTTCGCACAGTAAAAGAAAGCAACACGGAAAGCGAATACAGCGGCAGCAGTAAGAGATACACGAAACGCCTTAATAGATTTATCAATCAAAACCGTAGTTTGTATCAGGAGTATCTGCAGCGTATGCAGCAAGAATACAGGGAGGGTTTTTGATGGTTGATAAAATACGCGATTATCAGGACTTTAAAGAAATCTTATCAAAGCAAAATTCCATATCTGAATCCGTAGCTAAAAGAGCACAAAAGATACTTGGAGAATTTGCAGCTAGTGAACCCGTAAAGTATAGAGCTTTTTATTCCAAAGCATATAGCGAGTATAAAAGGTAAATATCATGTATGAACAAAACCAATTAAGGGAAGTAATAACAGATTATTTACACGAGTGTCATAACGCCCCCAGAAGGGGAGAGTTTGCACAGTATCTTGGAGTATCACGGCAAACAGTGGATAACGCTATCAATGGCACTTTCAACGGCAATATTTACGGCATTAAGCCACACGTTAAGAGAGTTTTTTCTAACGATTGTTTTGAACTTGTTAGGGGAGTTTTTAGGACAAATGCTAAGTAGTACGCGGTGATTTGCCCCACAATAAAAAAGAAGGTGAACAATTCCATGCCAAAAAAAGACGCATCATATCTAAAAATTGCAAAAAAAATTAGTTCCGAAGATTTAAGCCCAACACTTGAAATCACAACCACGATCTTGAAGAATCTAGGCGGCAGACCTGCAACATATCCAAATACATCACAAGGGCTGCAAAGTTTCATCGAAAATTCTCAGGGCTTTTTTGAGTACGTACAGAAAGCAAATTCGCAGCTTGATGATGATAAAAAGCTAATTCCGGACATTGAACTTTATTCGTTGTGGCTTGGTATATCGCGATGGACATTAAGCGAGTATCAACATCGTGGGGGAGAGTGGGAAAAAATAATAAATATGTTTAAGGACTCAATATTGGTTGCAAAGAAGCAACTTATACTACGCGGGAAAATCCCGCCCGTGATTGCTATTTTTGACCTGACAAACAATCACGGCTATCGCAACACAAATTCTTTTGTTCTTGAAGATAGGACGGCAGCAGATAACGATGATAATTCAGAACTTGAAAAGAAAATAACTGATGCAGGTCTTGTTTGGGATAATGAATCCCATGAATTTGTACCGCAGGAAAGGATTGAAGATGCTAAGTAAAGAGCAAGAAGAAAAGGCAATGCACGTATTAACACAGAAAACAATGCTTGATAATTTTGAAAAAGAGATTGCATTTAGAAACTTTTATAAAGCCCTTTTTGCTGTGAACGTGTATAACTTACCATATCGAATCATTTTAGATTATCTGAAAAACTATGATAAGCAACGCGGAAAAGTAGAGTTGAATCCATGTTATCCCGCGCCTGGATATTTAAAAGAAAAATTATTGGTGTTGCCTTTGGAAGATGTATCTATTGAAAACAGCCCAACAACGAATGATTTAAACATCACGGTTATCAGTAGCGCGAAGCGGCAGCAGATAGATAAACACAATCGTAGTTTAAGGGATTGGAATTTAGATACAAAGAACGGCATTAAACAATGGGAATATTATTTTGCGCATTTCCTGAAAGATGCAGACCTGAATCAATACAGCACGTTTGATTATTTTGGACGGAATGAATCCAAGCAGGCAGATCAAGAAAAAATAAATCAATGGAAGATCCTGCAGAAACATTTTAGGAAAACGCCTACTAACTACATGATAGAAGAACCAAGCTGCAGTGATTATGATTTGAGCAAATACACACTACAAGAATTTATAATTGCTTGGAACAATAAAGGGGGAATCTATGAACAAATTTGAAGAAGCAGTATCAATGATTGACGAACGCACAGGATTATCAAATGACGAAAATGTATTTGAATTTAGCCACATTAGGGGCGAAGAAATTATTGATTATAGCCCCAATAGCAAACGACTTGTCACAGCTACTTTGACGGGGGCTTGTGGGTGGCGTACAAAGATACTTAAACTTGCAGAGAAATATCCTGATGAAGTGCAGATTGTACACACGAACAAAGATAAATCAATTGTGTGTCATTTTCCCGCTGATTATTTGCGTATCAATCGACCGCGTGAATTATCTGAAGAAACTAAAGCAACGTATCGAAAGAATATACAAAAGGCGCGAGAAAAATTATTATAGTCTACATTGATGCTGACTATCTTTCCGAAATAGGCGTTTTTATTTCGTTTTTGATAAAAGTATCGAGAAAAGATTTTTAACGGCTAAAATCGCAGAATAACAAAGGAGTATGTTGTAAAATTAGAGTATACCCCAGACTTACATTTTTTATATTCTGTTTTCTGTAAAAATAGACTTGTTTTCACTAATTATTTTACAAGGTGTAAAGCAAGTCTATTTATTTACATTTTGTAAATGGTAGGATTGACTTTTACATTTTAAACTTATATAATTTACATAAGTAAATTATACGCAAGTTATATAAGTTATATAAGAAAGAGGATTTAAACAAATGAATATTGCATATGTAAGAGTAAGCACACAAGAGCAGAATGAAGAACGACAGATTGAAGCCCTTGAAAAGCACGGCATTGATAAATGGTTTACTGAAAAGGTAAGCGGAAAGAACGCGGAACGCCGTGAATTGCAAACAATGTTAGAATTTGCGCGAGAAGGTGACACGGTATATATACACGACTTTTCAAGACTAGCACGTAACACTCGAGATTTATTAGAGATTGTAGAACGTCTAAACAATAAGGGCGTAACACTTGTAAGCGATAAAGAAAACATTGATACAAGCACACCAACGGGAAAATTGATGTTGACCATGATCGGAGCGATAGCAGAATTTGAACGCCAGAACCTACTTGATAGACAAGCCGAAGGAATCGCGATAGCAAAGCGAGAAGGAAAGTATAAAGGCAGGAAAGCAACAACGATTGATAGTGAGATATGGGAAAGAGAATACGCCCGATACAAAGAAAGAAAATTAAACAAAGTACAACTTGCTAAAGTATTGAAAATAAGTCGTCCAACTTTGGATAAACTATTGAAAGATGCAATTTAAAATAAAGGGATAGCCGATAACGCTATCCTTTTTTATTGCTTATCATTGACGGGGGAGGGGTTAAAAGGAGAAGCACACCCCGCCCCCAGCTTACCCCCTCAGGTAGTCGAAAAAAACAAAAAAGGGAACTTGTCTGCAGCTACAAGCCCCCGCAAAGAGAATTTAAACACGTTCATATTATCACGTAATATAGCATTTGAAAACAGTACATCATGGTGTATAATTTATATAATCCATGCAAGCGAGAATTATATAAGTTGTATACAAATAATACGTAACTTATATAAAAATCCATAAGTGTAGTTATATAAGTTATACAAGCATATGAAGGGAGAATTTAAACATGAAAGTAATAACGATTGCTAACCATAAGGGCGGGGTAGCTAAGACAACAACCGCCATGAATTTGGCTGCAGGAATCCGAGAAAAGGGAAAGAAAGTTTTATTGATTGATATGGACTCGCAAGAAAATCTTTCATTTAACTGTGGCATTAGTAGTAAGGATTTATTAGGCAGCAGCTTATATGATGTTTTCGTTGGTAGAGCAAACGTAAATGATTGTATCTTTCAGATTTATGATGATTTACCCGACTTTGATATTTTGTGTGGGGGAATCGGATTAAGATTTGCAGATAAA
>JAGCBH010000057.1 GCA_017652265.1 bacterium
AAAAATAAATATATGCTACTATGAAGTCAGATGTAACAGAATATTTTTTTGTAATATATGCAATGAAAATCTTGATTAATTTTATACGAACTTAATAGAATTTGACAGAGTTTTCCGATAGGTTAAATGTATCGGAAGTTGTGTATGTTATTGAAAGAATAAAAAAATAAGGATATAGCGTTATGACTAACATTTTATTAGTTGGTGCTGTCATTTCGGTAATAGTTATGGCAGTGGTGCTAATCTTTCAAAATTCAAAGGTTAAAAAAACTTTAACCGATTTGGAATACCAGAAAAAATCCGTTGAAGAAAAAGAAAATCTTTTATTGAAAGAGGCAAGAATTAAAGCAAAAGAGGAATTACAAAACGAAAGAGACAATTTACTTGAAGAAGAAAGAGAACGCAGACAGGAGTTTGCAAGGCTTGAACAAAAACTGAACAGCAAAGAGGATATGCTGGAAAACAAAATTCAGGAGTACACAGACAAAGATTTGCAGGTTCAGAAAAAATTAGATGAATTACTTGAAAAAGAGGATTATTTAGCTGAAATAGTTCAAAAACAAACGGAAGAACTTGAAAGAATATCAGGATTATCCTCCGAAGATGCCAAAAATATGCTGTTAGAGCAGTTGAAGAAAGATTTGGCATATGAACAAATGCAATTAATTCGTGAAAACGAAGCGAAAATAAAAGAAGATGCACTTGAAAAATCTAAAGAAATACTTTCAACAACAATGCAAAGATGCATGATAGAACAGGTTGTTGAAACGACAGTTTCAGTTGTATCTTTGCCTAACGATGAAATGAAAGGAAGAATCATCGGTCGTGAAGGCAGAAACATAAGAACTTTGGAAACTCTTACGGGTGTTGATTTAATTATTGATGATACTCCGGAAGCGGTTGTATTATCAGGGTTTGATCCTATAAGACGTGAAATTGCAAAATTGACACTGGAAAAACTTATAACAGACGGGCGTATTCACCCTGTAAGGATTGAAGAAACCGTTGAAAAAGCACGTGAGGAAGTTGACAAAAAAATCTGGCGTGAAGGTGAAAATGCCGCTTTAGATATGGGTGTTATGGGGCTAAACAAAGAACTCATAAAGACACTTGGCCGACTATATTACAGAACAAGTTACGGTCAGAATGTTCTGAAACACTCACTTGAAGTAGGTCATATTGCAGGTATGCTTGCTGCCGAAATCGGTGCAAATATTGAGGTTGCAAAACGAGCAGGGCTACTGCACGACATCGGTAAAGCAGTTGACCAAACACAGGAAGGCACGCACATTCAGCTTGGTGTTGAATTGGCAACAAGATATGGTGAAAAACCTGAAATTGTCCATGCAATAGAAGCTCACCACGATGATGTTGTAGCAAATTCAATTGAAGCGGTTCTTGTAAAAATTGCCGATGCAATATCTGCCGGGCGTCCGGGAGCAAGGCGAGATACCCTTGAAATCTACATCAAACGACTTCAAAAAATTGAAGAAATCGTCAACAGTTACGAGGGTATCAAACAGTCCTTTGCCGTTCAGGCTGGTCGCGAAGTTCGTATCATCGTTCAGGCTGAAATGTTTGACGATTTGGCATCACAAAAGCTTGCAAGAGATGTTGCAAAACGTATTGAAGAAGAACTGGATTACCCTGGACAAATAAGAGTTACGGTAGTTCGTGAATTCAGAGCAGTTGAATTAGCAAAATAGATTAATGATAAGAGGGGATAAAAATCCCCTCTTCAATAAAAACACAATGGATAAACAAACAATTAAAATTTTATTTCTTGGCGATATAGTAGGTAAACCCGGGCGGCTTGCTGTAAGAGATTTTTTGTTGCAAAACAGACAAAATTATGATTTTGTAATAGCAAACGGCGAAAATGCTTCTCACGGCTTCGGCCTGACTCAAAAAAATTACGATAATCTTATAAGCTACGGTATTAACTGCATAACATCAGGAAACCATATCTGGGATAAAAGAGAAATTTTTGAATACATTAATAATGCGGACAAGCTTGTTCGTCCGTTTAATTATCCTGACAGCGTTCTTGGTGCGGGATACAGAATTTTTGAATTATCAAACGGCATAAAAATAGGCGTTATAAACGCTTTAGGCAACGTCTTTATGGGATACACAGATTCACCATGGACAAAAATTAAACAAATAACGGAAGAAATCAAAAAAGAAACCCCTATCGTTGTTATGGATTTTCACGCAGAAGCTACAGCCGAAAAAATTTGTTTCGGCAAATATTGTTCAGATGCCGGAATAAGTGCATTTTTTGGCACACATACCCATGTTCCGACTGCCGATGAAAAAATTATGAACAACATGGCATACATAACGGATGCAGGATATTGCGGCGCCATTGACGGGGTTATAGGAATGGAATACGAAACTTCCCTGAACAGATTTCTGACATATTTGCCTGAAAGATTTGAAGTTGCCGAAAGTGCCGATGTACAAATTAACGGTGTTGAAGCGGAAATTGATACCGCAACCGGATATGCCGTTAATATTAAAAGAGTTTATTGTGTTAGTAATATAAAGGAAAATGAGGAAAATGAAAGTTGATTTGCACGTTCATACCTACTATTCAGACGGCGCTTTTTCACCCGAAAAAATAGCAGATACGGCAATAGATGCCGGGCTTAATGCAATTGCCCTAACAGACCACGATAACGTTCTTTCTTATGACGTTGCCAAAAACTATCTTAAAGAAAACAACAACGAAGATAAACTGGAATTAATTCTGGGTGTTGAAATAAATACACTGTATAAAAATTATGAAGTCCATATACTTGGATATTTTATGGATACCAATAACAGCGACTTCAAAAATATGCTTAAAACTCAGCAGCAGGCGCGTATAACGCAGGCAAAAGAAATAATTTCACTGCTGGCAAAAAAAGAAAAAATCAAAATATCTTTTGATGACATCAAAAAATTAGTAGCAGAAGGCGGAAGTATCGGACGTCCGCATATTGCAAAAGCCATAACTAACGCGGGAGGAACAAGTAATGTTGTTGAAGCATATGCAAAATACATCAACGATGATTCGCCTGTTTACGTTCCAAGAAAAACGGTATCGCCTTTTGATGCCGTAGAAGTTATATATGGTGCAGGCGGAATTCCTGTTATTGCACACCCTTACGATATAGATATCGCAGAGAAATTAATAAAAGAACTTATGACTTGCGGTCTGAGGGGTATTGAAGCATACCACAGAAAGCACTCCCCGGCTTGCGTTGAATATTTTTCATCAATGGCAGAAGAACTGGGTTTAATCGTAACGGGCGGTTCTGATTTCCACGCACCAAGCGCAATAAACGGTCAGATTCTTTTGGGCAAAAATTTTGTTCCCGAATGGATTTATGACAAATTGATACAAGAAAAGAAAATGATGGATTTGGCATAATTATGAACTTTAGAAAATTCTGGAAAATTGAATACACGTTAACGGCATTTGCGATTTTTGCAATATTCATCTTGCTTATACCGACAACAATACAAAGTACAAGACAAGCTGCACTGATTTCAAAGTGGAACGAAAAATATAACCGAATAAATTACATGTTTTCGGTTATAAGTGCACATTCTAATGAGAATCTTGTCGGAAGTCTTGAAAATACAACCGCTGATAAAGATGAGCTGATGATGCTGCTTCTTCAGCCTTACCTAAGAATTTCCGCAAATAATAACCACCTCAAAAGATATCACAACAGATATATGAATAATTCAAGGCTGCAAAAAGATGATTTGTATTACTTTTCAGACTTTTATTACACAAATGATAAAACAATTATAGGGATTAAAGATTTAACCAATATATACGGAGAGAAAGGCCCAAGTTTCATGATTATGCTTGATGTGAACGGCAAACTTCCTCCTAACAGATGGGGAAAAGATGTTTTCGGAATAAATGTTTTTAACAACGGAAACATTGAACCTTTTGGGAAAAGGCACAGCCTTGAGCAGTTGAAATCAGACTGTTCCGAAAAAGGCACAGGTGTTAATTGTTCTTATTTTTACATAATTGGCGGCGGATTTGATGAATAACGTAAAAAGAATATGTGTATTTGCATCATCAAGTAACTATCTTGATGATAAGTATTATAAATCGGTAACAGAACTGGGTTCAGCATTAGGGCAGAACGGTTTTGATGTAGTATATGGCGGAAGTAATTTGGGTCTGATGTGGACTTGCGCAAAATCAGCAAAAGATAACGGCTCAAAAATTTATGGAGTTATGCCGGAAAAACTACACAATATATTGGGTGAAAAATCTTCTGAAATATGCGATGAACTATATATTACAGACACGATGCGCTCAAGGAAAGCAAAACTTGATGAAATTTCGGATGCAGTTATTGCCGTACCTGGAGGATTCGGAACTCTGGAAGAGTTATCTGAAATGATTGTCCAAAAACAATTAGGTTATAACGCTAAGCCTATCATAATTTATAACACCGATAATTTTTACGGCAATTTGATAAATTTCTTTGAAAAAATGATTAACGAACACTATGCAAATCCCGATATGAGAACACTTTATTATGTTTGCGACAACGCCTACGATGTAATAAATTATCTTAAAAATTATGTTCCGCAAAACCGTATTATCAATAAGAAAACCGTCTATAAAAGATAATAAAAACCGCCTTATATGCACGAAAGGCGGTTTAAATATATTATCTTAGTTTGGGGAAATTAAACATTTTCAGACATTACGGGTTGATCTTCGGCATCGGCCTGTGCTTCTGCCTGCGCACGCATATTGGCTTCAAACTCTGCTTTTTTATCAGCAAATTTACGCGCCCTTTTGTTAGCGCCTCCATCAATAATTGCGCCAAGGATAGTACCTCCAAGAGCGCCGCCTATCAACGAAGATCCTCCGACCTTTTTACCATAAAGGCCGCCCAATTTGAACGTAGGGAATATACTAAGCAGAGCACCTAATATTAAACCGCCTTTTTTACCTACCGAAGTTTTATAATAAACATTTCCGT
Source organism: bacterium (assembly GCA_017652265.1). Lineage (GTDB taxonomy): Bacteria > Cyanobacteriota > Vampirovibrionia > Gastranaerophilales > Gastranaerophilaceae > Gastranaerophilus. Next base: position 5,010 of record JAGCBH010000057.1, read on the forward strand.
TTTTTGTAAATTGAACGTGCTTATCCTGTTCTGCTAAAAGCTTATCATCACCGATTTCTTTACGTTTTGCCTCAAACTCAGCTCTGTTTTTGTTTATTTTACGGTCAATTAACAGACCACCCAATAAATACACTGAACCTAAGGCTATCCCAAGACCTGTAACAAGTGCTCTTAGTTTTGGATCACCTGTAATTATTTTTCTTGCGATTGGAGTTGCTATTGCAGATGTTGCAGCCCCCAAAACGCCCCAAAAAGTAGCTGTATGAGTTTTTAACGGTTTACTGTATTTAACAGCATCACTTTCGGCCTTCTTTGCCCTTCTTTCTTCCTTCTTACCATTAAAATATACGTTTTGATTTGCGGATTTATTAACCACACTTGAAACTCCTGACATAAGCACACCTTTCAACAATTACCACTACTACTACAATTATAATAAAAACATTTTTTTCAGACTTATTGCTATTTTTTGGAAAAATATTAAGTTTTGTAAAAAAAGTATATAAAATATGCAATTTTAAGTATATAAAATACTTTATTTATATATATACATGTCAATAGGATTAAAAGTATTAGGCCAAGGGAGGATTAAATGGCAGTCGGAGCCCAAGATTACATAGATCAATTATTAGTCAAAAAGTATGCAGACCAACAGGTAGATAACCATGAGAACATGGAATCATTGGTGCCTGCAGAAACAATGCTTCGTTCAATGAACGATCAGGGCAAAACACAGCAGGATATGTTATCTGTACAGAACAGTATTTCAGGTACAGGCAGCAATGTCCTGAATAAATTAAGAGCGGCAACCGCTCGTTATATAAAAACCTCAAGATACTAATTTTCCCATAGTGTTTTGAGGACGTTTACCCGGTTTATGTTTCTTTTTTTTGATATAATAGGAATACGGAAAAGAGGAACGGAATAATGGGAAAAATGATACTCGCATCTGCCTCTCCAAGGCGTGCGGAAATTCTAAAGAACAGTAATTATAATTTAGAAATTGTACCGTCTCCGTATGAAGAAATTCATTCAACGACGGTATTTTCTTTTGATTACGTTGAGAATCTTGCTTATAACAAAGCAAAAGCCGTAATACCTCTTATGAAAGAAGACTGTATAATAATAGGCGCAGATACCGTTGTAGTTTTGAATAATAAAATTCTTGAAAAGCCCAAAACACCTGAAAATGCAAAGCAAATGCTGCATTTACTTTCCGATAAAACACACAAAGTTGTAACCGCAATAGCAGTAATAGATACTAAAACAGAAAAAAGCATTGTAAAATCCGTTATTTCGGAGGTTACATTCAACGTTTTAACAGATGGAATGATAGATTTTTACGTTGACAATTTTAAACCTCTTGATAAAGCAGGAGCTTACGGAATACAAGAACTCCCCGCGGGTTTTGTCAAAAACTATACGGGAAGTCTTGAAAATATTATAGGAATTTGTCCTGTTGCATTACAAAAAATGCTTAATGAATTACTTAACGGTGAAAGTAGCGTTAACGGTTGATATAACTTTCTTTTCCAAAGAAGATGTATCATTAATGCCGTAATCTGAAACATCGGTTGAGTTAAGCGGAACTATCTGAAACACGCCCATTCTTGCACTGTTCAAAACACCAATTTTGCCGTTTGTTCCCTTAACCATACTCTCTGCTCTGGCTTTTGCATTTTTTGTAGCCTCTCCGACCATTTTAACTTTTATATCGTCAAGATTTGAAACCAAATATTCAAGCGAATTGTAAGTTATATTGATATTTTTATCTACAAGCGCATCAGCCTGCTTTGAAATTTCGGTAATTTTATTAACATCTTTTGATGAAACTTTGACTGTTTGAGAAACATTATAGCCTTCAATATCATTAGAAGTGTAAGCACCGTTTCTGCGGTAGTATTCGTAACTGTCAATTGAAGATACATCAATTGCATTTTCATCAATACCTTTTTCCATCAAAAATTCTTTAATAGCTTTAACGTCACTGTTCATCTTGTTGTAACCTGATTTCAAATCAGGAGTTCTTGCATTGATTCTCAATGACAAAACCGCAAAATCCGACGATACATTTTGACTTGCAGAACCGGTAACCCTTATCGTTTGATTTTGAAGTTTTTGAAATTCAACAACCGCCTTTGAAAGGATTGCTGTAGATAAAACAGTTCCGCATGCAATCAGTAAACCCAACACAACAACCTGATAATCTTTTAAATTCATAATTAAACTCCTTTTTCTATCCTAAAATATTATATCACTAATATTAAAAAACATTGATTTTTTATTGAAATAAAGTAAAATAGATTTATGAAGAAGTTCATAATTTTTTTATTAATGTTACTGGGGATTCCGGCTTTTGCGGAATACGATTTTAATGAAATATCACAAACCTACAGAGATTTGGAAGTCCCTACATTCAGTTACGTTCACGATTTGGATCCGGAAGAATATGTTGATACCCAAAAAGCAACGTGGTCACCTTATTCGCTTTTCAGGTTAACAGCACCTTTATATTTTAAAACAATAACAATTCAGCCGGGTTATTATCTTTTAACCCCAAGAGAACACGAAGGCAACTACTATATGCTGTTTAAACAAAACGGCAAAGTAAAATATATTATCCCAATTTATGACAAACAAATTGTTGAACTTGATTTTTATAAAAATAATTTACCGGTTGAAAAAACAACCTGGTCGCAAAGACAGCACTTAAGGATTTTAAAATTCGTAGGTAAATTCCGTTCATCTCAGCGCCCCGAAATGCCAAAAACATTCCTTGAAGCGGAAGATTTGGACGACAACTTTATCGTAATCGTTTTGTATTGGGGCGATTATAAATACCATATGATATTACGCTCAGTTCCAATGTAATTAAACAGAAACAGGAGCTTTTTCAAGAATTTTTTCAAGAGCAAGTTTTACGTGCGAATAATTCAGTCCACCTTGCATATAAACTGCATACGGCGGTCTCATAGGGCCATCTGCCGACAATTCTATCGTTGAACCCTCAATAAAAGTACCGCCAGCCATAATGATTTTATCTTCATACCCCGGAACATATTCAGGAATTGGCGTTACATAAGAATTTACCGGAGAGAGCTGTTGAATTGTTCTGCAAAAATGCTCAAGCATCTCACCGTTTCCAAATTCAATAGTCTGAATAATATCAGTTCTTTCCTCATTATATTTCGGAGTGGATTTATACCCCATTTTCTCAAAAACTTTTGCCGCCAAAATTGCACCTTTAACGGCATCTGATACTACTGACGGTGCCATAAAAAGTCCCTGAAAAATAAGTCTGTGCTGATTAAACATCGCACCGCCCTCAACTCCGATACCCGGTGCGGTTAATCTCATTGCCGCCTGATTTACATATTCTTCTTTACCTGCAATATAACCGCCCGCTTCAACAATACCACCACCCGGATTTTTTATAAGAGAACCGGCTATCAAATCAGCCCCGACTTCTAACGGTTCCTGAGTCTGGGTAAATTCTCCGTAACAGTTATCAACAAAACAAATTGTGCTTGGATTTTTTGATTTAACAATTTGGCAGATTTTTTGAATTGTATCTATTGTCAAAGATTTTCTGAGAGAATAACCTCTTGAACGCTGAATTAAAACCATTTTCACAGATTCATCAATTGATTTTTCAAGCCGTTCAAAATCAATATCCATATCGTTTAAAAGCGGAATTTCATCATACAAAACGCCGTGTCCCATTAAAGATTCGGATTTTATTTCGCCACCTGTGCAACCGATAACTTCCTGCATAGTATCATATGGAGTTCCCGCAACAGAAATCAATTTGTCCCCGTGACGAAGATTTCCGAATAATGCACACGCTAAAGTGTGAGTTCCTGATACAAAATGTATTCTGACAATAGCCTTTTCGGCTTTAAAAACAGATGCAAAAACATTATCCAAAACTTCTCTTCCCAAATCATCATGCCCGTACCCTGAAACTGTATAAAAATGTTCTGGCGCAACCTTGTGGTCAATAAATGCATCCAGCACTTTTTTCTGGTTAAAATCCCTTATGTCATCAATATTTTCAAAAATATCTCTTAATTCACGTTCCGTTGTTTTTATAAAATCTTTTACGCTCATAAATCCCTCATTAAAATCAGAATACCCCAAAAAGTACGCAAAAACAACATGCCGGCTTGAGCATTATAAAACATAAAAAAGAAAGGTATCGAATAAATCCATACCTTTTAATTCATTAACTAACCTACTTACTAACCTAAATTAAGCTATATACATATATTCATTTTATAATCCTTATTTATTAATTAACCACAGCAATAGTCGGTTGATAATTAACTGACTGTCCCGTTGGAACAAATTCACCGCCTTTGTACTCAGCTGCAAATCCCCAAGCTTGGCTATAGAATATTACATCAGTCCAGCCATCCGCACTTAACTTAGGCGCCAATAGCTCTAAAGCATGACGAGCTCTGTCCGGATTAGATTCACTGCTATCGGAACGTACATAAACCGCCTCATAAACTTTACCGTCAGGAGTACAAGCCGTTATAATACACTCACCTCTATCAAACCAATTTTGAGACACTCTTATTGCTACTTGACAAGTTAATGTTTGGCTCTTATCTAGAGGGTTACTCAGTTTCACTTTATTTTGTTGAAGATCTGAAGGAATGGATGGTACAACAGTATATTGTACAGGATTACCACTTTGGTCTTTAATACCCCAATTTCGAATTGCTTCATCTAACTGTCCCTGTAATTCTCTCATCACTTTAGCTTGGGTTTTCTCAACATCAGAACATTCGTATGAATAACCCTGCGCACATTTGTATTGCGCTTCAGTAAGCTGTTTATTTATAACTAAAGCTGTTCCAGGTATATGAAGAACTGCTAAATGACTACTACCATATGTAGTGAACGTAGGAGCAATAATAGATCCTCTGATCGGATCCTCATACGCTTCAACTTCAGTTACAGATCTTGCAGCTACTTCAACATTGTTATAAGCTGTTTCATACCAACCTAATATATTGTTGCACAAAGTCCTAGCTTTTGAATTAGCTGAAATATCAGCACTTCTCTTTATTTTTCCATTCACAGCATTAGGATCATCCACACCTTCCGGCTTATCTATATCATTGAAAACAACCTGAGTAGCAGAACCATTCTTCAGGCCGTATGTAAGAAGAACTCCAGCATTGTTCTTTACTACAATATCTACACGATCCTGACCGGCTTGGTCAACCCATTTAAGAATCTCCATACTTCTGCCGTCAGATAATGAGAATCTTTTCCCCTCTTTCCCATTTTCGGCATATTGTTCTACTCGCAAATCAGAGACATTGGCGGACATAATTTCTCCAATAATTCTGTTTGCTTCAACTATATTTCGGTTTTCTTGCGCTCTGGCCTCAGGATACGTTTCATCAGCCGGCAATTCATAATCATAAACACCTGGTACAATATTAGAATTTGATGCACTTGTTGTAGTTCCATCAACTGATCCAGGTCTGAATAATCTAAATAATTCATTCGCCTTTTCTCTCATTTCAGTAGTAATCTCTACATTTTCGAAACCAGGCAAACTTGTATTTACACGAATTTTTGTTAAATTACCTGATGCATTATATTCATATATTATATCTCCTGAGCTATCGCCAGTTACCCATATTTGATAAGTACCATCAGCTTTTTGACGGAAATCTACCTTGTGCCCATCAGCAGTTTTAATTGCAGCTCCAGTTTCCGTATTTTCAATAGTAATATTAGTATTTCCTTTAATTTCAGTAAGAAGATTTGTCGTAACATCTCCAAACAGATTTTCTCTTCTTGTAGTATGAAGATTATTATATTCTGTTTCGGACATAACCGGAGCGGTTGCAGGATTGCCGCCAACATTAGTCATTGTACCTGCGCCCTGTGCGCCTGCGCCTAAACCTGTACCTGCGCCCTGTGCGCCTGCGCCTAGACCTGTACCTGCGCCTTCAAATCCTGTAGGATCAATATAAAGATTTACTGCTTCACCTGCACGAACTGCATCCAAAGCTTTCTGTAATGCATCTACTCTTGCAAAATGACAATTTTCATGACAGCTTTCTCTTTGAAAGATGTCTTTTAATTCTTCTAATATATCATTAATAGATCTTCCGACCGCAGGATTGCCAAGATCCTTAAATTGTTTTCCGTCATACTCACCCGCACGGTTAGGACGAGTAGATGCTCTTAACATTTTATCATCCAACGCTTGAATTTCTCTTAGGTAGCCTTCAATTTCAGCTTTCAAAGCCGCTGCCTTAGCTGAATCACCGCAAGCCATTGCGCAAAGTGTTTCAGTCTCTAGCATACGATTGAACATAGCAACAAGACCTTTAGACTGACTCTGGAATCCTCTTATAGAGCCCTCCGTTACCATCCCTGCTAACTCATTTTGCATTGATGCCATCTTATAGAAAGAAAGTCCCAAATCAGCGTGTTGATAATAACTGCTGGAATCACTATATACAGCAACCGGAAATTCTCCGCTTAAATTATAATATCTGAAATTAGGATTTGTATCACAAAGCCATGATGTATAAGAATTTCTGTAACTTCTGAAAGGAACATCTGCGTGACGATTGTAAGGGGTCATGTCTGCCCAAGTACGCATACCTGAACGCAGGTAATAACCATATTCACAATTATTGAATTGATATGGTGCATCATAATACGAATAATGTCTCCAGTTTCCAAAGCGACGATTATATCCGCAATCGCATCTTCTATTATAAAAATATGATGAACCTATGTTCCCGACCATAATGTATTTTTCCTCGTGAATTTTCCCTGTGTATATATATAAAGTTATTCATGGTCAAATAATTGCCTTATTTAGAAAAATACGCTTAACATAACTTAACAAATTATTTTATTCTTAGTTCAGGATAACGGTTTAACAATGCCTTTATAAATTTATTATTAAATTTATAATTAAGAAATCTTGAAAAATCTCCATTATTTTTTTTAAAAAACAATTTTTCACCTTCTCTAATATCAAAATGATAACTAAACTCTTTTTTATACTTTAAAAATGCTTCCGGTACATAATCCGCAAACCCAAGCCACGCATCTATAACATAAGGTTTGGTACCATTAACAAGCAATACTGCATGGTCTTGATCTCTTACATTTCCCCCAATTTTAGATAATAACTTTGCAACATATACCTTATTTATACCGTTAGCCTTTGCAGTTAAAGCGGATAATGCCGCACTCTCAAAACAATTTCCTCGCTTATGCTTTTTAACCGGCAAAATGAACGAATCCGCAGCAGCCATCAATGTCTCAGCATCATCAAAAAGTATCGCCACCTCAGATCTTAACGAAATAATGTTGTCATATATGATAGCATTCACGACATTTCGGAACTCATCCGCATGAGAATAATCTGCAACTATCGTTGAAGAAATTCGGGGAAACTTTTTATTCACATGGCGAGCAATATCATCTGCTCGGCGTATAACCTTGTTTCTGGAAGTAAAACTATAATTATCCAAAGGTGCAATATACATGTCTCAATATAAACCCCAAGAAATATTAATTTGCTATTTTAAATTGTAAAGTTTTGTAACAATTACGCACCAGAATTAATCCTAAAGGATTATATATTTTACCCTTTTGTGTTATATTAATCCATAATAATATATGAATTAATATAAACGGAAACCGGAGGTAAAAATGGGACAATTCGTATTTATGTTACATAGCCACCTTCCTTACTACAGGAAAGCCGGTATGTGGCCGTTCGGTGAGGAAAGCCTTTATGAATGTATGGCAGAAACTTATGTACCCTTATTGAACGCTATATCTGAACTTTATGAAGAAGGAATTAAGGCAAAATTAACAATCGGTATAACCCCGATACTGGCTGAACAATTAAATGACCAGTATTTAAAAGAAGGATTTGTAAAATATCTGGATGACCAGATTAAAAGAGTCAGTGAAGATATGGAACGCTATCCTGATGAAAAAGTTCCTCATTCTCAACACCTTAAATATCTGGCAAAATACTATTTTGACTGGTTTAACCATATCAAAGACAGCTATATCAACAAATATGGTATGGACTTAATCGGAAATTTCAAAAAGTATCAGGATTTAGAATGTATTGAAATCACAACATCAGGTGCAACTCACGGATTTTCACCGTTACTTGCAACGGACAGCAACTTAAATGCACAGTTCAAAGTAGGTTCTGATACAACAGAAAGACTTTTCGGAAAACGTGCAAAAGGATGCTGGCTTCCTGAATGTGCTTACCGTCAAGGTTACGAATACACTGGTAAAGACGGCAAAAAGCACTGGAGACCTGCTATTGAAGTTACGTTACAAAACAACGATATAGAATACTTCTTTACGGAATCTCACGTTATTGAAGGCGGAAACTCTATCGGAAACCGCCGTGTAATTGGTGTATACGGAAACATTGAATATATTCCGTTGCCTGACAGACCTAAAACAGGCTATGATACGTATTCGGCATACTGGTTACCTGATGCACAGGTTGCTGTTATCGGCAGAAACGACAGAGCAGGCTATCAGGTATGGTCAGCTGCAGACGGTTACCCTGGTGACGGTTGCTTCAGAGAATTCCACAGAAAAGACTGCAATTCAGGTATGCACTACTGGAGAATAACTTCACCTAAAACTGATTTAGGTGACAAAATGCTTTATGATCCGGTATTGGCTCTGAATAAAGTCAACGAAAACTCTGACCATTATACAACTCTTATTTACCACTTGTTAAACGATTACAAAAAATCAACAGGTAAAGACGGACTTGTAATGGTTTCATTTGATACCGAATTGTTCGGTCACTGGTGGTTTGAAGGCGTTGAATTTATTAAACAGGTTGTAAAAAAATTCAACAATTACGTTCCGGAAGTTGAAAGAATGACAGCAGGCGAATACATTAAAGCTCATCCGCCGAAAGAAGCTATCCAAATTCCAGAAAGCTCTTGGGGACAAGGCGGTCACTTCTACGTATGGCAAAACCACTTAACAGAATGGATGTGGCCGATTATACATTCTTGCGAACACAGAATTAACGATATTGTTGATAAATATCCGGAAATTCCGCAGGATAAATTGCTCCACAGAGCCCTGAATCAAATGGCAAGAGAAAATCTGTTGTTACAAAGTTCAGACTGGCCATTCCTGATTACAACTTGGCAGGCAAAAGATTATGCAACAGACAGATTCAGAGAACACGTTGACAGATTTGAACTTATTGCAGATATGATAGAAAGCGGAAACATTGATGATGCAAAACTTCAAGAAATTGAAAGCATTGATAACTGCTTCCCTGTTATAGATTACAGAGTTTATCAGTCAATTGAAGAAGGTGTAATTCCTCAACAATCAAAGAAACTTGCACCGTTATATAATTAGCAATTATAGAATAAGCAATAAAACGGGGCGCTTGTCGCCCCGTTTTTGTGTATACAACTCTCTATCGCTTCAGCCTTGCCAAAATCCGTTGCGCTCGCGTTGAACGGCAACGCTCACAATTTCAACAGAAATTCAACATTTCTGCTGGAAATTGTTCGACTCTCACTTCGTTCGTGCCTCCGCTAGCTTGCAAAAAAAAAAACGACAATTGTTACATTGTCGTCGGAAATCAATAGGAAAAGGGAAAAGGAATTTATGTCAAGTCTTGTTTATGAGCGCTCCATCTTCGTGCCCTTTTCTATATAGTTATGCCATTTTATTTACTGTTTTTGTTTCTTGCCTTTCTTTTTATTTTTATCCGAACGTTTTGAAACTATTATCTACGTTCTTCTTGATTAATTCTTTAACCTGATCACGTTCTGTCTGAATTGCGTTGTGTTCCGTATCCAGTTGCTTTAAATGTAATTCTAAGTTTTTATCTTCTGCCTGTACGATTTCAATCTTTGCGTTTATATCAGCTATTGACTGCTCGTATATTGCCTTATCATATTCGTATTGATTCATTGCATCATCATATGCCGCCTGATCAGTTACTGTATTTGTTGTCAGCGCATATTTACCTACATTAGGAATCTCTATGTTAATGAAACGACCCGTTGAATCTTGTTCAAGATGACAACCGGTAACACCGATTACTTCTTCTATTCTTTCTTTTGTACCTATTTTGTACGCATTTATATTACTTATTGAATTATGAGTTACTGGATCATAAGTTGCATTTGTTATCAAGTCTTCTTCCGTAAAGAATACAGGTTCATATTCGCCCGTTGTAGTATTTTGGACATAACGTACATATACATCACCCGTTGTACCTGTTTCTTGTTGTACTTGACTTATATATTCGTGTTCCATTTGGGATAATTGGCATAGTTGTTGAGCCGTTAAGCTTGTATAACGTTCATTATCAAACAAGCCATGGAATTGTGTTGCTTCAACTTGATCATAGTCAGATGTCGGAACAGCAACCCAAGTACCACCACTCTTATATTCAAAAGCTCCATTATTCAATCTTGTATAGGAACCGTTATATATAAATCTGATATAGTTTACGTTACTGCTATATGATGCCCAATGACCTTCCACGTTCCACGTATCCAATTTTCTGAGCATATCAGAACCGATTGAATATGCGTCATTAGTAACACCTGCGCCATCCGTATATGAAGACTTAGTAACAATTCTAGGTGTTGCTGCTACAACAGCAAAATCATCATCCCAAGTTCTCAAATAGCTTACCGTATATGTACCGCTAGATGCAATCATGGATGTAATCTGGTTTGACAAAGCTCCGTCATCAAACGTATAAACAGTTTTAGTATAAGCATCAACCGATGGGGCAACCGGTACAGACAATCCTAACAAATCACTATAGTAGGATGCTGATTTGTTAGATAACGAAGTACGCTGCTGATGTATCTGCTGCGCTTCAAATTCTACGTTATTTAATCTTGCTGTCAAACCCAGGAAGCGGGCTTGTGATGCTGCCATACCCACCGGTATAGTCCCTTTCTGTATATTTGTGTATCCTTACCATGCATGTCGGAACATGTTTTCAAAAACTTTAAATTTTAATCACTTTTTCGTTACATTCCGTTACAAATAAAAAAAACGACAATTGTTACATTGTCGTCGGAAATCAATAGGAAAAGGGAAAAGGAATTTATGTCAAGTCTTGTTTATGAGCGCTCCGTCGTCGGGCCCTTTTCACTGTCGTTAATCTGCATTTTTTGCAACACAAATTA
>JAGCBH010000058.1 GCA_017652265.1 bacterium
AACGGAACCTCCGACGGAACCTCCGACGGAACCTCCGACGGAACCTCCGACGGAACCTCCAACGGAACCTCCAACGGAACCTCCAACGGAACCTCCAACGGAACCTCCAACGGAACCTCCGACGGAACCACCAACGGAACCACCAACGGAACCTCCAACGGAACCTCCGACGGAACCTCCGACGGAACCTCCGACGGAACCTCCGACGGAACCTCCAACGGAACCACCAACGGAACCTCCAACGGAACCTCCAACGCCGGCTCCAACTCCGGCTCCGACTCCGGCTCCGACACCAGAACCAACGGTTCCTGTGGGCGCAGATTATCTATACAAAGACAGAACGATGCAACATACGTTCCAGGCTATTGATAAACGTCAAACAATGAGATTTGATGTTAACGCGAATAACATTCCGATAGCTCTTGAAGATAACGGTAAAATGTCTTCTGTATTAGATATATCCAGAGGCGGTATAGCGGTAACACACAACAATACTCTTAATGTAGGAGATGTTGTACCTGTTCACATAACATATGGTGATATTGAAGTTAACGCAGATGTTAAAATCGTATCAGCATCTAAGGAAAGAGCAGGAGCCGAGTTCATCAACCTTGACAATGCAACAGCAAATAACATCTTGTATATGAACATATTGATTGAAGATGCTATTGCAAACGGCGGAGCTCACAACAAACAGGTAAAACAAATCCAAGTTAAAGAACATAACGCATTCCCGGTAAACGACGATATTACGTTGACTACCCCGGAAGTAAGACATATAGTAGCGTTCGTAGTTAAATAAAACTACAAATTAGTTAAAAAACAGGGATCCGATAACATCGGTTCCCTGTTTTATTGCCTATTTAGGGCTAATTGTGGTAGAATGTAGCTATGGAAAATGTGTATCCTTTTGTGACAAATGACGGCTCTGTAGGCCTTTATAACACCGAATATGACGATATTTACCACTCTGTAAAGGGTGCATATTCAGAAGCATGGGATAAGTTTATATCCAGTGCGGAGCTGGATTATTACCTTAGTACGTGCAACTGTGTACGTGTTTTGGATTTATGTTATGGTATTGGATATAATTCCAAAAGTTTGCTGCAAAAATATTTTGATTCGCAAAAAAAAATTTTAAAAAATAAGAAAAATTTTTTTAAAAAAAATAAAAATCAAAATAATAGTATCGATACGATACATTCTGATAATATTTTAAACAAAAATTTCTCTAAGCTTTCTGTAGAGGCAGTAGAAAATGATAAAAATTTAGTAATTTATTCTCCGATATTTAAAAATTTTAAAAATTACAATATAGCATCTCAGGAATTATCAAATAAAGAAATAAAAAAATATTTAGCCAAAAAGATTAAAAATAACTATAAATTTGAAAATTTTATAAATTTATTTATTTTGCTCAAAATAATAAATTCTGATGAATTCAAGGATGAATTTAAAAATTTAAAAAACAATTTTCAAGATAAAGATTTTACCGGATATTTTGACACAAATTTATGCCGTTATATGCGTTTTTTATTAGCTGACAGGTATGCTCCTGCCTCTGTAGGGCCTTTAGCGGCCTTTGTACATAATATATATTATCACTATATATCAACTTGTTATAAAAAGGGACTAAAGGCCTTTAATGATGCCGATGTTGATATTAAGTTTAATATTTGCGATGCAAGAGAATTTGTTAAAAATGCAAATCGTACCTATAATTTGATATTTTTGGATGCATTTACCACGAATAAGTGTCCATGTCTTTGGACATATGATTTTTTTAAAGAACTTTTCAGACTTCTTGATGACAACGGCAGGCTTATTACATATTCAAATGCTGCTCACGTAAGAAACGCCATGATGATGGCAGGTTTTTATGTGGGAAAAATTTACAATAAGAATGAAAATAAATTTACGGGTACTATCGCGGTAAAAAATAAATCTTTTATAAAATATCCCCTCTCAGAAGCTGATTTAAGCCTTGTTAGATCAAAAGCAGGCATTGTTTATCGTGATGAAAATTTAGACGCTGAAAATGATGCTATATTATTAGAGCGTGAAAATAATGTAAAAAACAGTTCTCTTTTAACAAGTTCACAAGCTTTGAAACACGGGACGGAGGTTACTGCTGATGTTTGATGTTGTTGTTATAGGTGGCGGTACGGCGGGCGTTGCTGCGGCATATACATTATCGGTCAACGGTTTAAAAACACTGTTGATAGAAAAAAAAGATTATCTTGGCGGTGAAATGACCGGTGGGCTTGTGGTTCCAATGATGAACACAGGAGCTTCGCTTATTAATCAGGATTTTTTTAATTTGATGGTTGCTGAAATGTCCAAAATAGGTGCTCAGATTGAATTTCAGGGTAATAAGGGCTGGTTTAATCCGCACGCTTTAAAGGTTGTGTTAAATGATATTCTTGAAAAAGCCGGCGTTAAGATTATGTATAATACTACAGTATCAGGCTTTGTTGCCTCTAATGATCGTAAAATTCTCTCAATTACGGCTTCCGGACAAAATTCTAATAAATATAGATTATCAGAATATAACAATATGATACATTCTGATAATAATTTAGCTGAAAAGAGCAAAATATTATTGGAACATATCGAAACGATATATGTAATTGATGCAACAGGAAATTGTGATTTTGGAAAATTATGTAATTGTAATTTTCTTGAAAATAAATCCGGAGAAAATCAATTGGTTAGTTTGCGTTTTTGCATGCGTGGCGTTGATATTCATAAGTTTGGTGAATTTTTGAGAGAGTATGATTCTGATACAGATGTAACGCCGATAGAGATTATTAATGGTAAAATGCACTTATCTACTGCTTTTACGTGGGATAAGCAAGATAAGTGGGGCTTATTCCCACTGTTTCAAAAGGCTGTTACTGCGGGGGATTTGACCGTTGAAGATTGCAATTATTTTCAGCTGTTTACTGTCGCTGGTGTTGACGATGAAATAGCGTTTAATTGCCCAAGATACCCTGAAATTATTGATATATATGATGATAAGGTAGTATCCGACACGTATAAGTGGCTAAATGACAGCATTATTAGAATAGCAGGATTTTGCAAAAAATATTTTAAAGGGTTTGAAAATGCATATATATCACAGGTTGCAGACGGTATCGGAATACGCTGCTCAAGAAGAATTAAGGGAAAATATGTTTATACGGAGGAAGATTTAAAAGGTTCAAAAACCTTTGATAATCCTGTGTTAGAGTCAAATTATCCTATTGATGTGCATAAAACAGGCAAAGATTCCGGTGTGGAGATGGTTTATAAGTCTTATCAATTGCCTGTAGAAAGCCTTATGAGTGCTGATTTTGATAACCTTTTTGTCGCAGGACGTTGCCTGTCTGCGGATTTTAAAGCGCAGTCGGCATTAAGAGTTCAGAAATCCTGCCTTTCTATGGGTGAAGGTGTTGCAAAATACATTGTAAAACAGATTAAAGGCTGATAATCTTGCCGTTTTTCAAATCTTCCGTTACTCTTTGAACCAGTGAGTTCCAGCTTTCATCTTTATCGGCTCTATATAATTTTACGCTTTCATACCAGTCGCATCTTGTAAAATCGGTGTGCCAGCGCCAGTTTGTATTATATGGCAGTAATATAACACAAGGAATGTGCATTGCACCTGCCAGGTGAGCCAGCGATGTGTCATTACATATAACCAAATTTATATTTTTAAGTGCTGCTGCCGTATAAGAAAAGTCTTTAAAACTTTTACTCAGATCGGTAATATTGTATTTTTGTGATAATTTTGCGAATTCTTCAGCACCCTCAAAGGTTTGTGCTGAATAAATGCTTGTATTTTCCAATTTAAATAAGTCATCAAAGGCATCAACATTTATTACTCTGTCAGTTTCATAATAAGTATTTCCCTGCCATTTGATAGCAATTTTTAGGTTTTTGTTATAAAAATACTGATATTTAAAATCTTTAACCTTTTGTTCATCTGCTTTTAAGTAGCCTTCTCGTGAGGTGAAAACTTCATCGTTTTTAAGGCCCAAAACGTACGGTACACTCAAAAACGGTATATGAACATCAATATTCAAATCACTTTCCGGAACAAAATAATCCATTATTTCAGCCTGCGGGAAGTTATCTCTCAAGAGTTGAGTCAGTTCAACCTGAGGTTTTATGATAAGCTTTTTACACCTTTTCGCCAGCATAGGAATATATCTTGAAAACATCAGCATATCCCCGAAACCGGCTTCAAAATAAGTATAAAGCGTTTTATCGGAAATATCTTCACCTTTCCAGAAATTATCACATCTGACTAAATTAGGATAAGTGTGATTATTTGTCACATACGCAGTTTCTCTGCATAATCTGTTTTCAAAGTACGGAAATCCGTGTTCATAATCTTTTAATCTGAAATAGCAGAGGCTCAGGAAATATTTAACTTCTCTGTCTTCAGAATCAATTTTTAAACATTCTTCATAGCATTTTTTTGCGCTTTCACAGTCGTTTAAAAGTAAATAGATATTTGCCAGATTAAAATAGGATTTCTTTGAATTTGGTATGAAGCCAAGCGCTTTTTTATAATACTCAATGGCTTTGTCGTAGTTTTTCATCTGTTTGTGCAGATATGCGATGTTAAAACAGGATTCAAAGTCTTCTCCAAGGAGTTCCTGTTGCGTGAGAAGTACCATAAGTGCTTCATCAAGTCTGTTTTGTTTTGAATATATCTTGGAAAGAGTATCATAATAATAGCGGTTGCTGTCAATACTGATAGCTTTTTGGGTATAATATTCCGCTTTATCATATTGAGAAAGCATATAGTACCCCACGCCCATAAGGTTCAAAACTTCGCTGTCTTCCGGATTTTCTGCGATTATTTTGTCGTAGTAATTCATCGCTTCTTCGATACAGCCGTTTTCGTGAAGCATATATGCTTTATCGTAATACTCTTTTCTCAATAATGTATTCATTCTTATTTAACTACTTTGATTATTGCATCGGTAATATCAGTACCGCCGTACAATACAACTGTTTTTGCAAAAATAACACTGTAGCCGTTTGCTTTGGCATAGTTTGTTATTGTTTGTGAAATGTTGTTATCAATGTTTACCAATTTTTGAGCATAGTCTTTGTCGTTAGCTTCTCGTTTTTTAGCTAATTCCGCATCATACTTTTTAACTAACTTTTCCTTGTCTGCATCTGTTTTTTGCTTGTCAATGTCATTTTTTGCATTTTCAATCCATTTTGAAAGTTCTTCCATTTTCTTGGTTCTTTCGTCTTTCAACTTTTTAACCTGAGTTGATGAAGAAACAACTTTAGGTACATCAACAATACCTACTTTTCCCATGTTAGCATCTGCAAAAGCAGCACTGCAACCTAATACAACAGCACAAGCTGTTAATGTAACAGCAAATAATTTAAAATTCTTTTTCATTGTTCTCTCCTTTTTCAACTACGATAATTTTTGTATGCTAACATTCTACCATTATTTTTACGTCAATGCAAGAATTGTAAACAAATTTTTTATTTAATTGCAACGACAGAAACACCGTCACCGCCTTCTGTGTCGTTGCCGGGACGAAATTCTTTAATGTATGGAGATATTGTGAAATAATCTCTGACGGCCTGTTTCATTGCCCCTGTGCCGTGGCCATGAATTATGATGACTTCATTTAAGTTAGCCAAGCTTGCTTCATCAAGATACATCTCAAGTGCATTAAGTCCGTCTTCAACTCTCATTCCTCTTAAATCAAATCTGCTTGATACTGTATGTTTTTTTAGTGAAAAGTCGTCAATTTTACTTGTTTTTGTATATTTATACGAATTATCCAAATCTTTTCTGTATGGCGCAAGATTATCAGCAGGAATTTTGGTTATTATATTGCCCATCTTGAC
>JAGCBH010000059.1 GCA_017652265.1 bacterium
GTATCCGTGACATGCATGTCGGAACATGTTTTCAAAAACTTTAATTTTTAATTACTTTTTCGTTACATTCCGTTACAAAATCAACTCTTAAGTATTGATATTGTTGAAAACTAAGTAATGAAAGATATATAACAAGCAAAAAAAAGAACCGATAAAACGGTTCGTTAACTCGATATTTTATTTAATGTTTATAATTAATCTTTTAAACTTTTGGCATAACAAATGTAGTTATACATGCCTGCACAAAGAATTGATACTATCGCGCCACCGATTAAAAACGGCATTGTTGCACGGGAACGTCTCATTGTTTTGATATGGTTATTCAACATTTTTCTTGCTGATGAACTGCTTTCAAGGTCTGCAAGCCAAATCAATTCTTTAAATTCTTTTATTGCATCGGCGTTATCACCAAGACTTTCTACAGCTTTTCTGTAGTTTTTATGTACATTACCGCTTTCAGCCAAATGAACGAAAGTATCCTGAGCAAGTGAACGTGCAGGTTTTTCTTTCAATTTATTGCCCAGCGTTTGATAATAAGTTGAATATGAATATTCAACAAGATTTCTGATTTGTTTATGGGTAACGGGATGTCGACCTGCAGGCACAATATCATGAACCGCATTACCGCCTAATACGCCAACAACCAGCGCTCCGCCCACTGTGCAACGGCGCTGTCTTGGAGTTTCAATATTTTGGATACTTTGAACCGGCATAATTTTACCTCTCGGTTTTCGCGTAAACCATCAAACCTTTTCAGGTTTGTCGCTATTTATTTTAAGAAACCTGCACTTAAATATTCTAAAGATGAACATTCAGCCCATACTTCAAAACTGAGTAATCAGATTTCTTGTTTGTGCCAAGTATATTATCACACTATTTCTTTTTTGTCAACAGAATAAATATATTGAACAGAACCATTATCGCAACGATTACCGTAATTGAGATAACAAAATACTTTTCCGTTCTGTTCCCAAGTATTAATGCGGCAACCGAACTAAACACAATTGCAACGGAAGCAAGGATTCCGACAGTTGATTTTTGCGAAAATCCTGCGTGAAGAAGTTTATGATGAATATGTTCGTCATCGGCAACAAAAGGCGACTGGCATTTGGCAATTCTTCTCAGACTTGAAAAAGTTATATCAATTATCGGAACCGCCAAAACCAAAGGTGCTATAACAAAAATAGTCAATGTGGCGGTTTTCATAACTCCGGTAACGGATATTGCAGCAAGTAAAAATCCCGAAAACAAAGCGCCGGAATCCCCCATAAATATTCTTGCGGGGTTGTAATTATAACAAAGAAATGCAAGCATAGCACCGACAAGTACAAACCCTATAAGACCTATAACCGTATTTGCAGGCGGAACCGTTATTGCAATAACGGATAAGGTTATCGCACCTATTGCCGTAATTGTTCCCGCTAATCCGTCAACACCGTCAATAAAGTTCAGGGCATTGCTTATGCCGACTATCCAAAGGATGGTAACAATATACGAAAACGCGCCTATATCACCGATAAACGGCAGAGTATCTATACTTATTCCCAAAAGATACGCAACTGTCGCAATAGAAATCTGCAGAAACAATTTTGTTTTTGCATTCAGATTATAAATATCATCAACAAATCCAAGTAAAAACATCAGGGAGCTGCCCAAAAGGACTCCTGAAAGCAATTTTCCGTGAGGATAATAACTCAAAATTACCAAACTCAAAAATGTCAGCATCACGCTCAGAAATATCGCGACACCGCCTATTCTTGATATAGGTTTTGTGTGGATTTTTCTTTCATTCGGAACATCAACCAATCCCTCTTTTTTAGAAAAATCTATAACCAAAGGAACCAAAAACATTCCGAAAATATACGCTATAACCGCCCCTAATATATGAGATGTCATGTTCATAACTGTTATTATATCACGATAAAAAATAGTTATGAAGTTTTAATGACACGCTATGCAATTCGGTATTGCAGGGACATTTACATTTTCTGATTTAACATAAGCATCAACCTTGCAGCCGCCGTTACACCAAGTATTAAATTTACACTTCCCACACTTAGACTTTTCTCTGTTACGAGGTTGGAAAAGTATGTTATCCCATCTTTTTTCCCATATTTCTGCAAATGAATTTTCTTTATAACTTCCAAGAGGAGCTATATCGTAGAACAATGCATTTGAACAAAGATATATTTTGCCATCGGATTGTATGGAAATTTTATCGTGACAATGGCAATTCGATTTCAGTAATGCGTCTTTGTATTGTTCTTTTATAAGTTCCTGATAATGAGGTTCATTAAGTATTTTTACTACTTCCGGTATATTTAACAATTCATTAGTTTTCCAAAAAGGCGGCAAGTCCGAATTATCAAATGACTCATTTTTAGATAAATCATAATAAATTTTAAATAATTCTCTTGGTTCAACATTAAGTTTAACATGACTATCGTTATAATTATTCATTGTACCAAGAAGAAACTTATTTGCTCCAAGTAATTTAGTCAACTTATAAATATCAAATACTTCATCTTTATTGATATTATTCATTGTGCAACTGTTAATTACAAATACACCTTTATCGGTTAATTTTTTGACATTTTCGCAGATTGTATTGAATTTATCGGAACGTCGAATTTTTCTAAAGGTTTCATCAGTTGCGGCATCAAGACTTATTAGAACTTCATCTGTATACTGATTAAATAATTCTGCAATTTCATCAATAATTTCATCCGTTAATAATGAACCGTTCGTAAATACATGCACCGCAACGTTGTTCTCTTTAAATCTTCTTATAATATCCATAGTATCAGGCCTTAAGAAAACCTCTCCACCTGACAGGTTCACAGCAACTATTCCTGCTTCAACTAATTCATCAACAAGATTTAACGCCTGTTCCGTTGTTAAATCATTTTTCGAAGAATATTCCGTTTCATTATATAGACAGTGTGCACATCTAAAATTACACGCTTGGGTAAGATTCCAATAGGCAACTAAAGGCGCTGAAAACAAGTAGTTATCATCACCAGAATATTGCTTTATGTAATTATACATCGCCCTATGGTAACGATTAAATCCGTCTTTTTTAGCTGTTTCAGGCGGATTAAATATAGAATCCAGATAATAACGTATGTATTTATCGTAATCTTCATCAGATATATTTTCGTTAGTACTTAAATCACAAGACGTTTTGTTTAATGCTATAGGTTGTTGAGTTTTCTTTTGCGCATATAATGTTTTTTCGCCTGTGTATTCCAATATATATCCTTCTTTTAAAAGAAATTTAAAAGTTTCACCGAAATGTTCCCGTAAATCTTCAATTGACACATCAGGACTGTCTTCATGCAACATATTAACGATATCTTCACAACTTACGGTACCGTCTAACGCAGCTACAACCGAACCTGTTACTTCATCTGTTTCCCAAAAATTATCATCTTTTACATTGTAGAAAAAATATGTATCCAGTTTGGATTCATAACGTATCAATGTATATGGTGCAATTTTAAGTTTTTTATTCATTAGTTTTTCGCTCCGTTATTTTATGTAACAAGTTCGATTAATGACACGCTAAGCAATTCGGTATTGCAGGTTCGTTTACATTTTTGGATTTAATATATGCACTTACTTTGCAACCGCCAATACACCACTTGTTGAATTTGCAGTTTCCGCACTCAGATTTTTCTCTGTTACGAGGTTGGAAAAGCGGGTTATCCCATCTTTTTTCCCAGATTTCTGCAAATGAGTTATCTTTATAATTGCCAAGAATTCCTATATTATAAAACAATGTATCCGTGCAAAGACTGATTCGCCCGTCAGAGCCTACCGATACTAAATTGTGAGATTGGCAATCACATTTCAGTAACGGTTTCGTACATTCTTCATTCAGAAGTTTCTGATAATGTGGCTCATTAAGTATTTTCAACACTTCAGGTATATTTAACAACTGATGAGGCTTCCAAAAAATCGGCAGACATGAGTTATCAAAATCTTCATTTTCCGAAAGGTCATAGTACATTTTAAATAATTCTCTGGTTTCGATATTAAGCTTAACATGACTGCCGTTAAAATTTTCCATAGGGCTGATAGCAAAACTTTTAGCCCCTAACGATTTAGACAATTTATAAATATCAAAGATTTCATCTTTATTAATACCGTTTGCAGTGCAACCGTTAATTACAACTACGCCTTTATCTGTTAATTTTTTGATATTTTGGTTAATAAAATCAAATTTATCCGAACGGCGGATTTTTCTGAATGTTTCATCAGTTGCAGCATCAAAACTGATTTTTACTTCATCCGTAAAGGGATTAAATAATTCTGCCAGCTCATCTATAATTTCATCAGTTAACAGTGAACCGTTAGTAAATATATGCACTGCGACATTATTCTCTTTAAATTTTCTTATGATATCCATTGTGTCAGGCCTTAAGAAAGCTTCACCGCCTGAAAGAGCGACAGATACAACTCCCGCCTCTATTAATTCATCAGCAAGATTAAGTGCTTGTTCCGTTGTTAAATCTCCTTTTGAAGAATATTCTTTTTCATTATATAGACAGTGGATACACCTGAAATTACAAGCGTTTGTCAAATTCCATGCAACAGCTAAAGGTGCCGAAAACAAATAATTTTCATCACCGGAATATTCAACTATATGCTGCTTCATTTGTCTGTGGTCGTGATTAAATTCAAATTTTTTGTTCATTTTTGACGGATCAAGGATGGAATCCAAAAAATAGCGTATGTATTTATCGTAATCTTCATCCGAGATATCTTTATGATTATCTGCTGCAACAGATTTTTTATCCAAATCAAAAGTAATTTTTTCGGGTTTATAATCATAAGACGGTTTTTTGCCGGTATATTCCAATATATATCCCTCTTTTAGGAGAAAATCAAAAGTTTTACCAAAATGTTCCTGTAAATCTTCAATCGATATGTCAGGACTGCTTTCATGTAACATACTAACAATATCTTCACAACTATTAGTACCATCTAATATGGATACGATTGAACCTGTTACTTCATCTGTTTCCCAAAAGTTGTCATCTTTTGTATTGTAGAAAAAATAAGTGTCCAATTTAGATTCATAGTGCATCAATGTATATGGGGCAATTATAAGTTTTTTATTCATTAGTTTTTCACTCCGTTTGATT
Source organism: bacterium (assembly GCA_017652265.1). Classification (GTDB taxonomy): domain Bacteria; phylum Cyanobacteriota; class Vampirovibrionia; order Gastranaerophilales; family Gastranaerophilaceae; genus Gastranaerophilus. Next base: position 5,151 of record JAGCBH010000059.1, read on the forward strand.
TTTACATTTCAGTTAAAAGTTGGGTTCGGCAAATTGCCGAACCCGTTAAAATTTACCAATTTTTAATTAGCATTGACGATATCTAGCTTCCCAAGTAATTATTCTGCGAGTACCTTGCGAATTTGGAGTCGTTGCATGTTTTGCTTTAGCTCTCATATTACCCAACAAATCACCTGTTACTCTTTTTGCTTTTTGGCCTATTCCTGATGCAACTTTTCCACGAGCACCAAAACTAATTTTGTTGACTTCCATTGATACACATCCTTTCCTAATTAACTAAAAATTGTACTACTCATGTTTTTCAACGAAACATTAATAACACATCAAGATTTTTTTTTTGCTACCTGCGTTGACATATCTTTAAAACAAAATAGACTTTTATTATTGCCGATACCGGATTTACGACTTATGTAACATTTTATTAACAGGCTTAATATTTCGTAAAAAATTTATTATCTATCCGTGGAAATCCGTTCCGCCTGTTTTGATAAGATTATGTTTGTCGGCAAACTTTATAACCGCTTTTTTAGAATGGAATTTTACAATTCCTCGCATATTGTTGTAGGGATAATAACATTCAACTCCATCCAACCCGATATTTTTCAGGTTTTTGAATAATCTGTCCAAACTCAATGCCCAATAGCAGGCAGGGTGCGCTAAAACAGCAATTCCGCCCGATTTATGAATCCCTTCAATAAGTTTTTTTATATTCCTTTTATTGAAAAGACGTGATAAAACATTCGCTTTATCCGCGTTATTATCTAAAAACGGCTTTATATGTTCAGAATTAACATCAATACCATAAGCAAGAAGATGGCAAAAAACATATCCGAACCAAACATCAAACTCCACTCCGGTTATAAGGTTATCGGGAAGATTTTCATTTTTCAAATATCCTGAAACTACATTATGATCAGTTATTGCAAAATATTTTAATCCGCTGAAATTTTTCACAACTTCACAAAATTCACTTTTACCGTCAGAACAGGATGTATGGATATGCAGATTAACTCTGCCTGTTTCATAATCTTCCTTTGTAAACTCTGATATTAATTTTTTGTAATCCTGCATTTTAATTTTTCCTGTTTTGTAATATCATTATATAATAAAAGCGAAATCGGAGAGTATAATGAGCGGAAAAAATTCTGTATGGGGTATTATCGGCAAAGGTTTTCAGATTTATCTGAGGTACATACACAAATTTCTAATGTATATGACTTTTCCTGTAATAGGACAGCTTTTGGGATTAGTTCTTATATTCGTTCCTGTCTATTACTTGCAAGGAGCTATACCTGTATTAAGCGGTAAATATGAATTTTTCTCAGATCCGTCAAGAATTTTAGCTCTTGTTCTTATTGCCATTCTTCCTGGACTTATGTTAATGCTGAGCGCTTTTTGGAAGTATCTTGTTGCATATTCCGCACTGAACTCTATGACGCAAAGCGCATTAGTCAGCGGAAAAATATACGATTTCCCGGCTCATAACAGTATAGTAACTAAAAACATCTGGAATTTCTTTATAATTTGGCTTGTACTTTCAATGCTTTTTATTCTTTCAATAAGCCCTTTGTTTCTGATATTATGCGGAATTTTGCTTATATTTTTCACGCCGGTATTTCAGATATTTACATTTGAACAGGATAAAAACGGGTTTGACTGTATAAAAAGAAGTTTTGAACTTGTTAAAAGAGATTTCGGCAAAGTTTTAGGAATCTTAACTATTTTAGGAATAATTTCATTTGCCTTAACCGAAATCGTAACAATATTCTCTTCAAAAGCCGTTGATACAAACAGATTTCTGGCAGGATATTCAAACCTTATACTAAACCTTGACTATTTAAAAAATCTGAACAACGAATTTGCAAATTATGCTGAATACGGAATCCATTTTCAAATATCAACCGAAATGATATCCGGTTTAATATTCTCTGCGGCAGTAAGTTTTATTGTATGGGGCTACACTCTTCCGTTAAGAAGTGTTTGTTGGACTTTATGGTACAAGAAAAATGCAAATTCGGGTTCTGAGAAAAAAGCTAAAAAATCTTCAAAAAAACAACTTGACCCCGAAATCATTCGCAGGGCAAATTTAGATAATGATGAGGAAGTTTAATGTTTAAGTGCAAAAATTGCGGTACAAAGGATAAATTTGAACTTATGTTTTCCCCCGATTATGAGGGAAGCAGAACCTTTACCGTAAGCCACAACGAACAAAATGAAATAGAAATAACGGTTGACGGATATAAATTTGTACCCGATTTAGCCTTTATGAACGGTTTTGCAGTGTGCAAATATTGCGGCGCGATTTACAAATGGGATTATGAATAAAGAAGGGGAAAAATGCGAAACAGAAAAAATGATGAATTAAGAAAAATAGTTTTTACACCGAACTTTACAAAAAACGCTTTGGGTTCTGTTCTGGCTGAATTCGGCGATACGAAAGTTATCGTGACGGCATCCGTTGAAACAGGGAAACCGAAATGGATGGAAAAAGATGATCCTAGAGGCTGGCTGACCGCAGAATATTCGCTTTTACCGTCATCTACTAATGTTCGCTGTCAAAGAGAAAGAACAAAATTATCCGGCAGAACGCAGGAAATTCAACGCCTAATCGGAAGAAGCCTCAGAGCTTGTGTCGATTTGGGAAAAATGTCTGATTTAACAATAACTATTGACGCTGATGTAATTCAAGCTGATGGCGGAACACGCACCGCAAGTATTTGCGGTGGTTTTCTTGCTTTAAAAATTGCCGTTGAAAAATTATTGAAGGAAGGCAAATTAAAAGAAAACCCTATTATTGAACCTATCGGCGCAATTTCTGCGGGAATTGTTGACGGCGAAGTTAAATTAGATCTTGAATATGAAGAAGATTGCCACGCTCAGGTTGATGCAAATATTGTCATGACTCAAAGTGGGAAAATTATTGAGTTTCAGACAACGGCAGAAGGGGCTCCTTACGATGAGAGTCAAATGTTTGAAATTCTGAACATTGCAAAGAAAGGAATAAATGAAATTGTCAAAATGTACTAAAATAACGGCTATAATCCTATGCTGTGCAATTTTAACAGGTCTGTCATGCGATTACGCTTATGCAAAACACAAATCAAAAAACAAAAAAAATAAAACGGTTGTAACAATTACCGGCGAACCTGTTGAAATAGATGAGGAATTTAAAGGCGAATTCAAATATTTTGACCCGAAAGAAGAAAAAATTAAGCTGAAAGCAGAAAAGAAAGCGGCTAAATTAGAAAAAAAGCACAGAAAATTAGAAAAGAAGAAAAATAAACTTGAAATAAAAACTCAGGAAAGCCAAAACAAAATAGAAAAATATAAAAAATATACGGAAGACCTGAAAAATTCATTTTTACCGGCCAACACTTCAAACACTGATGAAGAGTAGCTATACTTAAATTATTATTTTAAACTTTATAACTTGACAAAATGTTATAAAGTTGAGATAATATACTCGGTTATTATCGTGAAACACGATTGTATGAAAAGGAGAATCATATTATGAGAAAAAGTTGTTTATTGGCAGGTATTGCAACAGTTGCAACATCTCTGTCTTTGACATGTTATGCGGGTGATGTTCAGAATTATGCACACCCTACCTTGTTCGGCAGTCAAGCACAAGTTATGACAGAACAAGATGCAGCATACTTTGTTGCAGGACAAGCTAAAAAATGCCCTTGCATGGTTTCTATGAACGGTAAAGAAAACGTTTATGTTAAATCATGGGCTTCATCAATGTTAGCATTGATGTCAAAAGGTGCAAACGGCGAATTCAATTCAAAAATGCCTATTTTGCGTTCAGAATTGGCTGTTTTGATGTCTGAAGGCTTAGGACTTCAAGAAGGCAAAGTTGCTTACAAATATTCTGATATTACTAACGGTTACTGGGCATCAGAATGGATTAACAAAGCATTATCAGCAGGCGTTATGATTGGTTACCCTGACAAAACATTCAGACCTGACCAACCTGTAACAAAGGCTGAAGTATTTGCTACAATCGCAAAAGTTATTGATGTTCCTGTAACAGATGCTTCTGCATTCGCAGTATATAACGAAGAAGTTATTCAACAAATCCCTACTTGGGCTGTTCCTGCAACAAAAGAAGTTGTAGCTTCTGAATTGTTAGCTAACATCCCTAACACATCTAAACTTGTTAACGATGAATATCTTTCAAGAGAACAGGTTGCTTACCTTGTTGGTACTTTCAGATACAGAAATCTTATGAGAGCTGCTAACGGTGAATATGTTGACTTTATGGGTTACACACCTGTTGCTATCAGCATGAAGCTTTCTGAAAGAATTAGTGCAAGAAATTCAAATGTTGGTGATATCTTCACAGCAAAAACTACTAAAGATGTTACTATTCAAGGCGTAACATTCCCGGAAGGTTCAACTGTTAAAGGTATCGTTGAACAAATCAACAGACCTGGATTCAAAAATGATGCTTACATGAAGGTTAGATTTGTTGAAATTTCTAACGACGATGTAATTATGGATTTACAAAGAGATTTGTCAGCAGTCAGCGTTGACAAAACTGTTAACCCTAACATCGTTTCAAGAGTTTTGGCTTCTCCGTTCTCAGCAGCAGGCAGAGCTGTTGGTGTTGCCGGCAGATCAGTCGGTGATGCTGTAAACGTTGCAGCTAACGGACTTGAAAACTTAGGCGGAAACCTTTCTGATTCATTCTGCGATACATTCTCTTTACATCCTCTTAAAGGCTTGAAGAGCGTTGGTAGCGGATTTATTACAATCGGTAAAGGTGTATTCGATATTACTAAATTAGCTGTAAGCGGTACATTCGGTTTATTGTATGAATTGGGTGATGAAGTTAGATACTTGGTACTTCCTTCTTCTACTAATGATTCAGCATTAAATCCTGATGAAGAAATAACTATTATTTACTAATATGTAGTTAATAAACTAAAAGAGGCGGCTTATAAAAGTCGCCTCTTTTGTTATTATTATTTTTATATTTTAACCTCTTGCCATAGATTGAATTATTGAATATGCCAAATCATAGTCCAGATTTACGATTCCGTGGTCGCTTCCGTTACCATTTACAGAATTTCGCAATGTTAATTTATCGATATATGAGGCATCAAATTTTTCAGGATGTTCAGCTAATGATAACAAATCTTTTTGCGCTTGAGACATATTTTTACCACGAGAAGCTATTCCTAATGACATAGAAATGCCTGACCCCTTTAATTCCGGACCTGTCAATATCGTTACATATTTACCTCCATAAGTGCCGTGTTGTATATAATATCCGTCTTTAACATTGGCACATACATAATTCTTTATTTTTTGAGGACTATAAAGTGCTACCCCCAAAGAATCCGACAAATCAGTCATATAATTTGGCTCATATACAATGCCATCTTTTATTGCCATATGTTCATGAAAACCGCCAAAATTTCTTTGGGACATGATATACTCACCTTCCTGTGATAAGTCATAGGTATGAGGTTTTATTTTAGAACCTTCCCCAAAAACATTTTTGATAGTTTCTTCTACCGTAGCACCGGTTGAGCTTGTTCTGAAAGTATTAGGAAGGGTTTGAGCGTATTTTTCGTACAATTCTCCGGCATCAAGCCATCGGCCCTCATCAATCGCTTTTTTAACTTCTGCAGGATATTCTTTTAGACCGCGTCTTAAATATTTACTACCAAGTCTTTGGTCTTGCTGAAGATGAAAGACATTTCGTTGTATTTTTTCCAAAAAATCCAGTGCAGATTTTTGTTCTTCAATAGGTAGTTTTTCAATCTCCGCAAGCTTTTCAGCCACAACTCCTTCACAACCTGAGCCATTAAATAGCATGCCGATTCGGCCTTTCTGAGAGGCTACATCTTTAAGAAGTTCTTCAGCGGCTTTACCTGCCTTTATCCTTTTGTGCGTTACGATTCCAATTGCTGTAGTAGCTGCCAGAATGGTAGCTCCTATCATCCACTTGGTACTTTTGCGCATACCTTTATCATCTGATTCTTTGTTGTCGTGTTTAGCCTTAAAATTTATTTCTTCTTTTTGAGGTTCAATTTCTTTTAACGCTTGAAGATTAACACTTGCTACTTTATCCATTAATTATTCTCCATATTTTCCCTATATTTATTATAAAAATGATGAATGAAAAAAATTGCTAATAATTTTATATTTTTAAAATGTTCTTAACATTAGTTTACTCAAATAACAAATTTTATTTTTACGGTTTTTAAAATGTCATACCAGAGGAAATTATATGAAAATTTATCACGTTGCAAAAAAACAAAATTTACATCTTTTTACACTACAAGATATGGTACGTACTCAAAACCTGAGAGAAAGACGTTTGGGCAGATTACCAAGTGATTGGCTCACAAATTTAAAATCCGACGAATACTGCAGTGCAACAAAAAAAGTTGATAACCTTTTCAGGACATTTGCCCAAAAATCTTCAAGTACAGAATTGGAAACATTAGACGGCATAAGTGCAGAACTTGTAAAAGGACTCAAAAAAGTCCTCCGGCGTGATGATATATCAATGGAATATGTTGATAACGGATATTTTAAAGAATGTTCAAAACTGACCATTGGTGATTTTAAATACGCTCTTTTGACATTCTTTGAAAAATTTGGTATGCAGCCGGGTGATGAACGTTTATTTGGTAAATATTTTGAACCCCAGTCAATATTTTTCACCTACAAAAAGATGCCGCACGGACGTATGGCAAAACCTTTTATGTCAAGTTTCAGTACCGATTACGATGAATACGGCTATATGCTAAATAAATTTATTGATAAAAATGATAAAGCGCGCGCAATGACTCCTCTTAACCCGTTAAGAGCCAAATATAGAGAGTATTCCATTCCGGATATTGAACGCGAAAGCAATATGATAAATAACATCATTATAGATGCCGGCGGTATTGTAAAAAATGGTGCGTATATAAAAGATAAAGATTTTAGAAGAAATTTATTTGTATTTTTAGACAGAATTTTCTCTGAATATGTCCGCGAAGATGCAATTTGGACAGCACACAAATACAAAGATATTGACAGTGCATTCCGAGTAGAAAAGTTTTTAATTGATCAAATGAATAACGGCACAGACATTTACAAAGCCGATTTAAGAGAATTGTTAAAGCCGATGAGTGAAGAAGACCGTTTGCGCGCAACAAGAATGCTCAGAAGATTTCGCAATACACATAAACTAAAATGCGAACTGAAAGCTAACGGCGCTTACGACCAATTTAAGCCTTATCTTGAAAAAGCAAGAGGGTATCTGAACTCCAGAGGAGTATTGGCAAGAGAACTTGAAATTGAAAATTTTGATTAAATTGTTTTGCTGAAATCTGCAAGAGCGCCTTCACTATCTCCAAGTAATTGTTTCAAGTTGCCGCGCAAATAGTAAACATCAAGGTTTTTAGGATTTAATGTTATAGCGGTTGAATAATCAGCCAAAGCTCCGTGGTAATCCTTAAGAATTTCCTTGCATTTTGCTCTGTTTACAATTGCAGAACTTAAATCAGGGTTAAGAGTAATTGCTTTTGAATAATCATCAATTGCTTTATTATAATCTTTCTTTTGTGCATAACAGAAAGCTCGTTTATTATAAGCTTTGTAATATTGCTCATCTTTTTCTAGAATACTTGAATAATCTGCAATTGCTTTGTCTAATTGTCCCAGTTTATATTCGGCATTACCTTTAAGGTATATTGCCTCAATATTTTTCGGATCTAATTCCAAAACAATATCAAAATTTTTCACTGCTTCTTCAAATTTACCTGTTTTCAACAGGACTTCACCTTTTATCTCAAATATTTCAACAGATTTCTTTCCGAATTTTTCAATTGCAGTATCTATAATTTTCAGTCCTGACTGAACATTTTTGAGACGGTCGGTGTACAGGTACGCAAGTGTAACGTAATTTTCAATTTCGTTCGGAAGCAGTTTTATGATGGTTAAATAATCCTTTGCGGCAGCTGCATAATTACCGGTGTCCTTGAGAGCATTGGCTCTTTTTTTGAATAAATTCGGATTATCCGGTCTTTTTTCAAGCATCATATTATAATCTTTAATTGCTTCTTCATAATATCCCTGTTTATAAAACAATTCCCCTCGCCTGCTGCATATTTCAGCCATTGTAACCGGATCGTTGTTACTCAACCTTATAGCTTTTTCAAAATCTACCATGGCACCGTCAAGATCGTTGATATCAGCTTTTGCATATGCAACTTCCATTGCAACTATAGCGTCGGTAGGAGCTATTTTTTGCGCAGATTCAAGCATAGTCATACCCGCTTTCGGATTGTTAAGGTATTTACTCAAAATCTTGGCACTTTCAACCATTGCATTTACATTTCTTTTGTCAATATTGAGTATTTGTTCATAATCCGCCAAAGCATAGTTATAATTCTTTTTGGCAGCGTAGGCCTTTGCTCTTTTAGCAAAAACTTCTGCGTTTCTGATATTTATTGTGAGCGCCGAAGTGTAATCCTTAATCGCTTCGGCATATTTTTCCAAAATAAAGTTCAGATCACCGCGTTTTATGAGTAAATCCTCCTGCGTAGCCGTCATTGTCATTGCTATTGATAGATCGCCAAGAGCTTCTGCATAGTTTTTCTTGTAAAACTGAACTTCATAACGGCATAGGTACGCTTCTACATAATTAGGATTTAATTTAATCGCAGCACTATACAACGCAATAGCATCGTCAAACTTATAAAATTGCTGTCTTATTTTACCAAGCTCAAGTATAACCTCAGGATCTTTCTGGTTAAGTTTTAAACATATCTTTAAGTCCTGTTCCGCCAAAGGATACTGTTTGAGCGCAATTTCATATTGAGCTTTCTTTTTATAAAGAATGGCACTCTGAGGATTCTCTTTTATAGCCTGAGTGCACATACCCAAGAGCTGTTTATAATCTATTGTTTTGGCAGTTTGTTCTACAGTTTCAAAAAGGTATGTATAAAGAAAAACATCCTTTGAACCTTTTGTCAGTTCATCCGTAGTAACTTTGATTATTTTACTAAGCTTATTTTGACTTTTCAGTTCCTCAAGGTATGCTTCGTCTATTATCTTTTCTTTTTTATCTTTGGGCTTTCCAAAAAACATATTAATAAAAACCTCTGCTCCAAAACGGTCACAAAGTACCTAACTAATTATATAATATTTATCCTATAAAATCAACCTTTTAACAATGACTTGGCAAATTCTACAGACTGTTCGTTAATCTCTCCGCCTGCAAGTTCGGCCAATGCTTTGACCTTATATTCACCGTCAAGAACGTATACTCCGACTTCGGTTTTATCATCAGTTTGGCGTTTATTTATGTAAAAATGCCTGTCGGCTTTTGAGGCAATTATTGCCTGATGAGTTATCAAAATTATTTGCCTGAATTTGGCAAGTTCTTTTATTTCATCCGCAACGCTTTGGGATGCTCTGCCTGAAATCCCTGTATCAATTTCATCAAAAATAACCGTATCAATATCATCACTTTGCGCAAAAATAACCTTTATAGCAAGCATTATTCGGGAAATTTCCCCGCCTGAAGCCACTTTTACAAGCGGTTTTAAATCTTCTGAAACATTTGTTGATATCAGAAATTCCACGTTATCTGCTCCGTCTGATGAAATTTCCTTTGGCGTTATTTCAATTTTAAATCTGGCTTTCGGAAGTTCAAGATTGTATAATTTTTCTTCAACAAGATTTGACAAAACTTCTGCATAATTTTTACGCATAGCAGATATTGAAGATGCCTTACTTTCAAGCAAAGAATATAATTTTTGAACTTTGTCTTTTAATTCATCACAATTATTTTCATAGTTTTCAATTAAAGAAAGTTCCTGTGTTAATTTATCTTTTGTGTTAATAACATCTGAAAGTGTATTTCCGTATTTGTGTTTAAGTTTATCAAATAAATAGAGCCTTTCCTGAATAGTATTTAATCTTTCCGTATCGTTTTCAAGATTTTGACTGTAGTCACGAAGTTGTGAGCTTATTTCTTTTAAATTTTCAAAAACATTTTCAAGATTTTCCGAAATCGAAGCAAGACTTTCATCCATTGAAAACGCTTTTGAAATATTTTGCTTAACGGATGAAACCGCATCCAGTATGGAATTTTCATCACCGTTTAAACTCCAGTATGATTGTCCGGTTAATTCCTTTAATTTTTCAGCATTCTGAAGAATATTCAGTTCTTTTGTTAACAATTCATCTTCGTCAGCCGATTTTATTTCGGCACTGTCAATTTCATTTATCTGAAATTTTAAAAATTCAATTTGCTCATCCGTTGCATTAAGAGTATTTTGCAATTTTTCAAGTTCGTTTTGCGCATTTTTATATTCGGAATATAGAGTTTTATACTCACTAAGTTCAGCACCATATACATCTTTTCCGTAATTATCAAGCAAAGTTATATGATATTTGGGCTGAATAAAAGAATACGTCTGATGCTGGGAATGTATATCCAGAAATAAGTCTTTCAAACGCTTTATAAAATCCGAATTTACCGGAGTTCCGTTAACCCTTGTCCTTGTTGCAGAAGTTGATATTTCTTTGGTTAAAAGAATTTCACCTCCGTCATACTCAATTTCAAATTCTTCAAAAATTTCTTTCAATTCATGCTTATCGGAAGATATTGTTAATTCAATTACGGCTTTTTCGCAACCTGTTTTTATAACTTCCTTGAAAACACGTGAAGAAAATGCCAAATCAATAGCATTAATCAAAATACTTTTACCTGAACCCGTTTCACCGGTTATAACATTAAATCCGCGATCAAAATCAACCGTTATATCATCAATTAATATATAGTTTTTAAGCCTTAGTTGTTTTATCATAGATTATAACTTTTTGGTACCGAAAATTCTGAATTCGCTGTTATCAATTTCGTCAAATTTCAATTCTGAACTTTCGCTAAATTCTTCTTTTACAAAACTTATCCCGTCAAATTTATACTCAAACACTATGGTATAATCCGCAGGCAACATGATGATTTTATCATATACGGGCAGATTTTGAACCTGTGCAGGTTCACCATTAGCATCAACAGTGCGTTCTGTCGCTGATTTATAATTTGCAACAATTAAAAAACCGTCTTTTAGAGGCTCTTTTGTTATAATCCAGGCAACAAATCCGTCATCATCTTCACGAATAATCTGCGCTTCCCCATCTGTTATAAGCGGATTTTCTTTTACAAATCTGTCAATAGCATCAAATTTATCAAAAAACGGATAATCCTGCGCTCTTACCAAAGGAACTTCTTCATTTATTATATGTTCAAGCCCGCCTTTTGTGAAGCTTTCATCGCCATCTGCATACAGCATAGGTCTTTGTGCAAATTTCCCGCCCGGAAGGAATTTGTATTTAAACCATTTAAACAAGGCTCCTTCCGCACCAAGTTGTGCCGGATATTGATCAATTGCGTGGAATTCCCCGTCCTGATTATTGTACGTTTTCAGAATAGAAAGATAGTTTTTATTTTTCTTTGTGACATTAAAATTAGTTAAATTTTGATTATCATCAACAATTTTTTGCGGAGTTTTTTCATACTGCAAAACAATATCATTGCCCCAGAGCACATCAAAATTCATATCTTCTGAATATTCTTTATAATAGTTATTCCACAACATATATTCGGCAATAACCGCAAAATAAGGTGTTTTACTTTTAAGCGCTTTATTCAATTTATTCAAAACCGTTTTAGGAGCTCTATAACTAATCGGAACACCGTTTTTCTCTGAATTTTCATCAACAATATGGTCAATATGATCAATTCTGAACCCGTCAAAATTATAATCTTTTCTGAGTTTTTCCATTTCGGATATAAAGTAATCCGCAACGTTGTTATTATATGTTCCGTTCTCAAGATTTACAAAATAATAAGGTGTCTGACAGTCCAGATTTGCAAAAGAGGTAACATCTTTACCGTCTTTATCATAATGTTTAAACATTGGATAGCCGCCGCATTCGCTCATTGTGTCATAGATGGGTACTCCGACAGAACACCAAGCGCCGCCCGGTGCAGTCCATAAATCTTCTTCAATAAGTTTGCGTATAACATCACCGGAGTGTTTTATATCGCTTTCGGAATTAACCTTTCCGCCCTCAATTTCTTCAATTATTGCTTTCACTCTTTTTTGAAGTTTCTTTTGTTCGGATAATTTAAGCATACATTCTGAGATTTCTTTTTTGAATTTGTCAGTTTCTTTTGAAAACTCTTCAAAAAGTTTTTGATATTTTTCGCTTAAAGTGCCCGAACTTTCATTTTGGGATTGTAGATAAATATTTTTTATAACTTCAAAATCGTCATCATCACAGTCGGGCAACGCTTTTTTTATTAAGCTGTCAATATTTTTCGTTAATTTTTTATTCAATTCTTTAATATCAAACCATCTTGCAATTTCAGGATTTGCAAGGACAGTTTTGGAAAATCTTCCGGTTTGAGGCAGAATATCATATATAACAGGATGGCCTGCCAACTGTGCAAGCTGAATAAACGTTTGAACCTGTTTTTTTACCCCCATGCCTGTAACTTCTTTGATACCTTCATCAAGCAAATTCTCACTTACATCATTGCTCTTCGGTAAATATGCACAACCAAATTCTCTCGGGTGAAACGGTGTAAGATATATCGTTGTATTAAAAATACCGTTTTCAAGGTTTCCTGTAGGCAAAATTAAAAGTTGCGTAAGCCAATCCATAAATTTACCCGTCTTGTCAGTCCTGTTGCCGTCAGCAAGCGCTGAAAGGGTTATAAGTTTAATATCGTGACCTTCTTTTTTTATCCAGTCGGAATTTTTAATATTCTTTCTGGCTAAAACACTCTGTTTATCGGCACTGAATATAAATTTTTCCCCATCAAAAACTTTATTTTGTACCCATTTTATTTCCAGACCGAACAAAACTTCGTTCGGAGTAAGTTCCTCCTGCGCTTTACGAAACGGGTATGGTAAATATCCGTATCGGGTAATCAAATCGGTCAGATATTCTTTTCTACCTGCTGATATCGTCGAAAAGTCATAGATACCCTTCAGGCTCCTGTATATTATATTTAATTCGCTGCATGCTTCCTGTTTAACGGAATTTCCGAAAAAATTAAACATTTCTCCTCCGATTTACAGATTATAACACAGAAAACGGAATGTATGGATTAAGAAATGTAAATTCCGCCATAATACCTAAAGCAATTTAAACTGCAAAAATGTTTTTATATAAACAGTAAGGGGAAATAACAACCGGAACCGCTATATGGAAACAGAAACAGTTAATTTTTCGGGAAAAATACAAAACCAGCAATATAGTTATTTGCAGAATAAACAGGCAATATCTTTTGGAAGAACGGAAAGTATTCCTGATGAGTTCATAAGTTCAGCGCCTAAACCCAAAAAGAACAAATGGTTACTATGGGCAAGTGTAGGTATTGCTGCTGTTACCGCTACAATAATCGGTATCAGGCATTTTTCACCGTTAAAACAAATTGAACGCAGATTTAAGAAACTTTATGACGATATTCCGGGAACTCAAAAGAAATTTAAAGAAATCTTTATGAGGGAAAATTTAACCGAAGAAGAAACTATCAATATGCTAAAACGATATGAAAAAATCGAAAAAGACGAACTTAAACAATCAAAAGAAGAGTATTGGCAAGCCGTTTTTGAAGAAGCAAAAGCAAACTATAAGTTTGAGGATTTTGATATAAAAATGGTATTGGACAAAGAATTGAGTGATAAATCTGCTGGTGAATGGTGCAGAAAGACCAAAAGTGTCAAAATCAAACCTTCTATAGATAAAAAATACGGATTTGGCACTATTCACCACGAATTACGACACGCAAAACAAGATGAAATATTAAAATATTGTTCGGAAGATGACTTTATTCGTCTATATGGTGAAAAAATTTATGAATCTCTGAAAAAACGCGGATTTAATACCGTAAAAAACAAATCATTGGAAGACTTCATAAAAGAGACTTTTTATGGTAGTGACAGTTATTCAAAAGAAATGCGTGAATCTATAAAAAGTTCGTTTAAAACTATTACAGGTCTGGATGAATATATGACACCTGCCGAATTAGCAAAAGTACCTAAAGAAAAAATTGAATTGTCTAAAAGATTTCTAAAGGATATGGAATGTCCGGATATAGAAAATGACTTTACGGCATACTGGAAAAATGCCCGAGAAATTGATGCCAGACACATAGAAGATACTATTAACGAAATGATAACCGGATTAAATACAAAAAATAGGGAACGGCATTTTAATATAAAATAAAAATCAGTTCATCATTTCATACATAACGACAGCACAAGATACACTCAAATTCAATGACTCAACACTGTCAGCCATTTCTATTTTTACGGAATTCGTTGAATAATTAATTAATTCTTCGCTTAAGCCATCTGCTTCAGAGCCAAACATAATCAAAGCAGGTGTTTTAAATTCAAAATTTCTGAGCAGATTTTTACTTCTCGGTAATGTCGCAACACGTTCAAACCCACAAAAATATTTATCCAACTCCTGAATTTTATTCATTTCAAATATTGAAATTTTACCAAAATTTCCTACTGCAGAACGTATGCATTTAGGGTTATAAATATCAATACAATCTCCGTACAAAACTACCGCATTAATCCCGAATGCCGTTGCGGAACGCAAAATAGTACCTAGATTTCCCGCATCTTTTATACCCTCAAGAAGTAATACTTTTTTTACCGATTTCAGAATTTTTTCATCAAATTTTATTTTTTCACCGACCGCAACGATTTCAGGTTCCGTCACTGTAGAAGATATCTTCTTTAATACTGCTGATGTCGTTAAAATCAAATCTTTACCTAAGAATGAATATTTAGACACTTTTTCTTTTAAAACAAATACATGCTTAAAACCAAATCCGTTATTATACCATTCTTCAACGGCTTTATTCCCCTCAAGAAGAAATTCACCGCTTTCATCACGATATTTCTTCTGCTGAAGTTTGGCGGTCTCTTTTACTAATTCGTTACTGACTGACGTAATTTCCATTTAAATAACCCCGAATTCGTCAAGAAGTTCTTTCTCCCGTTCTGTCAGAAGATTAAAATCTATAAGTTTTTTCTCAAAAGGAAGTTTTGAAAAGCTAACAATTTTACCGTCTTTCAGATAGCAGGAATTTTCAAGTCTTACACCGAAACAATTTTTATTATATAGCCCAGGCTCAATAGTAAAACACATATTCTCTTTGAGTTTTACTTTGCCCGCTTCACTTTTGTTCAGAGCAGGCGGATTTTCGTGCACACTTATACCGATACCATGTCCTAAACCATGGTTAAATACAAAACCGTCAACAGGATTTTGCTGAAAAAACAGTCTTGCCTGATTATCAATTTCACCGCCGGTTGTAATGTTTTCGGTATCAAAACAATTTAGGAAACATCTCAGGACCGTTGTATAAACATTTTTTTGCAAATCATTCGGAGTTCCTTTCACAAAAACTCTTGTACAGTCTGTTGCCAAACCCTGTTCATAATACGCTCCGCAATCAATTAAGATAAGACTGCCGTCACATAATCTTTCATCTTTTGAAATTTCTCCGTAGTGTGCAAGCGCTGAATTTTTGTCTTTTGCTACAATTGATCTGAAACTCAAACTTTTAGCTCCATGCGCCATAAATTCTTCAGTAAGCTTTTCCGAAATATCAAATTCGCTCAGATTATCATATTTTTCAATGTAATCTCTAATCGCCAAAACAGCTTCATCAGTTCTGGCAAATGCCGATTTCAGATGTTCAATTTCGACATTTGTCTTAACCGATTTCATCATTGCTATCGGATTTTCTTTAACCTCTATTGCTTTTTCGTTTATAAGATTATAATCAAACGCGTTAATTGTCTTTTTGTCAACGTAAATTCGCCCTCTGAAATCCATCAGCCTGTCAACCAAAACATCAAAATTATCAGGAGTAAAGAGCTCAATTTCGTTTTTATAAATAATGGCTTTGGCGTATATTGATGACGAATACTGTTTTGAATAATCTCTCAGATTAAAAAGATATGAAACTTCCTGCGGATTTGTGACATAAATTGCTTCATCATCATATAAAACTTCTCTTATTCCCTCAGTTTTCTCTTCAGGTGAAAGCCCAAAAACTTCTTCGCTGTTTTCGGATGTTCTGTCAAATGACGGCGTAAAAATATCGTCATCAAGAAGTTTTACATCAAAATATTTGCTAAACTGCTCAACTCTGTACTGTGAATTTTTCTTTGAGAAAAGTCCTACTGTTTTGTTTCTGCCGACAATTCTGGCAATTTCTTCTGTTACACTTTGGCCTATCTGAAGTTTAACAACCTTAACCAAATCAGGGTTGACTTCGTTATCAGCCTGAATGTGGTATCTGCCATCAACAAAAAGAAATATTGTATCAGGAGTCATTATGACATCACACGTTGAGCCCGAAAAATTTGTAATTTTGAACGCCGAATTTTCTTCCAAAGTCGTGTATTCATCCAAAAATTCGTTTGATGAATTAATCAAAAGATAATCAATTTCATATTTTTCTAAAATTTCTCTGTTATTCAAGATACTAATCCTTATCAGTAACCATAATCAAATGCCAGCCGAATTGCGTTTCAACAGGATCAGATACAACACCTACAGGCAAAGAAAAAGCAGCATCTTCAAACGGCTTAACCATCATGCCTCTGCCAAAATACCCCAAATCTCCGCCTTCCGCACCTGACGGGCAATTTGAATATTCAGCCGCCGCACGTGCAAAATCTTCCAATGAGGTAATATTTTCTTTAAGTTCTAATGCTTCTTCTTTTGTATCAACAAGAATATGACTTGCTCTGACTTCATCTGCCATAAAAACTTCTCCTTATAAAAGCAGTTCTCCGCCACTACCACTTCGCTGAACCGCGAACCGTACGTGGCTACGCTGTCTAATACGCCACTCAAAACTTTTGCTCACGTACCTTATCGCAAAAGTTTCTCGGACAATAAATAATACCAGGATATTTTACCATAAAAGCGTAATCAGGGCAAATAAAAACCGCACAGGGCGGTCTTGGAAAATTTTGTTATGTAAGGAAGCAAGTTATAAAAGAGAAAGTAGAGGCAAATTAATAAGTGTAAATGTATGTAAATCAGAGAGGACCAAACAGGCCAAACGAAATTTTATATTATTCCCTCGAAAATCCGAAAAATATTCAGTCGTTCGATCCCCGTATCATTATGATAACTCATTTTTCAGCGGGTTTAATCCTACCTGAGAGCGAAAATTTTGAATATATTATGGGATTTCAGAATTAATTATTTAGAATTACTTGAAATATAATTATTTTTTGTGTAGCATGACTGTACCAATTAAGAACTAGCAACCATGCGGATGTAGCTCAGTTGCCCCAACGCAGCATAGAGAGATTGAAGCAAAAGTTCGGAACACTGTTCAGCAGGCGGAGCGGTTATATATGGCTCTAACAACTGAGCGGAAAGAATATTGATAGAAGAATAACAAAATTTGTGCGGATGTAGCTCAGTTGGTAGAGCGTCTGCCTTCCAAGCAGGCTGTCGCGAGTTCGAGTCTCGTCGTCCGCTAATAAAGAGAAGTCCTGAAAAGGACTTCTTTTTATTAGCCGATGATAGAGCGAAAAGTTGTTATTTTGCGAGTTGCGCGAGCTAGCAGAGGCTGGAGCGTTTTTGTTTTTAAAGCGATAAAATCGCTGAAAAACAAAACGCGGAATTGCCGTTACACGCGAGCGAGCAAGACGCGAGTCTCGTCATCCGCTAATAAAGAGCCGCCAGGTAATTCTGTCAGCTCTTGCAGTACCCGTAACAACACCCTTTTTGTTTGGTTAAATCCAGCCATATGTTTATCCTTTTACACTAATATAAATTTTGTTCTAAGTATATGCATGTAATTTTAACATAAGTGAAATTTTTCGGTCAAATTTTTAGTTAAATTTTAAGCATTATTTGTTACAAAAATGGATTAAAACTTTAAATAATTTTATTTTTGTGACAGAATGTTCCCGGCTGGAAATTTTGAATTATTAAGAGGTTAATATGGATAAAAATGTAATTTGTGTTAAATGGGGTACAAAATTCGGACCTGAATATGTAAACAGGCTTTATAAAATGGTTGAAAAGAATTTAACAATTCCGCACAGATTTGTGTGCTTTACGGACAACGCAGACGGTTTGGCAGAAGGAATTGAAGTCCGACCTTTGCCTGCGCTAAATGATGAAGGTTTACCTGAAAAAGCATGGAAAAAACTGGGGTTATTTACGGATAAGCTTGCAGATTTAGAGGGCGAAGCTCTGTTTTTGGATTTAGATGTTATCGTAAGGTCAAATATTGACTGCTTTTTTGAGCAGGAAGGCGAATTTTATATCATAAAAGACTGGGATTTCCCTAACGACATCATAGGAAATTCTTCGGTGTTTAAGTTTATCGTCAAAAAACATCCTGACATCATTGAGAATTTTTATAAAGAGGGCGCAGATATAAGAAAACGCTACAAAAACGAACAGGCATTTTTGTCATATCAAATGCACAACAAAGGATTATTAAAATACTGGGATAAGTCCTGGTGCGTAAGTTTTAAACGCAGTTGTTTAAGACCGTTTCCGCTAAATTATTTCATGATGGCGAAAGAGCCTGTGGATGCAAAAATTTTGGTATTCCACGGACGTCCGAATCCTGAACAGGCCTTGCATGGTTTTTGGGGAAAAGGCGGTTTTAGATACGTCAAACCGACAAAATGGCTGCAGAAATATTTTGAAGATTAAAAAAGATGCCCTTTCGGGCATCTTTTTTATCAGTAAATTTTACAACATCACTACTATTGCTTATCGGTTTCCGATTCCGGCTGAACCTTGTGAGCATCTACATAATCTACCAGTTTTTGCACAGTTGTATATGGTGAATAAAGAGTCTCAAATTCTTCATTAGTCATTTTTTCCCCTGTTGCCCTGTCTAACATGAATAATATTTCACCCCTGTCCATTGAATCTGCCATAAGATCATAACCGAGATTATTCTCAGGTTTAATGTTATCAGTTTCGGATTTGGAGAACCCTAATTTATCAGCCATGAAATTTTTAACTACTTCAAATGTTGTTGCACCGGCAAAAACTGTTCCTCCAATTTTTAAAAACATATCTTTTGCCATTGGCGCAGTTTTTTGCACAACCTTTTGACCTTCAGAAACTCCGCTTTTAAAATTCATTCTGTTGTCATAATTTGCGTTAATAACAGGTAATACTTTCATAATTTTTCCTTTCTGTATTTTATAATCATTCCTTATTAAAATTTAGTTATAATAACCGTTTTCGATTAAAAACAGGTTTCGTTTTCCTATTTCAATAGTTCTTTCATTAAGCCATATTTCACCTTGCGGACCTCGTCTTACAAATAATAATTCTCCAAATTCGTCATTAAATTTTTTATTTTCAAATAATTCAGGCCTTTTAACAACGGCATCAATTATCCGGTACATAACTTCACGCGTCTTTTTGTCTGTATCATCGTTACACTTTGGATATTCATATATCATACCGTTTAGCCATTTACGGAACGAATCTGATTTAAATAAAATCGGATTATCCAAAATCTTACACGAAAAATCCAAAGTATGTTTGTCAACCACATTATTAATAAATGCAGGTACACACTTCATGAAATTTTCATCACTCAACAATTCCGGCTTTGAATTAATTTTATCTATCAATGCGACTTTAATATCTGCATATTTCTTTGAATTGGAATAATAACGAAATGCATTTTCAGATATTGAACTTTTAAGAATTTCCGGTTTTTCTATTAATTTTTTTGCAACTCTTAATCCGTCTTTCGTATTTATCCAGGTTAAGATATCCCTTAAATTAAATATTTGTGTTTCGTTATAATCCGTTTTATTTGCTTCAATCATATCCAAAATTTTAATTCTGATATCGGAACCTTCCGATAGATAGTAATTTAATCCCAAATGTCCTGTGCCATTATGTTCCTGCGGGAAAAGAAACGGCATTTTCAACATTTTTAAAACAACTTCAGCCGATTTTTGATTATTATCTCCAACCGATATTTCTTCTATATTATCGGCTAATTTGGTGTAATTATACTTATATGTTTCCGGATGTTTCAGCATATAATCAAACAATTGAACATTCCATTGATCTATATTGCCTGAATCGATAAATGCAAAAGTAGGACAGTTTCGTTCAGCACATGATATGTCATTTTTTTCATAATCGCCTTTCAAATTTTTCCATTCTGCGTACGCTTCTTCTTTAGCCTGCATAATTTTACTTTTCATTTGTTCGTATTCTGTGTCTGAAAGTTCTCTGATTTGATAATTATCAGATTTATTTTCGGTTGATTTTTTAGTATTTACCACATTCAGATATACAAGAACTGCTCCTCCGACCGCTTTTGCAGTATTTGCAACTTCAGGCGATGTTAAAACATTACTTGCGCTTTTAACAACCCCGCTTTTAAAATTCATTCTGTTGTCATAATTTGCGTTAATAACAGGTAATACTTTCATAATTTTTCCTTTCTGTATTTTAGAATTTAATCATAATAGCCTTTTTCTATCAGAAACAGATTTTTGTTTCCGGTTTCAACGGTTTTCTTATAATTTGTCGTAACACCATCGCCGTCTTTTTGTATAAAAATCAATTGTCCGAGTTCATTTAAAAACTTTTCGTTTTTGAATAATTCCGGTTTCTTTTCTATTGCATCAAGCATTTTATACACAACTTCCTGCTCTTCTTTTTTCGTATATGAAAAATGATACAAAATATCCTGCAGGTATTTGGCAAAATCTCTGCTTTCAAACAATTTCGGATTATCAAAAACTTTAAGAGTTAATGTTTTTGTTTCATCATCCGTTACGTTGCTGAAAATTCCGCCGATACAGTCTTTGAAGTATTTGGTTTCAAACAGTTCCGGCTTTGAATTAATTTTATCTATCAATGCAATTTTTATATCCGCAAAATCCTTTTCATTGGAAAAATCTCCAAAACAGTCTTTCGAAAAACGGCTTCTACTATCAAGAATTTCAGGATGTTCCAGTAATTTAAGCGCAACTTTCAACCCGTCTTCCGTTTTTATATCCAGCAGTAATCTGACAATTGCACTTTCCTGCATGCCTGAAAACTCCGCTTCCCCTTTATATTCATCCAGTTTATCAAGCATCTGAAGTTTTATATCTCTTAATTCTTTGTTGGTTGCACTTGATGATATCGGTAAAAGATCAGAATTTCTGGCAAAATCGTGAGTGCTTCTTAAGAACCACGGCATTTTTAACATTCTTAACGCTACCGAAGAACTGTATTCGTTATTTAATTTTTCAGCCCAAAAATCTTCACTCATTTCATCAACAAGTCTTCTGTAATAGGTTTCATTATAAGTTTCAGGGTTTAGAAGCATGTAGTTAAATAACTGTACATTATATTCATTAATACCTTCAGAATTTATATATTCAAAGGCTTTGAAATCTTTTGTGTGGGAAAGAATATCCTCCTTCTTTGTTTCAAATTCTTCCTCGGAGAGTTTCCTTAATTGAAAATCATCTTTTTTATTTTTGGAAGATTTGTTTGAGTTTATTACATTCAGATACACAAGAACGGCTCCTCCGACCGCTTTTGCGGTATTTGCAACTTCAGGCGATGTTAAAACACTACCGGCACTTTTAATAACCCCGCTTTTAAAATTCATTTTGTTGTCATAACTTGCGTTAATTAAAGGTAATATTCTCATATACCCTCCTTTGCTGCTATCATAAAAGATGTAAATTTAATTTTTTGCTATTTTATTAATTAATTGTTACAATGGCAAATTTTTAATTTCTTGCACAAAAAGTGTTTTTAGATTAAAATTCCGTATTATGGATATAAAGAGAATTAAACTGGGTAATTTTGAAATAGGCAGAGACAAACTGACCATTATGGCAGGACCTTGTGCCATTGAAAGTCGTGAAACAACGGAAACAGTCGCAAAAGAATTAAAACAAATTTGTGCAAAATTAGGGATTAATTTTATTTTTAAATCTTCATTTGATAAAGCAAACCGCTCATCTATAAAGTCGTTCAGAGGTTTGGGGATGGATGAGGGATTAAAAATTCTTTCGGACATAAAAAAGAATTACGATGTGCCTATAGTTACAGACATTCATTTGCCTGAACAGGCTCAAGTTGCGGCGGAAGTTGCTGATATTTTGCAAATCCCGGCATTTCTTTGCCGTCAGACGGATTTACTTGTAGCGGCAGCTAAAACAGGTAAAATAGTTAACATCAAAAAAGGGCAGTTTTTAGCACCTGAACAGATGAAATCCCTTATCAAAAAAGTTGAGGACAGCGGAAATACGAACATTCTTGTTACAGACAGAGGTACAAGTTTCGGCTACAACAACCTGGTTGTTGATTTCAGAGGTATTCAAATAATGCAAGCATTCGGTTATCCTGTTGTTTTTGACGCTACCCACAGCGTTCAGTTACCCGGAGCGCAGGGTGAATGTTCAGGCGGCGACAGACGATTCGTCTTACCGCTTGCAAAAGCCGCAATGGCAGTCGGCGCTAACGTTTTATTCTTTGAAGTTCATCCGGATCCTGATAAAGCGCTATGTGACGGCGCTAATATGATTGCACTTAAAGATGCCGAAACAGTATTTAGAAAATGCAAAGAAATTTTTGAACTTATAAGGGAGCAGGAAAAATAATGCATATAGAAACCTGTGTGGCAGGACCGATTCAGGCTAACAATTATCTTTTGACGGACGAAAAATCAAAAGAGGCTGTTATTATAGACTGTTCCGCATACCTTCCGAAATTTTTGAAATACATCAAAGAACATGAATTGACGGTTAAATACATTCTTCTGACACATGGACATTTTGATCATATTTTGGGTGTCAATGTTATGAAAAAAGAACTTAACACAAAAGTGTACATCCATAAAAACGATCTTGAACTTGCACGCAGTATGAATGAATTTATGAAAATTTTCGGAGTTCCGACAGACGGTTTTGAAAACCCAGTAATTGACGGAACATTAGACGAACTTCCCAAACTTTCGCTTGGGGATAACAAAATTGAAATACTTGAAACTCCGGGGCATACCAAAGGCAGCGTTTCTTACAAAATAGAAAATAATTTATTCTGCGGTGATACTATGTTCAGAAAATCATTCGGCAGAACGGATTTGCCCGGCGGCAGTACGGAAGAAATTACGCACAGCATTAAAGATATTCTGTTTAATCTTGACGGAAGCACCTCTGTTTACACAGGACACGGAGAATTTACAACAATAGGTTACGAAAAACAATTTAATGCTATAATAAATTGTTAGTATAGCGAGGAATGTCATGAAAGAACAACTTAAAAAAATTTATAACGAAGTATCTGAACTTGTTAAAAAAGCACAAACGATGGCTGATATTGATGATATCAGAGCGGAATATTTAAGCAGAAAAAGTCCTTTAAATGAAATAAAAAAAGGCTTAAAAGATTTGCCTGATGCTGATAAAAAAATTATCGGGCCACTTGCAAATAAGATTTCTCAAGATTTAGAGGCAGAACTGAAAGCCAAATATGATGTTATTTACAAAGCTGAACTTGATAAAAAACTTGCATCTGACAGAATTGATGTTACGTTGCCGGGAAAATTCATTCCTCAGGGCAGAATTCATCCGTTAACTTCAACCATTGAAGAGATTACTTCAATTTTCCACACACTTGGTTTTTCCGTTATTCCAAGCGAATTATCTCCTGAAGTTGAAACGGAATATTATAATTTTGATATGTTAAACGTGCCTAAAGACCACCCTGCCCGTGATGTTCAGGATACTTTTTACACAAATATTGCCCAAAACGTAGTTTTGAGAAGTCAGACATCTGACGCGCAAATCAGAGCAATGGAAAATCAGGCTCCGCCTATCAGAATTATTTCACCGGGACGTGTTTACAGAAACGAAAACATTAATTCACGCAAAAATAACTTTTTCCACCAGATAGAAGGACTTTATGTGGATAAAGACATTACTTTCGGCGATTTAAAAGGTGTTTTGAACGAATTTATACGCATATATTTTGGTGAAAGCCGCCCTACACGTTTCAGAAACAGCTTTTTCCCGTTCACGGAGCCATCTGCGGAAGTTGATGTTCAATGTATTATGTGCAAAGGTAAGGGTTGCAGAACATGTTCGGGTACCGGCTGGCTTGAAATTTTAGGTGCCGGAATGGTTGATCCTAACGTTCTGAGAGGTGTCGGAATTGATCCTGATGTTTATTCCGGTTTTGCTTTCGGTATGGGTGTTGAAAGACTTGCAATGCTGAAATATGCTATTGATGATATTCGTCTGTTCTTCAATAACGACGACAGGTTTTTAAAACAATTTTGATGAAAATTTATTATTCATACATTGATAAATTCCACAGTATCGCCGAACATTCGGCTTTATCGAAGCGTCAAAAAGAACATCTTTTGGGACGCCGTATTGTTCAGGATGTTGCAAAATCGGTTTACGGCATAGATGATGAAATTATCACAACAGGAAAACGCCCGCATTTTAAGAATAACGGAATATATTTCAGCATATCACATTCCGAAAATATTGTTGTCGTTGCGTTTAGCGAAGAGCCAGTCGGGATAGATGTGGAATTTATAAAGCCAAGAAACTTGCCAAAACTTATAAAAAGATACGATTTAGATATTAAATCTACTCTGGAGGGATTTTACGAATGGTGGACTGCATATGAAGCAAAATATAAAAATCCGGCAAGAGAAGTTTATACATTTAAACTATTACCAGATTATATTTGCTCTTTGGCTTATGACGGCATTGTGACTCCTGAAACAGTTGACATCATTGAATTTTAGCTGATATATTTTCTTGTCCTAAGGGGTTGAAAAACTTAAAAATAATGTTATTAAAGTAAAACAAGATAAGAAAGTTTTAAAAGAAACACAAAGAACAACAAAAATAACCAGGAAAACAAAACTCCAAAAAGAAGTTAAGCAAAGCACCGCAGGCAAAAAGCACGTGCTCAAAGATTTATCCCAGGACCAGTTAGCGGATTTGTAATAAAGTAACAAATTAATCGGCACTTATTTGTCAAAAATTATCTTCATAGTAAAATATTATTATGGCGAATGAGTTTCATGAATTAGTGGCGAAAATCAAGGATAAGCTGGATATTCTGGATGTTGTATCCGAAAAAGTTATTTTAAAAAAGTCCGGAGCAAATTATTGGGGGTTATGTCCTTTTCACAAGGAAAAAACACCGTCATTTTCGGTTAATCCAAACCTTGGAATATACAAATGCTTTGGCTGCGGAGAAGGCGGCGATGCAATTTCTTTCATAATGAAAACCGAAGGAAAAGATTTTATGACGGTAATTTCAGAACTTGCAGAGCGGTTTGGCTTTGAAATGCCACACTCTTCGGGTGCTAATTCATCCCAATCTTTAAGACAGGCAAAAGATGAAATGATAAAAGCCTGTCAAAAAGCTGCTGAATACTACACAACTTTCCTGCTCCAGGACAAAAGTGAAGAAACTATAAAAGTTATGGAATATCTCAATAACAGAGGTATTGGCAGAGATATTATAGAAGAATATTCTTTAGGTTTTGCATCATCAAATTTTACGGGGCTTTATGATGTTTTAAAGAGTAAGTTTTCTGATGACATTTTAGAAAAAGCCGGTTTAATAACAAAAGGTAAAAATGATAAATATGTTGATCGTTTCAGAAGCAGAATTATAATTCCCATAAGGGATGAAGGCGGCAATTACGTAGCATTCGGAGCCAGAGCGACTTTACCTGATCAGAATCCAAAATATTTAAATTCCTCAGATTCACTGATTTACAACAAAAGTAAAATCCTTTACGGATTATATTATGCAAAAGATGCCATAAAAGAAAAACAGTCAATCATACTTATGGAAGGTTATTTTGATGTAATAACAGCGCAGGCTCACGGCGTTAAAAATGCCGTTGCATCTTGCGGAACTTCATTAACACTGGATCATGTCAAACTTATTTCACGTTACAACCCGAAACGGAAAATTTATCTTTCGTTTGATACCGATGTTGCAGGACAAAAAGCAACAGGCAGAAATGCTGATTTAATAAAAGAAGCCTTTACAGGGCTTGGCGCAGTTAAACAGTTTGATGAAAATTATGTTTCATTATCCGATAACAAATATTCCTGCGAAATAAGAGTTATAGCGCCGCCGGAGGGTAAAGATCCTGATGAATTTATACGTTCTGTGGGAGCGGAAAGCTATTTTGAATACATTAAACAAGCTCCGTTATTATTAGATTTTCAGATAAATCAATTGCTTAAAGAAAAAAAGAATGTCAAAACACCGCTTGAAAAGAGCGAACTTGTAAAACGTATAATCCCTTATCTGACAGAAATTAATAATAAAATCATTCTGGATGAATATATTAAATCTGTTGCGGCCGCTCTGGATGTTGATTCAAAATTTCTTTCAACGGAAGTCCGCCATGAAATCAAGCAAAAATCAGGGTTTGAAGAAAAAACATCAAGAAATGTAACAAAAAATGTTACACCTGAGCAAAAAGCGCAAAAAAATTTATTGAGCGTTTTTCTGGTTACCGACAGCCCGCTAAATTTTAAAGAGTTAGCGGAAAAGACCGCAAATATAACGTTTACGGACGAAACGTTAAAAATTGTAAAAAATACAATTGACAAATCAATTAAGACCGTAAATAATGTTAAGGAATTGATAGAGGAATTATATACTTCTTTTATCAATAACGATGAAATAAACAAGTTAATAACTGAATTAATAACAATTTCGGAAACCTTTTCAGGGTTAGATGCGGAGGATTTTAGCTTGTTAATAGAGGAAAATATAACGACTATTAATGAGTGTAAAAGTGAAAGAAAAAACAAAGCAATCAGAGATTCCTACCTTGAGGCTAATGGAGATGATGAAAAAGCACTGGCTCTCCAAATTCAGCTAAAAGAACAGATTAAATGATTGCAATTAATACGGAGAAGGAATATAAATGACAATTAAGAAAAGACAAAGTTCTTCATCGGTAGTAAGTGTTTTAGACGAAGAAACGGACAATATGGATTTAAGCGATATCTCTGACGATGATTTGTCGGAGAATGAAGATGACAGTCATATCAATTATATGAATGTCGATATAAGCACGGATAATATTGAAGATATAATTACAAGCAAAATGGAAATGAAACCATCGCTTGATGATATTTATTCAATGAACCCGGAAGTTGATGACAGTGAGAATATTGATATCAGCCTGCCTAAAAATATTGCGGTAGACGATCCGGTTCGCCTTTATTTAAGAGAAATCGGAAGAATTAAACTTTTGTCGGCCAGCGAAGAAGTTGAACTTGCGAAAGTTATTCTTGAAGGCGGTGCCCCGGGCGTTAAAGCAAAAAAGAAACTTGTTCAGGCAAACCTGCGTTTGGTTGTAAGTATTGCGAAAAAATATGTCGGACGCGGTATGTTATTCCTTGATTTGATTCAGGAAGGCAACCTTGGGCTTATAAGAGCGGCTGAAAAATTTGACCATGAACGCGGATTTAAATTCTCAACTTATGCTACTTGGTGGATAAGACAGGCTATCACACGTGCAATTGCCGATCAGGCAAGAACAATTCGTATTCCTGTTCACATGGTTGAAACTATCAATAAACTCAAAAAAGTTACACGCAGATTAGCACAGGATTTATCAAGAAAGCCGACCGAAGAAGAATTGGCATACGAAATGAATGTTTCCATAACAAAATTACGTGAAATCATCAAAATTGCTCAGGAACCTTTATCATTGGAAACTCCTATCGGTAAGGAAGAAGATTCCCGTCTTGGCGATTTTATCGAAGATAAAGATGCTGATGCACCTATCAAAACCGTTGCATCTGAACTTTTGAAAGAAGATTTGCAGGAAGTAATGAAACAGCTTTCTCCGCGCGAGCGTGATGTTTTGAGATTACGTTTCGGTATGGATGACGGCCGTCAAAGAACTTTGGAAGAAGTCGGACAGTTGTTCGGTGTTACCCGTGAACGTATCCGTCAGATAGAAGCAAAAGCATTAAGAAAACTTCGCCATCCTAACAGACGTAAACGTCTTGAAGAATATGTAGAAGTTTAAAATATGAGAAATTGATAGAATTGGGGGGATTTGAAATTCAAATCCCCCCTTTTACATGGTTGAAAAATTTAAAAACAATGTTATTAAAGTAAAACAAGATAAGAAAGTTTTAAAAGAAACACAAAGAACAACAAAAATAACCAGGAAAACAAAACTCCAAAAAGAAGTTAAACAAAGCATCGCAGGCGAAAAGCACGTGCTCAAAGATTTATCCCAGGACCAGTTAGCGGATTTGTAATAAAGTAACAAATTTTACTGTACAAAATGGTGCATGCAAATAAACATGCACCATTTTGTTTGATTTTAAATTATTTTGGTGTATAATTGACACCCGAAAGGGATAAGACTATGAGAAAACCAAACATTGCAGTACTTGGCGCAACTGGAGTTGTCGGAAGAGAAATAGCAAAGATTATTGATGAACTTAACGTTGAATATAATGAAATAAAATTTTTATCAAGCGCAAAAAGCGCAGGTTCAAAATATTTGTTCAAAGGGAAAGAATATATTGTTGAAGAAGCAAAGTCTGAAAGTTTTGACAATGTGAATATTGTTTTGGCATCTGCAGGTGCATCCACAAGTAAGATCTTTGCACCGGAAATTGTAAAACGTGGCGGAGTTATAGTTGATAACTCAAGCGCTTTCAGAATGGATGAGGGTGTACCTCTTGTCATTGCAGGCGTTAACGATGAAGATTTAAAACAGCATAAGGGTATTGTTGCAAACCCAAATTGTTCAACATCTCAATTGATGCTTGTTTTGAAACCTCTGCATGAAAAATGGGGAATAAAAAGACTTATAGTATCAACCTATCAAGCGGTATCAGGTGCCGGATTAAAGGCAATTAACGAATTGAGAGCCGATACTGAAGCTCGTCTAAAAGGTGAAAAATTTGCTAATGAATGTTTTAAAAAGCCTATTTCGTTTAATGTAATTCCTCAAATTGATGTTTTTACCGATAACGGATATACAAAAGAAGAAATGAAGGTTGTCAACGAAACCAAGAAAATTCTTCATTTGCCGCAAGATTTGCCTATATCCTGCACAGCTGTCCGCGTTCCTGTTTTTAACGGGCACTCAGAAGCTGTTGATATTGAGTTTGAAAAATCCGTAACTCCTGATGAGGTACGTAACGTTTTAAAAACCGCATACGGAGTAACCGTTATAGATGATCCTGAAAATTACGAATATCCTACAACTCGTGATGCTGATGGTGTAAATCCTGTATTTGCGGGCAGAATAAGAAGAAATCTGGCGTTTAATAATGGTATTTCTCTATGGTGTGTGGCCGATAATCTCAGAATCGGAGCTGCACTAAATACGGTAAGAATTTGTCAGAAATTAACGAAAATGCAATTATTTTAAAAATAAAAAATCCCCGAAATTTCGGGGATTTTTTATTCGTTAATTCTTATTCAACGGCCCAGAATTGATACCAAGCTTTTTTCTTTTTCTCTATTTTCTTTTCAACATTTTTCTTTGCATTTTCTTGTTTAGCCTGGGTATCTTTTATTTTCTTATTTAGTTGCTCTTCTTTTGCCTGTACTTTTTTATTCAGTTCAGTTTCTTTTGCCTTAATTTTTTTGTCCACTTGAGCAGCTTTATTTTCCTGAGCTTTTTGTGTATCTGCAACTTTCTTTCTCAGGTTAGCTTCTTTTTGAACAACGCCTGAAGTATACTTGTCTACAAGAGTTCCTGTGTAAGTGTCAGCAGCAAACGCCGTACTTGCTACAAGAGCCAAAGCACTTAATAATACCAATGTTTTTTTCATAATTAACCTCCGTAAAACTACATTATAAAAAATCGACAAGTTGATTTTATCATAATCATTAAAAAATTTTCAACGTAAACGAAGTTATTTAATTTATCTTTACATTTATAGCAAAAAAATTTTTTAGGCGTTTTATCTTTCCTATGCACACTACTGCCGTAACGGATATAAATTTTTCTGCCAAAAATCCACGAATTCGTTTTGCGGATGATTTGGCACGGGAAGTTAATAAACAGTTTCCCACTTTTTCGCTGTCCAGAACGAAATATTGGCGTAACAGTAAAAAAGTCCAAAATTTTTTAACCGATGAGTCAAAAAGTTGGAACACATACAAAGAAGCGCTACAAACTTATGGTGAAATAGTATGTTCTAAGAAAAAAAATTATACAAAGTTTAATTTATTAATGGATGCAATAGAAAAATACAGAATGGCAAATTGTTTTGAAAGATCTCTTCTGGCACTTGTTATGGCAAAATGTGCAGGCTTGAAAAAGTGTTCAATTCGCATAATGAAATATGGAATATTGGATCTTGATCACGCAGTACTGTATGTAGCAGACGGCAAAAAACCCTACATAATCGATCCGTGGCTGGGCTTTGCCGATTTTGTTCCAAAAGCAATTGAAAGATACAATGGCGAACTTAGGCGTTTTCTGAAATATTTTCCGGGATACAATAAGCACCTGCGTTTTGCATCAGCAAAAAACGCTTTGGAGTTTCCATGCCCGTCGTTATTGTCAAATAAAGCGCTAACACCTTTATCAATTCTAAAGTTTGCGAACACCCGACCGGAATTGTTTATAAAGTACAAACACTAAAACTAATTATTTTGAGGCAAATAAGTGAAAATTAACAACATTTCAGCATACAATAACAAAAATTATAATATTACCGGTAATAAAAAAACTGATAATAATATTAACTTTGGACAAGTTGTTTTTGATTACAAACTCAGCAAAATTTTCACATCACCGACTCTTGCCGAGCCTTACGTTGCCGCAATAAAAAAACTGCAGGAGATACCGATAAATCTTAAAGAGATTTTGGATTATAAAAATCTCAGTGGTTTAAAAAAAGAAATTGTTGATGAAATTTTCGGCTTAATGGGAGAAGGCGAGGTTCTTAATCACACTGTTTGGCTTAAACCTGTTTTTGAATATTTAAACGGCTCTGAGAAACATCCTATACGCTCAGGTATTAAATTGTTCAGTACACTTCCTGCCTGGATCAATGACAGTTACAAACCCGTCAGAGACGGCATAAAACTTGAAAAAAAATCACAAATAGGCTTTATTGATAAAGACAAAAGAGTTATAACAGACGAACGTCCATATTATAGCGGAATTACGGAAGAGGCAAGCGGATATGAAATTTATCCTTCGGGTAAAATCACTTTCAGCGAAGATGTCGGTGCTTGTCTGCCGACTATGGACGGCATAAAAGATATGCTGCGGCTTTCTTTATCAAGACGTATTGATGATATTTGCGAAGAATTTAAATACCACGACATAAAAAGTTTAAAAGATAATACGGAAAAAGCAAAACAGGAAGCCTTCAATTATATGCAAACGTTAATATCCGAAAATGCACTTGCAGAAAGTTCCGAATTGAGTGAGGCAGAAAGATTACGTTTGATGTCTGCAAGTTATGGTATCTTGGAAGATGCTGAAAAGAAACACAATTCTGTTGATTACATAATAAGACGAATGCTGACAAGGGCGGGGGTCAATGTTTCGGACAGCAATGTTTATGCATACAGAGTTAAAGGCGAAAGAAATATACATTCTATTTTTAAAAGATTACTAAACAAAATTAAAATTTTGCCGTCTTTACAAAAAGACCTGGATGAAAGCAATTTTGCTTCGGCAAAAAAACAATGTTACGATATTTTCGGAGCAAAAGTTAATGCCAAATCGGACGAAGAACTTGAGCGTATTTATAGTGAGCTTTTGGAATCAATAAAATCCGGAACAATTAAACCCACACAGGTCATAAATTACCACGGTAAAGGTATAAAACCTATTTTTTCATATGAACAAATGCATAAAATGCTAATGATAACAGAAGAAAAAGGACTTGATACAAAATTCACAAACAAAGAGCATAACAGTAAAAGCGGATATACCTCCGTACATATCCGGGCTTATATTGCGGATGAACCAGTAGAATTACAAATACGAACCAAGATGGTTGATACAATAGCCCAATATTTGCATTTGTCCTATGATCTTTTTCAGGGAAAAGATGTTCTTTCTTCATACACACCTGGACAGCAAAAAGTATTAAAGCCGGTCATTAATGAACTCTTAAAAATTAAAAACAACAAAGAACTCAGGACAAAATACAATCAATATACGCAAAAGTGTTATGCGGCAGCAAGAGGAAACATTTCAGATTTTCCTACAGTAGAAGAATTCGGATTACCTCAGGCTGTATCAATTGAAAATATGGCAAGAATCAGTATTTTTATGGGTGAATAAAAGTTAACTATAACATGAACCGGCAGCAGACATTCTAAAATGTCATAAAACAGACACAAAAAAAGAGCCTTTTGGCTCTTTTTTTTAATGGATTATTTTGTTATAGTCGGGAATTTGCACATTTCAAAAGAACTGCAATGTGTTCCGCCATCTTCACGCAATAACAAATCATTGATAAACTTCATCCATTTACCGGAAAGGCCTATTCTGTCGCTAATCGGAGTTCCCTCAATATCTCCCAAGAAATAAAACTCTTTCATTTCCGGGAACTGTTTTTGAACCGATGATTTAAATATTTCGTTAAGATTTAGTCCTGCGGCATTTTTTGCTCCGGCATTGGTTATGTAAATATATTCGCCGTTTGGGCGCTGATGAACAAGCGCATTCATATAATTTGTATTTCCGGGGCCATGAATACCCGGAACATGAATTATATTTTCGTATCCTAAATCTTTGAGTTCTTTGTATATTACATCCATTGATGCATAACCGTCAGCTTTGCGATTTTCTTCAAAGGCATTAAGTTCGTCAATAAGTTTTTGATAAGAGCGTTTTTGACGCGGACTTTTTGTAAGAGTTTGACGGCGTTCCAATAAACTTACAGTTAGCTGCGGATCGTTAACAAGAATAGTTTTTTCATCTATAGGCCGCATAAACATATCAATATGGAATCCCGGTGATGAAACAACTTTTAACTGGTCAACATCCATATCAAAGTCTGCTGCCAAAGCTTTTCTTGCTTCAACTCTCAGCGCAGCGATATTTTCGTGCATATCTTCAACAGCTCTTTGTGCACTGCGTTTTAGACCTTCCGGCAAACTTTTATCCATAGTACCGTTTTCTATATCAGGTATACTTGTATAATATTTATGCCATCTGTAATCAATTCTTACGGTACCGTTGCTTGCTTCCAAAAGATTTTTTAACTCAATTCCCTGTTTTTCCAAAGCTATTTTAAGAGCGGTATCTTCTATTGCGTTGCTCCCGACTAGAATATATCTTTCTCCGCCTTTTGTAACGCCGAAGTACGTGTTTCCGCCATCTGCACGTGAAAACATCTTTTTAAACCCGATACCCATCTGTTTTGCTCTGGATTTCAGTAAACCTTCTTCTGTTTCTCTTATGAGTCCGTGTTCTGCAATCATAGGACGGCCGGAACGATCAACTACATAAATACCATTATCCTGCGCCCAGCAGCTCATTTTAACTCTTTCCGGCACCTCTTTATTAACTTTACCGGACAGGTTTTTTAACAGCTTTTTAATTCGGGGAGCCTTTGAATAGACACGTTTATTGTTTCCCTGATATACTACTTCAAATCCTTCTTTTGCACCGACTTTTTGCAATTGTTTAAATAATTTAGCCTGATAGTAGCTGATATCAATATGTCCGAATTTTCTGAAATATGTTGAAACAACTGACAATGGCTGCATACATATTTTTTCAATAGGACCGACATTCCCTTTAAAATTCATATCGTATTTCGGATTGACAGTATTGGCCGGTTCACTCTCTTTACCCCTGAGATTTTGTTTGAATTTCTGATTACCGGCATTTCGGATGCTGTCATAATAACTAATTTTTGAAATACTCATATTTACCCCTTATTTTTAAATCTTCATGACCCATTAGGCAACAGCCTAATTACATTCTCTTACAAATACAACGCTTGTAAAAAATATTTTTGCTATTTTATTAAAAAAAATTTACATCTTATAGCGACTAAAAAACAGCCAAACGGCTCATTCTTAAAACAAACGTATCCTGTTAAAACACTAATTAATAATTTAAAATAATATATTGAAATTTGCAAAAAATCGGTTAAAATAAGAATAAAGGCGCAGGGTGCGCGAACACCTCAAACCCGTACTTTTATAAGAAGTATGACAGAAGAAGTAAAGGGAACTAATACTATCAGTAAAATGATTATTAGTTCTTTTTCGTTTATTTTATCATAATTGTTTATAATTTTTAAAAAATTGCTACGACTTATTTACAACTTGAACGGAAAAAATCTTTATATGTAATAACAAAGCAAGGACTTAAAATCCTTGCTATTATTGAGCAATAAAAAATGCGCTTGGCGCGATTGTCTTGCTCGGCGGCGTTAAACGGCATTTCCATATTTTGTTGCAAAACTTCGTTTTTTACAAAATATTCCAGCCTCGGCCGCCTCGCGCTCAAACGCAAATATACATTCAAACCTTTTGCCTGCCACAAAATAAGAGATAACCTAATGGTTATCTCTTATTTTGCGCTTGGCGCGATTCGAACGCGCGACCTATCCCTTAAAAGGGGAGTGCTCTACCTGCTGAGCTACAAGCGCTTATAACTATTCTTACTAACGCAAAACAACCTTTTGGGGGTTAAACTATATTTCGGCTGTCTGCGGAAAAATCGTAACAAGAAAACATTTCAAAGTCAAGTGTTATTTTAACACCGATTCCAAACAGGGCTTTTTCAAAATTTTATTGACGCTATCTAAAACATCATTATAGGTAACGTCTTTTACACACCTTATTCCGTTTTTTTCAATCTTCTTATTACCGACCAAAAGCTCTACATTATCACAATTAACAGGCGCCCACATTTTTACAAAATAAGAGTTAAAGAAAATTCCCACAGTTTTTGTACCTTGAGCGTATGAAAAATGGAAAGTTCCGGTATCCATTGAGACACAAACTTCTGCGTGCTTTATAATTACTCCTAATTCTGTTATTGATGTTCTGTTAGTTATATTTATAAAATCCGAACCATACTCGGCAAGTTTTCCGCCCAGCATCAATGCCTTATCCGTACCTACAAGTACCACAGGTAGCGGCGAATTATCAATAAAACATTTTACGTTATCAAAATCCCAGTCCTTAACCAAATCTTTAGATGTCGGAGACAAAACTATATATGATTCGGGCAACTTGTATTTTTTCAAAACCGCTCTGTCATCAATATCTTTACGCTCATAATGCACCGGCATATGCTCAGGTTCAACAAGAGGCTTAAGAAAATCCGAAAAATAATCCGCTTTATAAGTATTTTCTATTTCTTTCTGTGATATAGGACGGCGCATATTTATGAGTAAATTAAGCGGACTGTTTTTTACCGGCTTGCTTATAATTTTCTTTGCGCCTATCAATTTTGCGGTTATAATGCTTCTTTCGTGTTCGTGTGTAATTATGCAGTAATCAATTTTTCCTCTGTACGGAAACCCTTTTGCAAATCTGAAATAACCGCCAAAACCTTTATGCTTGCCTTTTTTATCAAATGAATAAATTTCATCTACGCAATCAAATCCCAAAGGAACTTCTTCAAAAACCTTATTTACAATAAAAATAATTTTGCTATCAGGAAACTTCTTGCGGATATTTTTGCACAATGCTTCCACAAGTAGTGTATCGCCAAGAAATCCTAATGATATAACTGCTATGTTCATTGTAAACCTTTAGAACCTGATTACCTGAACAATATATCATGAAATTAAATATTAATAAACAGTTTTTTTACCATGTTATATATTTGTTATCTTTTATATTTTCCGTAACTTGCGGTATTTCAAAGGTAAAAGTATTGGAATTCAGGCTTCCTGTATGATAAATCCTGCCGTTATGAGCTTCTACAACCCTTTTGGAAAGGTATAGCCCCAAACCTGAATTCAAATTAGTTCCGTTTATACTGCCTGAGGTATATTTTTCAAAAAGCCTGCATTCAAGTTTTTCATCTATCATCGGACTGTTGTTTTCAAATTCAAAAATTATACGTTTTGATTTATTTTTCAAATTTATCCGAAATTCCGTATTCGGGAACGCATATGATATTCCATTATTAATTATATTTCCGATGACTCTCCGGAGCTGTTTTTTATCACCATAAAGAGTTTTATCTTCCGATTTCAAATCACAGTTGTAAATAAATTTTATTTTCTTTTCACCTGCAAGTGCATAATTTTCTCTTATACAGATTTTTATTAATTTATCAACATCAAAATTTTCTTTTTCAAGCTTTATAAGTCCGTTTTCATATTTATAAGTCGTAAGAATTGTGCAAAGCATTTCACGCATATATTTGGCGGATTCTATCGTCAAATCAAGCATCTCTTTTTGCTCATCATTGAGCTTGCCAAACATTCCGCTATTCAGTAGTTCCATACTGCTGATTTGAGCCTGAAGCGGATTCTTCAAGTCATGCGTCAAGGTACTTATGAATATATCTCTTTGTTTTTCCAAATCCTGAGCGGATTTTTTTATACAATCGCTTTGGTACGAATTATTTACGTTTGCCATAAAAAAGCACTGATTATAGAATTTATTTTTTTCCTTAATCAAAAAGTATAATATTTCCTGTTAATCTGCAATTACCTGAGTGGGTAATAAAACTATGCCTTTACAACTTCTATAGTTTCGTAATCAACAAGATACGGAAGATGGGCTTCGGTTATTAGTTCGCCCGGAAGAAGAATTGCAATTCCCGGAGGACATTCGGCAATAACTTCACCGCAAATTTTACCTATCGCATCTTCTTTTTTTATAAGCTCTTTATCAGAATAATATGCATCTCTTAAACTCATTTTAATTTGAGGTGTAAGCATCGGCATATGTTTCTTATTTTCAAGATAATAAATATCCGAATAATGAGATTTATCAATATGTTTCAGACATTTTACCAGATATTCAATATCAGAACGTTTGTTACCAATATTTGAAAGAATAAGTAAACCGTTATCTGATGCACTTTCAACCTCTATATTAAAATCGATTTCCAGTATGGATTCAAGACGCTTCCCTGATAGTCCGTCA
>JAGCBH010000060.1 GCA_017652265.1 bacterium
AGATAAATTGTTAAAGCTTGACTGAAAGTGAGGCGGAAGAATGACGGAAGAATATTTATTTAGTATATACGGAATGAAAGATGGCGCTATATGGGACGAGGGAGTAATAACAAGATCCGGAAGATATTTTTATCTTCAATGGATTGGTTTAGGTATAAAAAGAAGAATATCAAAGAAATGTGTAGATAGATTAAGTAAATCAGAAGTGAGGATAAAGGATGAAAATGACTGTTTGTGATATTTGTAGAATTGACATGAGTTTAATGCCAATAAGTAAAATAAAAGTATATAGGCAAGGATTTTTTATAGACAGCAAAATTCAGGAAGTAGATATATGTGAGGAATGCTTAAATCAAATAGCGATTGAGGTTAGAAAAAGCAGGGAGAAATTAGATGAAAAAAGAAACTAATCTGGATAAGTTTAAGGCTTGCATAGACAAAGAAGTTAAAGCATGGAATATGACAACATTGTCAGAGCTTGAAAAGTTTTATCAAAACAAAATGATTGTATGGGGCATTATGGAAGCGGCACTATATATCTTACCTTTTAAAGATTATCAAACACTTATACAATATGTTTACGATAAATACGGTTACAATTATGGTAGCGCCATAACAAAAGATGATGATGCAGCAGGATGAAAGGAAGGAAAAACTAAAATGGATATACCAAAACAGAAAAAAACGCCGAAGATGCCAATAACACCCATATATATTCCAAAAGGACCGTTAATGATAACAGTGCAAGGTGATATTGTGGAAAATATTAAAAACGTGGATATTAAGATTGAATTTAAAGAAGAGGATAAAAAGTGATTATTTATCTAAGTGGTAAAATAACAGGTGATCCGGATTATAAAGAAAAATTTAACAAATATCAAAAGGTGTATGAAAAGACAAAGATGTATGATGCGGTATTAAATCCGGCTGTATTGCCTGAAGGATTAAAGCCAAACGATTATATGCCTATATGTTTTGAAATGATAAATGCAGCAGATATTGTTGTAATGCTTCCGGACTGGAAGAAAAGCAAAGGCGCAAAGTTAGAAAAAGCCTATGCAGAATATCAAAACAAGGGGATAATAACATTATAAAGAGAAAGGAGATATTATTTATGACAGTAGAAGAGTATAAAAGAGAGTTTACGAAAATATTTAAAGATGCGTGTCAGGGATTTAAAGAAGAGGATCTTGATGCTTATATTAACAAACTGGATTTTGAAAACATGCTAGACACTGATCTAAAGCTATATGGCGAACCAAGATATGCAGCAGCCGCAAGCGAGTATGCGTTAATGTATCCAGACATGTAGGGGGCAAAAGATGAAAAAGATACCGACGTTATTTAAACGAGAATTTGAAAATCATAAAGTATCAAAGATTTATCCTGAAGTTGTCGAAGGCATGGAGTGGGTGCTTGCTGGTGAGGGTATAGCTTCAGTAAAATTTGACGGGGCGTGTTGTGCGATAATTGATGGCGAATTTTACAAGCGCTACGATGCAAAGCAGGGTAAGCCTATTCCGGAGGGTGCAATTAAATGTCAGGATGACGCGGATCCAATAACCGGACATTTGCCGTGTTGGTTAAAATGCGACAGAAACAATCCAGCTGATAAATGGTTTTGGAAAGCATATGATTATGAAATAGGAGCGTATGACGATGGAACTTACGAAGCTATAGGAAAGCATTTCAATGGTAATCCATATAATTTAGACTATGACGTATTAGTAAGACATGGCTTTGAAACTATTATAGGATTAGAACGTTCCTTTGAGGGGATTAGAAATTATTTACGATACAGTGACGATATAGAAGGAATTGTATTTTGGAA
The DNA here is from genome assembly GCA_017652265.1 of bacterium. Lineage (GTDB taxonomy): Bacteria > Cyanobacteriota > Vampirovibrionia > Gastranaerophilales > Gastranaerophilaceae > Gastranaerophilus. The sequence goes on from JAGCBH010000060.1 coordinate 1,832, forward strand.
AGACAACGAACCAAAGTGTAAGATAAAACGTTCTGATTTTGGTTTTGAGTGGCCTTTAAAAAATTAAATATGCAGCAGGATGTAATAAGGAGGTTTTATGGATGATGTTGAAAAGATAATTGAAGAGACCGTTAATCGCACGGTGACAAAGTTAAAAGTTGCCGGACTGATGAAAGATGACAGAAAAACGGCTTTTCAAAAGACTGAAGAATTATTGTTAAATTATAATAATTTAAAATTATCGGATGAACGCAAAACTAAAATATTAGTAGCCAAAATGAATGAAGCGCTCGGAACGATAAAAACAGACATATATTATGGCATAATTCCAATGTTTTATTTTGAGCATGAAACACGGGAAAATATAGCAGATTATTATAATACAACAGTAACAACAATAAGCAGAAATAAAACCCGGTTAGTTAATGAGCTGAAAGCAATTTTATTTTCCAGTGATTTTATAACTGAAATATATAGTTAAAAATAACGCCTTTTAAGGCGTTTTTTTATTGCGCGAATATAAATATATATGTAATCAAATTGAAATGTTTAAATGAGGCAAATAAGCGCTGTATATTTTAAATCTGTGTAACATTGGCGTAACACGGTGTATCTGTGTGCACGCTTAAATAAGGGATATACTTAAAATATATTGAAATCGTGAAATGTAATGGGAGGTGTAGTGATGAAAGTATCAAAAGGAACTATTATACGAACCGCCTTGCTTGTTTTGGCTATTGTTAATAATTTACTTGCTTTATTCAATAAAAGCCCATTGCCAATTGAAGATGATACTATAGAAGCGGTTATAAGCTTTTTATTTACGACAGGAACGGCAATAGTCGCATGGTGGAAAAATAACAGCTTTACAAGTGCCGCGCTTGCTGGCGATGAGGTAATGAAACAATTAAAAGCAAGGGGGCAATAAATGACAGCACATATTATAACAATTATTTTATCGGTTGTTTCTGGGGTGTTGGTTTATATCGTTCAAAATTTATTGAAAGAAAATGAAAAACTACGGCGTGAAAAAAGAGACAATCAAGAAAAAAAACAGAAAGCAATCGGAAACGGGGTTTTAAGCCTTTTAAAAATCCAATTAATAGAATATCACGACAAATATATGCAAGGTCAAAATATACCTACTTACGTATATGAAAACTGGGATGAAATGTATTCTGCTTATGAGGCTTTAGGCGGAAATGGAATGGTCAAAAGAATGAAAGATGATATTGACCGATTGAGGTTAGGAGGTAACGGAAAATGAAATTAATTGATTTAAGTTATCACAATGGACCCGTAGATTTTAAAAAAGTAAAGGCGGATGGCGTCGAAGGTGTAATTTTACGAGCTGGTTACGGGCAAACAACAGTTGATAAGAAATTTAAAACCTATATAAAGGACGCAATAAAGAACGGTTTGCATATAGGTATTTACTGGTTTTCTTACGCTTTTACGCTTGCAGCAGCAGAAGAAGAAGCAAAGCTATGTTTAAAAACAATCAAAGAGTTTAAAGATTATATTGATTTGCCGGTCTTTTTCGACTGGGAATATGATTCTATGAATTACGCAAACAAACACGGTGTAACGCCTGATAAAAAACTTATTACAGAAATGAATAAAAAGTTTTGTGAAATCATAGAAAAAAATGGTTATGCAGCAGGTGTATACTTCAATGAAGATTATCGTAAGCGTTTCATTGATTTAGATAAACTCAAAGGTTTTGCGACGTGGTATGCAAGATATACGACTGTAGCGCAAAAGACATATGACATTTGGCAAAAATCCAGTGAAGGAAAAATTGCAGGAATAAAAGGCAATGTTGATTTGGATGTTTTAAACAATTCTAAGATTCTGAAGAAAAAAGCAGAAAAGGAAGCAAAGAAAACAGAAGAAAAAGCAGCAACGTATTACATTGTTAAAAAAGGCGACAATCTTTCAAAAATTGCTAAGAAATTCGGAACAACAGTAAATAAGATTGCAAAAGACAATAACATCAAAAATGTTAATTTGATTTATCCGGGGCAAAAATTAAAGATTTGAAAGCGTGGTGATTCTATGAGTGGTAGGGGCAGACCTAACAAATATAAAACACATGTAGAACCGTATCTTGATCAAATAAAAGATTTAGCGCTGACAATGACAGAAGAACAAATTGCGGAAACGTTAGGTGTTGCATACAGTTCTTTTCGCGTCTATAAACAGCAATATTCGGCATTAAATGACGCTTTACAAAAAGGGCGTAAAGATTTAGTTGCAGAGTTAAAAAGCGTGCTCATAAAAAAGGCAAAAGGCTTTATTTACGAGGAAAAAACAATAATTGAAGAGGTTAATCCTGAAACCGGGGAAATGGAAATTGTACGTCGTGAAACAAAAATTAAATACGCTCAACCCGACGTAGCTGCCGGAAATTTATTGTTGAAAAATTATGACAAAGAAAACTGGGCAAATGATCCGCAAGCGCTTGAATTGAGACGCAAAGAACTAGAGCTGAATGAAAGAAAATTAGAAGCTAATGAGTGGTAATTAATATGTTTACATTAGATACATTTTACAGAACTAAAGAGTGGCAGGAGCTTGTTAAGATATTAAAACTTGAAAGAGTTAATGAAAATGGCGAGCTTATATGCTGGCACTGCGGAAAACCTATTACAAAAGCTTATGATGCAATAGGTCATCATACAATATTTTTAAATTCTGAAAATGTAAATAATTGTGAAATTAGCTTGAATCCGTCATTAATTCAATTCGTTCACCACGGTTGCCACAATAAGATTCATAACAAGCTGCATGATGATTATAAAAGAGAAATCTTTTTAGTTTACGGATCACCGTTATGCGGAAAAACATCTTTTGCAAAAGAAAACATGAATGAAGGCGATCTGCTGCTTGACATTGATAATATCTGGGAATGTGTTTCAGGATGTGAAAGATACATAAAGCCTAAAAGATTGAATGCTGTTGTTTTCGGTGTTCGTGATGAACTTATGCGAATGGTTAAGTACAGAGTCGGACGCTGGAAAAATGCGTATATAGTCGGAGGCTTTCCGCTGATTAGCGAGCGCGAGCGGCTATGCAAAGAACTTGGAGCGCGTGAGATATTCATTGACACGTCAAAAGAAGAGTGTATAAGGCGCTTGGAAGCCTCACAGGGGCGCGATAAAGCCGAATGGCTTAAATATATTGACGAATGGTGGACTAAATACACCCCCCGGTCCTGACTGATTATATAGCCGTGGGGTAC
>JAGCBH010000061.1 GCA_017652265.1 bacterium
AACAGCAGTAACTCAAGCAACAGTAGCAACAGTAGTAACTCAAGCAACAGTAGCAACAGCAGTAACAGCAGTAACACAAGTTCTTGGAGTGCTAGTAGTAACAGCAACAACAGCAGCAACACAAGTTCTTGGAGTAGTAGCAGCAACAGCAGCAACTCAAGCAACAGCAGCAATAGCAGTAACAGCAGCAACTCAAGCAACTCAAGTACTGTTCCGGGATCATCCATGGCAATTGATGCTCCAGTAACGGACGATCCAATGGATTAATTTAATTATGAAAAAGGCTTTGGAAAATATCCAAAGCCTTTTAATTTATACAAAAGTAAGAGCAATTTATACAACCACATTTAATCTTTTTTTGCTCATGGCGTTTTCCGCCTGAGCTTTTATATTTCTTGCCTGATCTGCAACTTTGTAATCCTGATCTGACGGATCCGACGGCGCCATAGCGGAACGAATAATCGTATTAGCATCATTTATAGTTTGTTGAGGATTCTTTTCATTTAAAGTCGGCATTTTAATTGAAACATGCCCTGCAAAAGGTATGCCTTCCGAATTTCTTTCTATAACAATATCACCTGCAAGTGAACCGCCTGCAATTTTATGAGCAAGTTCGTGGTTATAAATATGATTATAATTTTTTTCAATTAACGCACGTTTCTTTGCTTCATAACGTTCTTTCGCGCTATCATCGGAATTGCGCAAATACCTGTTATTAAAGGAATTTAAGTTCAGAAAAATCCCAGCCATACTACACCTCACCTTTTCTGCTACTATTGTAGCATATGATTTAAAAATATGCAACTCCTGTGTTGAAATTTGTTAATAAAAATAAATATTATTTTTAAATTCGGCTTATTATGATAAAATTAAGCTGATGGAATTTTTAGGCTTATGCGTACAAAACTTAATTTTGTCTTTGCGGTACCTGTTTCGGGGAGAGGGAAACTGGAAATCCATTTTGGAACAGGCATCGGCGATAAGTTATGATTCCCTGCCTATATCATTGATGATAGTTTTAATCGCAGCAATTGTTATAACAATTCAGGTTGCAAACGGTTTTGCAATGTCAGGCGCAGACACATATATAGGCGGTTCAATTGCAATAGTAATGATAAGAGAAATAGCACCGGGATTTGTAGCTCTTGCAATAGGTGCAAGAGCAGGAACATCAATTTGTGCCGAAATTGCAAACATGAAAGTAACTTCACAGGTTGATGCCATTAAAACCCTTAAAATAAATCCTGTCGGATATTATTTTACCCCAAGGCTGATTGCCGCAATGATTACCATCCCTATGGTTGTTCTTCTGGCAGAATTTATCGGAATTGTCGGCGGTATGTACGTTGCGCAGGCTGCAATAGACTTACATCCTGCAAGATACATTCACTCTGTCTGGGCTTGGTTATCAATGAGAGATATTTATATCAGCTTGTTTAAAGGAGCTGTTTTTGGAGTTCTTATAGCACTTGTTTGTGCTACTCAGGGCTACACAACATCGGGCGGAGCTAAGCAAGTCGGTATTTCAACCACCAAATCATCAATTCTCTCAACAGTTTATATGCTTGTTGCGGATTTGTTTATTAACCTTATTTTTTATATTTTTTAAGGTTTTCTTTTTTTATCAGCACACCGCAATTTTTGCATGCCAGAATTTCGCCTGTACTGTCAATCGGCATAAAAACATGATTACAGCGTTCCGATTCCTCATCAACAGGTAAAGTGTCAGCCCTATTTTTGCGCTCTTTCAGCTTTTTGATTATCAATTCAATTATATACATGGCAAAACAAAACTTTCAGGCAAAAGATAACTCAATTTATACACATTCATTTGACCATTTGTAACGGTTATTATATCCACATCATCATCCGGTCTGAACTCTGCCATAACTTGCCTGCAAGCGCCACAAGGCAGACAATTTTCCTGATTAGGAGAATATATCGCAACAGCCTTAATTTTTTTTACTCCGTCTGCTATTGCACTTCCTATAGCGTTACGCTCAGCGCAAATTGATAAACCGTAACTGCTATTTTCAAAATTACAGCCTTTATAAATTCTGCCGTCATCAGATAAGACACAAGCACCTACTCTGAATTTTGAGTACGGAGCGTATGCTTTTTGGGATACTTCTTTTGCAATATTTAAAAGTTCGTTATAATCCATGGGACACCTCAAACCTACTTTACATCACTATTAAAAATGATAAATCATATAAATGGTGGAAAATTTTTATGATATAATTTGGGTATGAAAAGAATTTTTATTTTATTTTGCTTGTTATTATTCGGGATTTGCGCAAAAGCACAGGAAGTAACTGTAATGCCGATTTCCGTTTCCTCAACAAACGCTTACGGCATAGAAAGCACATCCGATATAATTGCAAAAAGTATTGCATCGGTAAACAGAAATTTTGTTGTTGCTGACAAAAGGCCAAATCAGGTTTTGAAAAATTTTCTTACAGGCAAAAATAAATCCATAAACCACAAAGCTCTGAGAGCGTATTCCGCAAACGATAAACTTCTTGTGGTTACAAGTTATATTACTGATAATAACGGCAGAATGTTTGATGTTTGGGATATGTTAAAAATTTCAACCGATTTTGATATCAACAAACCGTACACAATGGAAGTTAAAGCGATTTTAACCGACAATAATGACGGGGTAGTTATTTGGCAAAATACTTATCAGCAGCCGCTTGGAGTTTTTAAAGCCCAAAATATGACAGAAGTTATTGATAAAAAAGAAAAAATAACCTCTTATGCAAAGAACATAATCGCACAGGATATTACCCAAAACATAGAACTCAGATTACATCCTAAACAAATTGATTATTCATCACGAATTCAAAAAACAGAAGGCTCACAAGAAGGTATCGGTCTAAAGTACAAAAACAGTATTCCGATCACGAAAATAACCCGCCCGCCTGACGACGATTTTGAAAAACGCTGGAGAAATGACGACAGTTTCAGCTATTAATTGAGGATGTTCTTTATATCCGATTTGATTTGTTCCGTCAAATCCAAAACGGAATTAAACTTTTTCTCATCTCTTATGAAGTTTTTAAACTCAACAGAAACATTTTTACCGTAAATATCTTCATCAAAATCAAGAATATGAACCTCTAAAAGAGGCTGATTACCCATACCGCCCATAGTAGGCTTTACTCCGAAATTTGCGATACCTTTTAATTTTCGCTTATCAACTGTTATCTCAACACCGTAAACTCCGAATTTAAACATAACGCAATCTTGCGGATAAATTAAATTTGCAGTTCTGAAACCAATTTTTGCTCCAAGATTTTTGCCGTGAACAACTTCTCCTGTATAAACAAAATTGTATCCCAGAAATTTATTCAGATTTTCAATATCGCCTGCCCGCATAAATTCTCTTATCGCAGAACTGCTTACGGTTTTGCCATCAATTATTACAGGCGGAATTTCAAAATATTCGTAACAGTAAACATCTGAGAATTCTTTTAAAAGTGACGGAGTACCTTTTTTATTTTTACCGAAATTATGATTAAAACCGCTTGTAATTGCCTTAGGTGCGAAATTTTTAACAAGAATATTTTTAATATAAATTTGCGCCTCTGTATTCACTAAAGTTTCAAAATCCAAAACCCAGCAATAATCAATGCCAATTTTTTCAAAATACTCAAATCGTTTTTCAGGCGGCATAATATAACCTTCAAAATTTTTGTTAAATTTCTGTGCAGGGTGAGATGAAAAAGTTACAATAGCCGATTTTAAACCATTTTTGCGGGCATAATCCACCGCATTCCGAATAACTTTCGCATGCCCCAAATGTATGCCGTCAAAGAACCCAAGCGCAAGTGATAAATTTTTATGATTGTTATTTAATTCGGTATAAATTTTCATATATAAATTATAGTAGAAAAATGCATTAAATTTTTACCAGATAATTATAAATTAAACCTGAAGCTTCAACGATAAATTCTTTACCCTTAACAGAATTATAAGGACGGTTCGCAAGAATTACTACGATGTATTTTTTACCGTTAGGAGCATATACAATCCCGGCATC
>JAGCBH010000062.1 GCA_017652265.1 bacterium
CCATCTTTCCCGCTGGATATGTCCTTTAATACATTTCCCAATCAGATTATACACCTAAAGCATATCTTTTGTCTATTCAAGAAGCTCTTCTAATGCACTTGCGTTAGCTGTCGCTTTTGCTGTAGAACGTACTCTGCTGCGTCCCATATAGGTTCTGAGTGCTTCTCTGATAAGTTCTGATCTTGATCTGTTTTCATTTTCCGCTACTTCATCAATTTCATCTAAAAATCTTTCGGGCATTGATATTAGTACTCTAGCCATGTTTGCGTCTCCTTATATTTCCCATTTGTTCCTCTTGGTATATATATAAAGTATTTTTCTTTTAAAAAATTGCTATTTCTTTTCAATTTTTTTTAAATTTTATTTAAATATTTTGTATATACATCGTAATCTTTCAGTATTTACAACGTATTTAAGGATTGTTAAGTATTGTAACAAATTCCCCCATGTCTGAAATTCGTAAATTAAAAATGTTTTTATATATACAAGAGAGAGTTACAACATAAGGAGAGAATACAATGGCATTCTTAATGTTATCGTCACAAAAAAGTTTGTTGACAATGAGAAAAAACGATTTGCAGTTTAACTATTCTTGCTTATTGAATGAAATCCAAAACCTGAAAAAAGCAGAAGCCGCTCACAGTAAAGAGCAACAGGCAATCGCAGATGCATCCGACACAGACTGGGATATGGATGCTGATGGTGTATATCAGGCTCTTGTAAAAGATGAAGAAAGAATAACAGTTGAAGCAGATTCCTTCCAGAGCCAAATTCAAATCGTTGACCAGGAAATTGCAGCATTGAAACAACTTGTTTCTACTGACGTTAAACAAGCAACCCAATTAGGTTTACTTGGCGGTAGCTAATAAATAGCTACTGTAGCAAGTGTTGTTGCCTGCGGTACAGATCAAACAAATTGTACATCAGCGCAATAACAGTCATAGGCCCCACACCTCCGGGAACAGGACTTATGAATGAGGCATGCCCAAGGGCAGAATCAAAATCCACGTCTCCGGTAATTTTACCGTTAGACCTCCGTTCTATTCCTACATCAATTACGATACTATCATTCTTTAATATTTTCCCATTTATAATTTTTTCCCCTACGGCTGAGACAACTATATCGGCCGTTTTTATTATGCTTTCCAAATCTTTTGTTTTGGAATGGCAAACCGTAACGGTGGCATTTCTGTTTAGAAGCATTTGAGCGGTAGGCTTGCCTACAAGATTTGACCTGCCAACAACAACAGCATGCATGCCCTCAACATTAATTCCGTATTCATCAAGCAGCATGGCTATCCCGCGTGTAGTGCAAGGAACAACACAATCTTTAACACCCGTATAATATGAACCCGAATTAAATTTAGTCAGCCCGTCAACATCTTTTTCTTCATCAATTTCATTTAGAATTTTATTTTTATTAAGATGAGACGGAAGCGGTAACTGAACAAGAATACCGTTTATATCATCAATAGTGTTCCAGTCTTCAATTTTTTCAAGAATAATCTCTTCTGCGGTATCCGCACTCATTTGTTCAAATATTGTATCAAAACCTATACTCTGAGCCTTTTTGAGTTTAGCTTTAACATAAATTTCGCTTGCGGGATTATCGCCGACAAGTAATACCGCCAAAGTTGGCTTTTTCGCAAGATTAGCCACCTGAAGTTTTAATTTTTCAGTTAATTTTTCGCTTGTTAATTTTCCGTCTAAAATCTTTGTATTAACCAATTTTCCTCCGTTACTGCGGCAAATTCAGCCTGATAAGAAGTTCCCTTACGGTATCTTCTATCAATACTGATTTTCTTGTAATTTGTTCAATATTTTCATCAAAAGGAATAGCACCCAATATATCTAAATCATATTTTCTCAGCAAGTCGTAAAGTTTTTCAAGGTCATGATTTTGGACTTTATTTATAATAACACCCATCTGCCCGCCAATTGCATATTTTGCACTAAATTCTTCAATTCTTTTTGCAAGATGAGCGGATTCTTCCGTCGGATTTGCCACTATCAAGGTCAAATCAATATCCGTATCTACAAGCTGATTAAAGTATTTTAAATCAAATTCACAGTCTATAATCACAAAATCGTAACGTGCTATGAGCTTTTTAAGTGCTTCATTCAACTGCCCTGTAATAGGGCAACGACAGTCTTTTGAGCCTACAAACCAGGTAACAAGTATATCAATATTATCCGCAAGCGGATGCAAAATATCTTCCAGAGCCCATTCTATATATTCCTGCTTGGACATATTTTCAGGGATTCCTGTCTTATATTCGTGTTTCCCGCTTCTTATACCATAAACGGTATTTCTTATATCCAGCCTGAAAGAATGACCAAGTTCGCCGGTTAAATCATTGTCTATAAGCAGGAAAGATTTATCGGGAAACTTTTCGGTTAAAACGTTTAAAAACGCTTTTGTGATTGTTGTCTTACCGCTTCCGCCTTTACCTGTAACCGCAATTTTTGTAGTCAAAATATCTCCTCATACTTTACGATAGCAATACTACCACAATTAAAAAGAGATGACAAAATTGTAAATAGTCTTTATAATACCGAAGTGCTGAATTTAATAGCATCCATGAGTTTTTTTACGGAAACAATTTCAATTTTATCCGATTTAACGTGGTTCGCATAAGGAACTATCGCCTTTTTAAAACCATTTGCAATTGCCTCATTCAGCCGTTTTTCTATATTTTCAACAGGGTGAATTTCCCCTGACAGTCCGATTTCACCAATTATAATAGTCTGACTGTCAACAACTATGTCGCTTGCGCACGTTGCAACCGCAAGTGCTATCCCCAAATCCGCACCCGGTTCATTGACTTCCATTCCTCCCATAACATTTACATAAACATCTTGTTTGGAAAGATTTAAGCCAACTCTTTTTTCAAGTACAGCAAGAATTTGGTGAAGCCTGCTCAAATCAACACCATTTGTTACACGCCTTGGAGACGGATATGATGATGTTCCGACAAGCGCCTGAATTTCAACCAAAAGCGGACGGCTGCCATCATCGGTTACTATTATTGCACTGCCCGGAGTTGAAATCTGAGAACGCTCATTCAAAAACATTTCATTAGGATTTGTAATTTCTTTTAAACCGCCGTTTAGCATTTCAAAAATACCGATTTCAGATGTACTTCCGAAACGATTTTTTATGGCACGGAGAATTCTGTATGATTTATACCTGTCACCCTCAAACTGCAAAACAGTATCAACCATATGTTCAAGTACTTTTGGGCCTGCAATGTTTCCGTCTTTTGTAACATGACCGACTACAACAATGGTAATTTCCTTTGATTTGGACAAATGCATAAGCGCTGAACAGCAATCTCTGATTTGAGTAATGCTTCCGATAGTTCCTGCCGCATTTTGGCTCCATACCGCCTGAATACTGTCTAATAACACAAAATCAGGCTTAACTTCTTCTATTTCAGACTTAATTTTATCCATAAGAGTCTGCGGATAAATATAGAGTTTATCCGAATTTACACCCAGCCTTTGCGCCCTGAGTTTCAGTTGATTTGCACTTTCTTCAGCTGAAATATAAAGAACTTTTTTATCCTGAGAGCATAACTGACCTGCCGCCTGAAGTAAAAGTGTTGATTTACCTATCCCGGGATCACCCGCCAAAAGCGTAAGAGAACCTTTAACAAAACCGCCGCCAAGAACTCTGTCCAATTCCGAAATGTTTGAAGATATTCTGATTTCTTCACCAAGCGAAATCTCATTAAGAGACAAGGGTTTATCTTCATTGATAAATTCGGGCATACAGGAATTTTTTACATCAGATCCGTACTCCGTAACTTCCTCACTAAACGAACCCCACTCCCCGCATGCCGGACATTTGCCCAAATACCCTGCGCTTTCATAACCGCATTCCTGACAAACCCATTTTGTTTTAGATTTCATTTTAACCATTTTTACCCCTGAAACCAGTTACAACCGCCATCCACACAAAGCAATTCTTCCAATTCATCCATCATAGCAAAATGTGTCATGTCGTAAGTGACCGGTGTTATAGAAATTTTATTGTTTCTGATTGCCGAAATATCGGTGTTAGCATCCGCAGACTCAGTTGTCAGTTCGCCTGCCATCCAATAGTAAACCTTTCCTCGCGGATCAATCCTTTTTTCATAATCATTAGTGAAAACTTTTCCGCCCATTTCCGTTATTGCAATTCCCGCAATATCATCTTCATCAACCGAAGGAATATTTATATTTAAAATAGTCCTTGGCGGAAAATCTTTGACATTCAGTTTTTTATCAAGTAAATTCACTATAAATTTGGAAGCAAATTTAAAGTTTTCATAATCCCATTGCATACTGGCTAAAGATACAGCAATACTTGGGAAACCAAGCATTGCGCCCTCCATGGCACAACTCACCGTACCTGAATATAAAATATCCGTTCCTAAATTCGGCCCATGATTTATACCCGAAATTATCAAATCCGGCATTTCATCTCTTTTTAAAATAGCGTTAATTGCAATTTTAACGCAATCTCCCGGAGTTCCTGTCGTAACCCACGCCGATTTTGCTTTATAAGTATTATCATCAAGTTTATCAACCCGCAACGGTGTATGCAAAGTTAACGAATGCCCTGCCGCACTTCTTTCCCTGTCAGGTGCAACAACATAAACATCATGTTTTTCCGCTAAAGCCTCTGTTAAAGCCCTTATACCGTTTGCAGCAATCCCGTCATCATTTGAAATTAATATTTTCATAATTAAATTCTAAAACATATAACAAAACTTTTAAATACCTGTGAAGAAATGTAACGGTAGTAATTTTCATGATAAAATACCATAAGAAAGGGTAATTTTCAGATGGGTGACGAGGACAAACAATATGACGCCACACCGCGAAAGCTGGAACAGGCACGCAAAGAAGGCCAGGTTGTTAAATCAAAAGATTTTTCAATGGCTATTTCACTTTTAGTGCTTTTTTCCGTAATTTTTGGTCTTGCACCTTTTATCTGGCACCAAATTGTCCAGCTTTACACTCTTTTATATGAACAAATTCCGCATGCCCGAATAGACGAAATCGGAATGACCTACATAATGACAGTTACTCTGAAATGTGCCGTATTAATTATCGGCCCGATCCTTTTTATAGCGGCTTTTGTAGCTGCGCTTGCTGATTTTGTTCAGGTAGGACCATTGTTTGCAACTGCCCCTCTTGTTCCCAAGCTTGATAAATTAAACCCGTCAAAATATTTCAAAAACCTCATATCCGTAAAAACACTGTTTGAATTGTTTAAAAACATTGTAAAAGTTTTGCTGTTAGGCTATATAGGCTGGACTGTATATAAAGCCCACATTGAAAGTATTCTTATGCTTGCGGCAATTGATAACAATTTCGCGGTTATGATTGAGTTCGGCAAACTTCTTTCCGAATTCATTTTTAAAGCCTGCCTGGCGTTTTTGGTTATTTCGGCAGCTGACTACGGCGTTACAAAGTGGAAATTCTTAAAAGACCAAAAAATGTCTTTTAAAGAAATAAAAGACGAATATAAAAACACTGAAGGTGATCCTAATGTTAAAGCAGCACTAAGACAGCGCCGTATGCAAATGTTACAGCAAGGCATGATGGATGCCGTTCCTGATGCGGATTTTGTTGTAACAAACCCTACGCATATAGCATGCGCTTTGAAATATAATCAGGAAGAAATGGCTTCTCCTATGCTTGTTGCAAAAGGAACCGAACTTATTGCAAAAAAAATTATTGATATTGCAAAAGAACATAGTGTTCCGGTCATAGAAAACGCTCCCGTTGCAAGGGCAATATTCAAAATTGTTGATCTGAACCAGATGATTCCGCCCGAATTGTATAAAGCAGTTGCAGAAATTCTGTTATTCGTTTATAAAATGAAAGGTAACAGACCATCTTAAAAAATCTCATCCAAATAAAGGTGTTATTTATTTTTCAAAATGATAGAATGACTATGGGAAAATGATAAACGTCGACAAACAAAAACTCCAAGAATATGTAGATATTGTGCAAAAAGTGGCAAGCGTAGAATTTCGCCGCGTGCCTCCGCACATGCTTGACAGAGAAGAACTTGTCTCTATCGGTATTATTGCTGTGCAGGTTTTAGTAAACGATAAAACCCCTCAGCAGTTAGAAAGATATAATGCCGCTTATGTTGCAACTGCCGTAAGATGGGCAATAAGAAACGAATTAAGAATAAGATATAAATGGTATTCACTCAAACACCAAGAAGAAGCCGAAGAAGATGAAGAAATGTTTGATGAATCAAACCCTGAACAACAAAAACTCAAAATCAGGGAATCCATCTACGAAACCGTTCTTTCCATTGACGGACTGGCCGCTGCCGCAAGCGACAACGATTCACCTTTTGATTTTATAAAAGATGAACATGCTACCCCTGATGAAAACGCAGAACTTTCAGAACTTGCAAAATCAATTAAAGAGGCTATAGCAAACCTTCCGCCAAAAGCCAGAACGGTAGTTGAATACAGATTTTACAGAAACATGCAGGTAAAAGATATTGCAACCCAAATCGGTCTGTCATCTTCCCGTGTAACAAGACTTGTACAATCATCTCTTATTGCTATCAAAGAATACCTGCGTGCACACGAACATTACGGATATTAAAACTTAAAGCGGCACGAAATTCGCACCGCTTTTCAATTCTTTGTTATATAACCGTTTTATCAGCAAAATTTACAGTATAACCATGTACCTATTGCAGCAGCTGCAGCAACCCATTTAACTTTTGATTTTCTGAGTAGTTTCAGTCCGTTTTTAGCTGCATTACCGGCTTCTTTAGACAAACCTTCAAAAGCACCTCTGCTGAAAAATTTGCCTTCACCCTTTGTCCAGGTTTCAGCTATACCTGCCATTTTTGTTCTTGTTGCATTTAAAGTTTCATTCAACAATTTTCCGCGAGCTTCAACACAATGGTTCTTATATATAAAATCTAAACCATAATCCGTAATACCTTCCGGTTGAAAATGCAATGATGAGAGAAATTGCTTATCAATACCCAACACCCCTGCATTTTCCTTTAAGAATGCTATTTTAGCCTCACGAGTAGTACATTTGCTCCATAGTTCATTTAAACCTTTAAATCTGGTAGCCATTTCACTTTGCATTGTATAATTATATTTCGACAAAATATCATTACTGCTAATTTTTAAATCGGTAAATACATTACGTACATCCTTTAAGGATTTTCCGGTTCTTAATACACCACTTTCATCAACTATTCCGTGCTTTTCCAAAACGGATTTTAACAATGGATTATTTTTAGCTGCCTCAGTGATTTTTGCAGGATCTTTTTCAAGTCCAAGTTTTTCTATATCAGTCATTAAGCCTTTAAAATTTTCCGGCGTAACTTTAACATCTTTACCCAGATTGTTATAAAAATTTTGAATTGCTTCACCATTTCTCATAGCTGCATACTCACCTGAAAAATGGCTAAGATATTGTTCCGTAACTTTACCGTTAGCATCAACAGGTTTAATAAAATCTAATTGAGTACCTGCTAAGTAAGTCGCACCGCCTACACCGATTGCCGGCCATATAGGACTTATTCCGCCGCCGTTTGATGCTTGTGGATTTTGTAGTGCTCCATTACCATTACCGTTACCAGAACCGAATGACAACGGCATTTGTCCGTTATGCATGGAATATGATAACAGTCTGCCATAAATATCCTGTTCCAGAGCATTTGACGAAAACATGTATCCATTCTGATACATAGGGTTCCTATACATAGAATCTTGATACATAGAAGTACTGTCTATTGCTGTTTGTCCGCCCATAACTAACCTATACCTTTCCAAATAAAAATAAACCTAACCTAACTTACCTATATAAAGTATTTTTTTATTAGGAAATTGCCATGTATAAAAATATAAGCTTAACATAACTTAGTATTTCATAATTGAGTTTTTTGCGGAAAAGGCAAAAAGAAAGTCTCGTCGTTAGACAAGACTTATAAATATACATTTACCCGAATTCAAATTTAACACAAAAGAAAAAATTTGTCAATTATGTTTAACCGATTTGTTCATTCTATCTAATTTGTGCATCTTTTCAAATTCCTTGCGTCCTTCATTTTTCATTATATCAAGCTCTTTGCGCTGACTTTCCGATAATGTTGCTTCAAAGGCTTTAAAATTTTCTTTGCGAATCTCATGCGCCTGTTTACGCAATCCTTTAATCTCATTTTCAAGTTTCAGAACATCTGCGGAAGAATTTTCATTATTCCTGATTTTATCAATCTGTGCCTTTTTGGTGCTTATTTCATCCAAAATCGGTTTAATTTTTTCAATACTTCTTTCCCTTTGTTCTTTGGCAAAAGTTTTTTGTTCTTCCGTCAGATTAAGTCTGCGTTCAAATTCTTCAGGTGACGGATGCTTGTGCATCTGCCCTGCAGGCCGAACTCCCTGCATTTGAGGGCGCGACTGCATAACTTCTTCCGGCATAGGACGGGAAAAATCAGGCTCCGCATAAGTCATGCCCGTAACAACAAAACTTGTAAGGAAAGTAATAATTGCAATATTAAAATTTTTTAAAATGCTTGTTTTCATAATGCTCCTTTCTTACATTAAATCCTTAAGCACTTCTGCCAGTTCTTTTTTAGCATTGTATAATCTGGATTTTACCGTGCCGACAGGACAATGTATTTTTTTTGCACATTCTTCATATGAATATCCGTACATTTCGCACATAAGAACAACCTCTTTGAATTTTGGTTTTAAATTGTTTACCGCTTCAATAATTCTTTCTTTACGTTCATTTTTTATGACATGTAACTCCGGAGTTACTTTTTCATCAGGAATTTGTAAGTACGTTTCTTCATCGTCCTGTGATACTGCAGTGGAACTCACTTTGTAATTTGAAGATTTAAGATAGTCTTTAGATATATTTTTGGTTATTGTAGAAATCCAGCCTTTTAATGAACCTTTTTCTTGGTATTTGTCAGAATTTTTCAAAACACGCAGATATACTTCCTGCTCCAAATCTTCATTTTCGGATTTGGTAACAAGTTTTATTATATTTTTTATGTTTTGACCGTTTTCTTTAACTAATTTATTAAAATCCATCATTCTACCAGTAAAAATCCGTAATCATCAACAGGTAAGCCCAGATCACCCGCCTCAAGTTCCGTACCGTATTTTATCATATCGCTGACATCCTGATTAAAACCCGTTACGCCGATAATCGTTCCCGCAAGAAGAATAAAAGATATTGCACATGCGATTTTTAATGTCGCATAGTGTTTTCTTTTTTCAACAAAGTACGGTTTTACTTCCTGTAATAATTCCGAAACTTTTTCCATTTTTTTCGCTTCTGCAGCACATTCCGGACACTCCTCTATATGTTTTTTCAGAGTTTCCTCATCAGAAAATACAAACAAGCCTTCAAATTTTTGACATTTATCTTCCATTGTAATAACCTCTATATTATAGGAACGATTTTGGAATAAAAAAGTTCATAAATTAATTGTAACAAAAGATTAATATAATAGCAAAAATAATTTTGTTTGGTTTTAAAAGGAATATGAAGGCTTCGTTTATAAAAAATTTATGTGAAAAATTGGGTGAAAGCAACAAAGCAACCTATGCTGTTGTTGCAATTGCTACCGCAAAAGGTATTTTTCGACCGATATTCACAATGGCAGATAAGCACGAAGAAAAAGAAACTAAAAAATATGCAGCTATTCGTGAGGGTTTAACCGAAGTTGTAGCTATTCCGACATACATAGGAGTCGGTAAATTAGCAGAAGTAGTTGCGGGGAAATTAAAAGGTTTAAGTCCGGAGAAATTGGAAGTTGCAAAACACAACGCAAACTTTATCGGAGTTTGCGTAGCTGCTTTGTTTGTTATACCGGCACTGGCTTCAATAGTTACAAAACCATTTTCTAAAAAGGTTCAAAACAAGCCTGTGCAGGAACAAAAATTAGACATTAAAGAACACGAGGTTCCGGAGGTTGTTGCGATAACTGACAGCAGCCTTAAAAAGCCTGATGATGTGAAACAATATCATCAGGTTGTAACAAAAGGTTATGCTCAGGTTAAACCTGAAATGGCGAAAGTAGGTGCAGCATGGTAGGTATGATTGCTAACTTCTTAACTAATCCGGGGCTTGCAAATATTGCACAAAGCACAACGTCCGCCGTTACACTGGAAACCACAATGAAGGCTGTAGGCAGACCGTCATTTATCTTAGCCGATAAAAAACTTGACAAGCAGACTAAACATTATGCCGCAACAAAAGAGTTTCTTTATCAAATAACATGTCTTGGTGTGTATATGGCTCTTGTAATACCGGTATTTAAAAACGGTGCTTTCGCTCTGGCTAAAAAATGTTTTAAAGACGAAAAAGCGGCATTCGGACTATTCAAAAATGCAAAAGAATATCTTACATACCAGAAACTTGCAAAAATGAGCAAGGCAGACAGAATTACAGAAATTGATAAACACGCTAAAAGATACAGAAAACTATCCGAAAATCTGAAAAATATTCTGAAAACCCAAGATAAACCCGAAAAACACAGTATTGTAAAAGGTGCTATTGAGTTAGGTAACATAGTCGGATGTGTGGTCGGTTTGGCAATTGTTTCTCCTCAGGTCAGCCATATGGTTGTACACCCTGCAATGGAATTATTAGGATTTAAAAAACCTGAACAGAACATCAAAGCATCCGAACATAATAATTTGCCGGATGAAAATAACTTAGATCTTGATGCTTAATATTTTTGCATAGCCACGAAAAATATTTACCCATAATCAGGGCTTTTGAAGATATTTTTGTAAATAAATGTAAAATATATCTATTGTATATGTTATTTATATACTAAAGGTGGGTATATTACTAATATAAACCATTTTCTTTTTCTTTATTTTCTCCTACACACTAACCTTTTACCAGATGATTTAGCCGTTATACACGGCTTTTTTCTTTTGTATAGGGAAAATTTTACACACTCTCCTGAGTTTTTTCTTCCGGCGGCATAGTACGCTCCGCAATGTCATCAGGTAACCCTGCGTGGTGTAATCTTGGCAACAACCAGCTTGCCGGATACATAACAGGCATATTTACATTGTCATCTGAATCCTGGCAAATAAATACTGTTTCACCATTTTTTGCAACACGATAACCTACAACGGTTATTTCATGGCCGCCGACAATAGTGTTTGGCGGAACGGATTTATCAGGATTTGGGCTGTCATTTTCAAAATATGTTATGCCAATGATAACGTTTTGATTACGTTTCAATGTATCAATGATTTGCTGCTCAGCTGTTTTGAAATCGCATTCATAACCTTTTAACTGCATATTTTCAATCTTTTGGTAAATCATTGAAGTAGTGCTTTTATCCTGAACAACAGATTCAATAAAAGTTTTTTCAAATTCTATAAGCCCTGTGGAATCGCTTGAAAATTCGCCGCCTCTTTCATCAACTACGGAATTATAAGTTTGCTGAGTTGCAACATTCATAAAGGTGGACTGCACAATGACGTCCATAGCATTACGTTCCAGGCCATCTTGGTATTTTGTCTGCATTGATGCCCTCAAAAGAACGTCTTTATCAGGTTTGAGGGTTAGTCTTGCTTTATCGTTTTCCAAAAGCTCATAAGGAACTTTAAACGCATCCAAAAGCCATTTTGCATCATTCAAATCTTTGCATAAATTCTTCAGATTAATCACTTTTTCAGTCTGAAGCTGCGGTGAAGTCAAATCATTAACCATTCTAGCAAATTCTGCCGGCTGTTTGCTTGCAAGACTGAATTCAATACAGGCAACAGGACAGGTGCTTGAATGAAGATCTTCAATTTTTGCACTTGCGTCTTTAAAACTGTTCACATCAAGCGTTTTGTCATTCATTACCGCATTTATAAACTTTGCCTTGTAAGAATTAGGTATATCCCCTAATTTTTGATTAACAGAAAACGGATAACCAATAGTTAATATTGTACTTTCAAGAATATTCTTATTTTCCAGACCTTCGGCACGCGGCGTTTTCATGATTGAATAAAGGTTGTCAAGGACGGAAGTTTGGTTATCTGATGCATTGTTCAGCAGAACTCCGCTTTTAAGCATCTGTCTTAATAATTTTTGGTGTTTTTTACCGACCATCATGTTTATTTCATTATATTTATTTATTTCATCGTCAGTTGATAAATTCGTCCTAACATTAACAATTGCCTTATCTGTAGCTCTAAAAGGAACAATGTCAAGCTGTTTTCTTGCCTGAGTTTGAGGATTTTGAACAGACGAAACCGAAGGCAGACTGTTCGGAACCTGACTCAATTCACTAATTCTATTCACACCATTTACACACATTACCATATATATTCTAAGTATTTTTTTCTAATTTTTTTGCTATTTTTAGAGCGAAAAATCTTGATTTTGTAACAATACTTAATGTTAATTATTCCTTTCAAAAAACTTCGCAATTTCTTTATGTGCAAAAAATTTGCTTATCGGACGACCGTGCGGACATGTATATGGCATTTCCGCTGTCCGCCATTTTTTTA
>JAGCBH010000063.1 GCA_017652265.1 bacterium
GGTTCCGTTGGAGGTTCCGTTGGAGGTTCCGTTGGAGGTTCCGTTGGAGGTTCCGTCGGAGGTTCCGTTGGAGGTTCCGTTGGAGGTTCCGTTGGTGGGTCCGTTGGTGGGTCCGTCGGAGGTTCCGTCGGAGGTTCCGTTGGAGGTTCCGTTGGTGGGTCCGTTGGTGGGTCCGTCGGAGGATCTGTTGGAGGATCTGTTGGAGGATCCGTTGGAGGTTCCGTCGGTGGTTCCGTTGGAGGATCTGTTGGAGGATCCGTCGGAGGTTCCGTTGGAGGTTCCGTCGGAGGTTCCGTTGGAGGTTCCGTCGGAGGTTCCGTTGGAGGTTCCGTTGGAGGTTCCGTTGGAGGAACTGTTGGAGGTTCCGTTGGTGGAACTGTTGGAGGAGCCGTTGGTGGTTCTGTTGGATATGGCTCTTCAATTGCTAATGGAGTATGATCAACGATTATGTCACCTTCATTATCTACATGAGAGATAATAGGGTTACCGTTTCCATCTTCACCGAAGTAACCATCGCCACCCCAGTATCCGTTGGTACCGTCGTTACCTGCATTATTATAATAGTTTCTTTCGTGAATATCATCAACCGGTTGAACATCGTTTGGTCTTACAGGACTTGCAATCAAGTCATTAATATTGAATGAACCGTTTGGTTTTGTGAAAGGTTGAGTATTAAATGTTGTATCTTCTTCTTTATAGAAACCGTCTTTGCCTAAGCTTGCGTGTACGCCGTTTGCATAAACATTATCTGCTACAACGTTTAATGTGCCATTAATTTTACCGTTTTTAATAACCGCAACTGAATCAGCATAACCATCATAACCGTTTAAGTTAACATGATTACCGATTCTTGTTCTGTCATTGATGTCAAGAGCTTTAACAGTTACGTTATTAGGAGCGATTTTATCGTTCGGACCATACCAATCATAAGGAGTTGAAGGTACACTTCCTAATTTGTTAACCATAAATTCACGACCGCGAGTTACAAGATTAATGTTACCTGCTGCGTCAATTTCATTGATATAAGTATTGCCTGAGAATTCAGCATTGATATTGCCTTCTCTTGAAATCATTGTGCACACATTTGTATCATAGTTATCAGAGAATCCTTTGATATAAATGTTTTTAATAGCCAATACATCCATACCTGGCTGGCTTGAAAGACCATTTGCACCATCCAAATTATCGTGGAAGAGGTTCTGGTTCATATTGTAATATGTACCTTGATCAAAAGTTAAAGCCTTGCTTGCAGAACCGATATCTTTACTTGCTATCAAAGAAATTCTGTTACCTTTCACGTTTGCAACAGCATCATCAGCTCTTCCGTTAAGGATTGAAGCACTTGTTGAAGAAGTTTCACCTGCAAGAAGAAGTACATCGCCTGCTGCGTGAACATGGTCTAATTTCAAATCTTTAGTTTTACTTGCGATATTGATAAGGTTGTTTTGACCGTTATTGGCTGTTGTTTCAGCAGTTACCAAACCGTTAACTTCAACGTTAATTGATTTAGTTAAGTCACGCGCAGTACCTTGTTCAACACCAACACAAATTCCGCCGAAACAATATTTATCGTTCTGACCGATTTTACCGTTTTGTGCTGTAGCTGTGAAATTATTACCTGCTTTGATTAATGTTTTGTTAACACCTGCATTTAAAATATCAGCGTTTACAGTTGATAAAACAACATCATGACCTGCATTGATGTATGTATCAGTATCAGGAGTTGCAGGAGGAGGTGTTGATGCTTTTGCATTAGAACCGATAATTATATCGCCACCGTTATTTGAATTTATTGTAACATCATTTGCGGCTTTAATAACACCTTGAACAAGAACATCGCCCTTATTTGCGGTGTTTGTTACGCTTACATTACCTGTGTTAGCATTAAAGTTACCTGCAGTAAGTTTTGAAGATTCTGCAAATAAGATACCAACATTACCGGTCTTTCCTGAATTTGTAACAGTGATATCATCACCGGAAGTTAATTTACCTGTAACGTTCATCATACCTGAACCGGTATTCTTAACTAATAGATCACTTACAGTGTTAATAACGCCACCGACATTCTGAATTGCTCCGCTATTTTGAATTGTTGTAAGTTTGTTAGCAGCATTGTTGTTAATTGTACCGGCAAGAGTCATATTTCCTGCTCTGTTATCCAAAGTCAATTTATCATAACTTGTAATGGTACTGCCGGCTGTCATATTCATACCGCCGTTACCTTTATTGGTTAATTGACCTTCACCATAAATGAACATATTAGAACTCATATCGTCTGTTCCGATGTTCATAGTGCCTGTAGTTGCATTATTTTTAATTGTTACATTGTTATGACCTACAATTTTACCCTGTAAGTTTAAATCACCTGCGGTATTGTTTGTAATTGTCAATACACCGTTGTTATCAATAACTCTGTCACTTGCAGGAACATCAGAGCTGTTTGCATTATTGTTATTAACAAATACATTCAGATCGCCAGCGCCGTCATTAACAATTGACATTGTGCCATTGTTAACGAAACGAACTTTATCAAGAATAAGGTCATCACCATTGCTTGAATTGTAAAGTGAGAAGTTACCGCTATTAATAACCTTTCCTTTAACTGTCATATCAGCTGTACTGTAGTTTTTAACGGTGAAGTTACCGCCGTTCTGAATACCTGTATTACCGGTTCCGCCACCAGCGTGAACATATAAATCACCGTTACCTGCAGAATTTTGAATTGTAATATTGTTACCATTCTGCCATCCTGTTTCAGTTTTAACAGTCATAGAACCGGCTGCAGAGTTTGTCATATTAATGTTGTGAGTATTTAAAACATCTGCTGAAACTGACATACTTGAATTTGGAGCAGATGTAGAATTTTCTATTTTTAAATCGTGGTTTCTTAAAACAGTAGCGTTATTGTTATCATAACCACCGATAAAGTTTGTATTAGAAATTGTTAAATTACTTGCTGAAGGGACTCCTGATGCATCGCTGCTATTGATAATATCAGTTTTGTTTCCTCTGTTTACGATATTGATTTCGTTAGCTGCTGTACCAATGATTTTAAGAGAAGAATCACCGGATACACCAGGTTTTACATTATTAATAATTGAAATATCGTTACCATTGTTGATGATGTCAACACCGTTGCCTGAAGAAGACAAGATGTTTACACCGCCGTCTGAAGAAATATGAATACCGTTTGTTGCATTGGAGCTACCGTCATGCAATGCAGCGTTAATAAGTTTAGCACCATTATTGACAGTAACTTTACCGCCGCCTTCAGCAACGATATCAATTCTGCCAGAATTATTACGGAAAGTAGCATTGTTTGCAGCGGTTAAACCTTCGGTGTTAACCATTGATGAGAATAAGCTGTTGAAAGATGCTGCATCAGTGAACACCTGGTTCATTGAACCGCCGTTAACACCTGCAAGCATTTGGCCACCGTTGATATTTACGTTTGTACCGTACAATTCAATAGCATCTCTTGCCAAAATTTTACCTTTAACAACAACATCGCCGGAAGGATGGTTGTACAATTCAGATACTGCAGCGTTGAAATCAACACTGTTTTGTCCGATAGCATTTGTGAAGTTCTGCATTGCAGCAGGAGTTGCAGAAATACCTGTGAAAGAACCTACATTCAAAACGCCGCTTGAACCGACCACGATACCGTTCGGTGAAACGAACATCAATTGACCAGGTGTAAATGAACCGCCCTTAGCAGTAATTGTGTTTACAATACCGTTCAGTTTTACCTGGTTACCTACGATGTTTACAAATTTATCAATCGGTTGACCTTGGTACTTCATGATGAAGTTTGCAACATCGCCTGAAGATAAGTCAAAATTACCGTATCCGTTAGCGGTGTTATAGTTTCTGAAACCGAAATTACCGTTAGTATTGCCACCTGTTGGGGTAATGTTGTAAGTAGTAACTCCTCCTGATGTTGTTCCGCTAACACCTGTAATGTTTGATGCTAACGCAGGAACAACCATAATCTGCTGCATTAAAAATGTAGAAACCACTGTTGCTGATAAGAGCTTTCTGACATTTTCAGCCTTCCTTAAGTTTTTCATAAGTAGCGTCCTTTCCCGTTATAATTATTTTCCATAATACTATCATCTAATCGCTCGATATTCTACTGAATAATATGTTTTTTAAAATTTCTTCACAAACTAAGCATGAGAATATACGTGCATATATTTTAATAAAGTTATCTGAAAACCTATTTTTGCCAAAATTTATTGTAAAAAATTAAAAATTTTACAAAAATTAACATATCAAATTAACGGCTTATATTTTTTCTTGCCGATAAGTACCAATATGAAACGTAAAACAGTGTCGGAGCGGCTATAAGTCTAAACCACGCAGGGACATCAACATATTTAAAAACTAAAATACACGCCACAAAAGGCACAAGAGATATTAATATTTTATTCATTATACTTTTTTCGTAATGAAGACGTAATCCCGGAATCACGATCACAAAACTTGAAAGCAAATATAATAGATTTGCAACAAGAGTAGCAACGCCGACACCAATGAGTGAACATTTAGGTATCAGAACTATATTTAATACTATACATACTATACCCGAAATCAGTTTCAATATAAAGTCAAGGTGCGTTTTATCGGCCAAATGGTACTGCAATGTAGTGTAGTCAGTCATGGACAAAAAGAATGTACCAAAGGCAAAATAAGGAATTATTTTAAACGCAGAATAGAAATTAGAATTTGCCGAAAATACGTGAATATAATCCTGCGAATATATTGCCATAGTCATAACTAAAGGCAATGCTATGAGTGTATAATAACCTATAAACATTGAAATAACGTGAGTTACATCATATTTTTCCTCATACAAATTATATATGCGCGGAATTGCGGCAACTGTAATGGTTGAAAATATCGTCATCAAAATAGGTAACGTCAAACCGTAAGCAACACCGACCATGCCAACTTCATTGAAACCGTTAATATTGTTCATAATAAATTTGTTGCTCTGATTAATTGTCCATGCCGCAAGTGAAGTCGCAGCAATAGGCACCCCATACTTCATAATTGGCAATATAAATTTAAATTCAATCTTACTAAATAAATCAAGTTTTTTAAGTACCCCGCTCTGGAACAAGAGAATCACATCCGTAAGGGTTATTGAAACCGCCATACCAAGGAGCATGGACAACGCCCCCAGATGGTAAACTTTTACGAAAATTACAGATAAAACAATAGTCAATATCTGATTTAAAATAGTTGAGAATGTGTATGCCCACGATTTTAACTGTGCACGAAGCAACTGGAATAACAATGCTCTTACAGCAACAGGAATAATCAAAAGCAAAATTGAAGCTATTATATATAATGGTATTTTGAAAAATGCCTCAATATGTTCATGGAAAACTGATACCATAACAAACATCGTAATCAGATTTACAGTCAGCATGAACATCAGTGTAGAAAGATATTTTGTCAGGTTTTGCATCATTTGATTTTTCTTAAAAAATCTCAAACCCGAAAGCCCGATCCAGTCGGAAAAAATGATACATAAAAATGATAAAAGCGCTATAGACAATGAATAAAGCCCGTATTCTTCAGTAGTCAAAATGCATGTGTAAACAGGAACTATTAACGCATTTCCAAGTGTACCAAAAGCCTTTGACGGCGCATATCTGAACACATCTTTAAAAATTTCTTTCAGTTCATAGTATTCTTTTTCACTATCTAAAGTTTTAATATCTTCCATGCTTATAATATCTCCGTGATAACACCTTGCAGATCATACTCATCTGCTCCGGTGATTCTTACATTAACTATATCTCCCGGAACAACATCATGACCTGTTCCTTTATTGTAATTGGAATATACGTTCCCGTCAATTTCCGGAGCATCATATTCCGAACGCAAAATTATTGTACCATCATCACATATAGCTTCAACAATACACTTTATAGTGTCGCCAATGTATGATTTAAACACTTTTTCCGAAACATTTTTTTGTAATGCCATCAGCTCTTTATACCTTATATTCTTAACTTTTGCCGGTATTTGATCTTTAAGAGAATACGCATATGTCCCTTTTTCTCTGCAAAATTTAAAAACTCCCATTCTGTCAAATTTAATTTTATCAACAAAATTTTTCAGACTTTCAAATTGTTCATCAGTTTCCCCCGGATAACCGACAATAAAGGTTGTTCTTATCCTGATACCCTTTACGAATTTTCTGATTTTATAAATAAGATCAACATAATCAAAGGCAGGACGCCTCATAGATTCCAAAACTGTTTTGTCATAGTGTTGCAGAGGTAAATCAAGGTATTTTACAACCTTATCACACTCACTAAAAGCTTTAAGCAAATCTTCGGTTACTCCTGTCGGATAAGCATACATCACTCTAATCCAGCGCAAACCGTCTATTTTATTTAATTCACGCAATAACTCAGGCAGCATAAGTTTTTTATAGTTATCTATTCCATAGGCGGTTGTATCCTGTGCTATCAGAATAATCTCCACGATTCCAAGCGAAACCAAATATTTTGCCTCTTCCAAAATATCTTCAACTGAGCGTGAAACTTGCTTTCCTCGTAACTTAGGAATAATACAATATCCGCATGAACAGTTACACCCGTCTGCAATTTTCAGATAAGCACTTGCACCTACAGTTGTAATAAATCTGTTCTTTACTTTAGGGAATTTAAAACAAGGTTTATTGCTGACTTTAAATTCACCGCCATCGGAATTAATAACTCTTTTTACAACGTCAACTATAGTGTTAAACTCCGAAACTCCGACCATTGCAGACAATTCGGGAATAGATTCTTTGAGTTCATCTCTGTATTTTTGAGCCAAACAACCAGTAACTATAACCTTTTTTCCCGATTGCAATATCTCCAAAATTGATTTTACCGATTCTTTTTCGGCATCATGAATGAATGCACAGGTATTAACTATGACTATTTCTGCTGAATCAACGTCCAAAGTAACATCAAAACCTGCCTGCGAAATAGCAGTCATCATCCATTCAAAGTCAACTAAATTTTTGGGACATCCATGATTTACCAGCGCTATAATCATATAAGTAATATATTATATAGAAAACAGTTGATATGCAAACATGTTAATAACATATACTAATTCACTTATAAGTGGATTTTATTGACAAAACAGAGAAAATATGATAGTTTACGTCTATGAGCGAAAAATCGGAAGAAATAATAATACATTCTGATGAACTTTATAAGCAGATTAAAAATCTTCTCAAAAAAGAGGGTTTTAACTTCACTTTGCTGAAATACACCATCAACCAGATTTTCGGTAAAAATGACGGCGTAAGAAATCTGCATAATAAATTTGCAAGAAATACTATAAGGGTTGCCGAGCTTGAAGAAATTGCAGAAATTCTGAATTACGAAATAGTTCTCAGAAAGAAAAGTTAAACATTTTGTTTAACAACAGCCGCCTCCATATATTTACCCGCATATACCGCCGCAACGGCTCCATCCGAAACTGCTGTTATGACTTGTCTTAGTGGAGTATTTCTCACATCCCCAACAGCAAAAACTCCGGGTACTGATGTGTTCATGGTATTATCAGTCATGATAAAACCTTTTGCATCCTGTTCCAATTGTCCTGAAAATAATTCAGAATTCGGATGAATACCAATATAAGGGAACACGCCGTCAACCTCAAGCAGTGAATTTTCACCCGTTTTAACATTTTTCAGAATAATGGATTTAACAACTTCATCACCCTGAATTTTTTCCACTGTTGAATTGTAAATAACCTCAATTTTATCATTGCTTTTAAGCCGTTCCTGAATTACCTTATCCGCTCTGAATTCATCTCTGCGGTGAATAAGATATATTTTTTTAGCAAATTTTGTTAAATACATCGCTTCTTCAAGTGCCGAATTTCCGCCGCCGACAACAGCCGCAACCTTATCTTTGAAAAATCCGCCATCACAAACCGCACAATAACTGACACCGCGCCCCGCAAATTTTTCTTCACCTTCAACATTAAGATGTATTGGCCTTGCACCGGTTGCAATTATCAAAGTTTTGGCGCTTAATGTGTGTTCTTTTGTCTTTACAACCTTAATTTCTGACCTCAAATCAATATATTCAATTTCCTGCATAAGAAACTTGGAAACCTTGTACATATCCATATGTTTTTCAAATTTTTCCGCCAAATCGAATCCGCCCAGTTTCATCATTCCGGGGTAATTATCAATTTCCATATAATTAGACGGCTGACCGCCCAATGTACAGGTATCAACAATAGCGGTTTCACACAAGCCTCTTGCCGAATATATTGCAGCAGACATTCCGGCAGGTCCACCGCCTAAAATTATTGTATCAAATGTTTTATCCATCCTTTACTCTCCTGTTATAGCATTAAAACCTGAAATTTTTTCACCGTATAGTGAATATTTTGCAGTTTCAACCTTTATTACATTTTTACCGTCTGAAGAAAATGTTTTAACCGTAATATAATTAACTCCGTCAAAACTGTTATTCCTCATACTTAATTCTACCCTGTCATACAATTTCTTGGTATCATTACCAGTAACTTTTTCAAAAGTAACCGCCTTATTATCCGCTTTTGTTACTGTAATAGATGCCGAAGCTTTTGTAGAAGGATTTTCTAAAGTTATGACGTTATCCGATTTAGAAATGTTCCACAAATCAATAGTTGAATCCTTAAATAATTTATGAGAATCCGTTCTTACAAGTTTTGCCGCAACTCTCCAGGTACCATAAAACGTTTCAGGAACATAATTATCCATCTCAATTCCCGCTTTTAAGGTTTCAGCACAGGCATAATTAACTCCAAAGCAGAATATTGCCATAAAAATAAATATAACTGACAGAAAATATCTCATGGTTTTATATTAATGATAATTAGTATAAATATCAAGTGTTAAAAAGGCGGATTTTCATCCGCCTCTTTTTATATATAATTTGTAAACAAACTTATACCGCTGCCATTTTGGCTTGAAGTGATTTTGCAGATTCTTCATAACCGGCTCTGCCCATCAATGCATAAGTGTAATTTTTAGCCTGTTCAACACCCGGCTGGTTGAAAGCATTGATGTTATATAGCTCACCTGCGATTGCAGTCTGAACTTCTAACATATAAAGTAACTGTGCAACGTTATAGGCATCAACTTTATCTAAAGTTATTGTAATTGTCGGTCTAGAATAATCAGACAACGCAACACGTGTTGAATCGGCTTCCGCATTCAATAAACTGTTCATTGTTTTACCGCCGAGATATCCGATACCTGTATCCGAGAATGAATGAGGTATCTCAAGCGTTGTATCAAAATTCTTAACTCTGATGAACGTAATCACCTTATCGTTCGGACCTTCATTATAAAGCTGAATTTGTGAATGCTGATCAGTTACACCAAGCGCCTTAATCGGTGTAGGACCTACGTTAACATCGTTTCCGTTTCTGTCTTTGTTTTTGCCTAAAGATTCAGCCCACAATTGAACATACCAATCGGAAACGAATTTCAATCTGCTTGAATATGGCATCATAACAGAAAGATTTTTGCCGTATTCTTTATCCATTAAATAGTGAATTAAAGCATTTTGAGCAGCAATATTTGAATGAATATCTTTAGACTGAAGTGATTTATCCATATCACGAATACCTTGAGCAATAGAATCAATATCTATACTCAAAAGCGCAAACGGTAAAAGACCAACCGCTGAAAATACCGAAAATCTACCGCCTACATCATCCGGAACAACAAATGTTGTATAATTTTCGCTATCTGAAATTTGTCTTAAAATACCGGATTTTTTATCAGTTGTTGCGACTATATGAGATTTGTAATCAGAGCCAACAGCCTTTTCAAGCCTGTCTTTCAAAATCATAAATTGAGACATTGTTTCAGCAGTTGAGCCTGATTTTGTTATTACATTGACCAAAGTTTTTCTCAAATCAAGCATATCAAGCATGCCGTTAATAGTATCAGGATCAATATTATCCAGGAAGAAAATTCTTGGATAACCGTTTCTTTTTTCTGATGATAACAAATTCCAATAAGGTTTTAAAAGTGCTTCAGTTACGGCAATTCCACCCAAAGCAGAGCCTCCGATACCCAAAACCAAAATATTTTCAAACTTACCTTTAACAGAATTTGCAAATGACTTAATTGAGCTGTAAAGTTCGCTGTCATAACCCAAATTCATCCATTTCAGCCATTGTCCTGCTTCATCTTTGCGTGAATAAATATTTGAAATAATGTCTGAAATTTGACTTGAATATGATAAAAACGCACTTTCAATATCCAACCCGTTTGCTTTACCGATAATATTTGCATCGGCATTTTTGTAATTTAATGTAATCATGTTTAAAATTCCCCTTATTTATTTAACAAATAACAGGGCGATTATAACTAACACAAGAAATATTTACAAGGAACAAGCGGGATTTCTAAAGAAAATGTAATAATAATTATTCTCTGACACTCATGCGTGACGAAACTTCCGCAACTATACGCGCAATATCAGCTCCGCCCAGCGAAATTTCAAAAATCAACGATGACATAATCATCAGAGTTTCCCTGTATTCCATGGTATCAACATCAATAATTGCAAGCTCAATATAATCATCGCCTACACTCAACAGCTTACCGTACTCTCCGCCGAATGCCCATTTGACGAACACATACTGGCTTTCATATTCCCTTAATTTTTCTAACATACGCATAATATAACCTTTTCTGATAATAGTTTAACTATAATTTTTTAAAAATCAAATTATAAGTTGAAACTTTTAATTGATCCCTCAACGTGATATAAACCGCCGCCGCAAACGGTTTCTACGACCTTTAACGGAAATTCCCTCGGCGCATCCACAGTATTTAAAAGAAATTCCCTGCCGGATAAATGTTTTATTTTCATGACGGCATTCTGGTTAATTTCTGCCGGCACATACAAAGAGGCAATTTCGTTTGCCAAAAGCCTTTCCATCTCTTCCTCATGACTTGATACACCATTCATAATATCGTTGTAATTACCTTTTATTGCAATAATTCTGCCTGAAAAAAGGTGAGGACCGACTTCTCTGTATAAAGCCTGCGGCTGGAAATTGCAACGAGTTGTAAAACTCATTTTTTGCCACAAAATATTTACAACCGTTACCGATTTTTGGATATCTGTTTCTATATAAATGTTCTGCGTTGTAACACCGCGGGATGAAAAACCATCCTTTAGCGTTTCAACGATTTCACCCAGGTTATCGCTCATAACGGCAAATATTTTGTTTGTATTAACAGTTGCATGGCTGTAGTCCAAAAACTGTTTATACATATGAGAGGACACCAAATTTACCCGCTCCTGAATTAGTGCGGATTTACGAAAATTTGTTTCCATACTGTCAAAATTTTCATAATTGTTCATTTTTAATAATGCCCTCCCCCATATTTTATACGAAATTTATCAGGTTGTAAAGAGCATATTAACTATTCTAAAAATAAGTTAAGCTGAGGAATATCTTCCGAATTGCTTTGTTGCCTTCTACCTGAAGCCAGATTTTTAGAAAAATCTTTCTGCATTTTTTGCATAAGCTCCTCAGAACGCGCAATCACCGAATTTGGCAGCCCAGCCATTTTGGCAACATGAATACCATAACTTCTGCTTGCACTTCCCGGAACAATTTTCCTCAGGAAGTTAATAGTTCCGTTTTCCTCTGAAACAGTAATTCTGTAATTCTTTATCTGCGGAAATTTATCAGGCATAACATTAAGCTCATGATAATGTGTTGCAAATATACATCTTGATTTTAGTTTAGTGGCAATATATTCAGCAACCGCCCAAGCTATTGCAACACCGTCATACGTACTTGTACCACGTCCGATTTCATCAATTAAAACAAGGCTTTTTGAAGTTGCAGAATTAAGAATAAATGAGGTTTCTACCATTTCAACCATAAATGTAGACTGCCCGACTGTAATATCATCGGAAGCGCCTACTCTTGTAAATATCTTATCAACCACTCCTAATTTAAGATAATCAGCAGGAACCCAAGAGCCAATCTGCGCCAAGATACAAATCAGTGCATTTTGACGCATATACGTTGATTTTCCTGCCATATTCGGACCTGTTAATATCATAAACTGCGTAACATCCGTTGAATCAGCTCTCAGTTCCAAATCATTTTCAACGTATTCGCCAAGAGGCATAATTTTATCCAAAACAGCATGACGACCGTTTTTAACAATAAAATCAAGCGAATCATCAATTATAGGCCTACAATAATTATTCTCAACAGCGGTAATCGCTAAACCCGCATAAACATCCGTTTTGGCAATACATTCCGAAACTTCGCGCAATTTTGAAACAAACTCTTTTGAATACTCTCTGAAATCACTGAATAACTTATATTCAAGTTCAACCACCTTAAACTTAGCAGACAAAACATCATCTTCATGGTGTTTCAATTCATCAGTTATATAACGTTCTCCGTTAGTTAAAGTCTGTTTTCTTACATAATTTGCAGGAACAAGAGATTTGTTTGAATTTGATATTTCTATATAATACCCGAATACTCTGTTATATCCGACTTTAAGCTTGTCAATTCCTGTTTTGGCACGTTCATCCTCTTCAAATTTTGCAAGCCATTTTTCACCGCCCGTCAGTAAATCGCGCAGATAATCAACCTGAGAATTTACCCCGTCTTTAATGATTCCACCCTCTTTAATAAGCATTTGAGCATTTTCATCAATAGTTTTATCAATCATTTCCGCATATTCCATTAATGATGAAAAATATTCATTAACCTCTGAAAACGGGTTATAATAAAGGGATGAACATAAATCAATAATATCCGTCAGTTTAAACAGGGAATTTTTTAATCCAAGAAAATCTTTAGGCAAAGCTGTCCCGTTACTGATTTTTGTAGCAATTCTTTCTATATCGCATATATTTTCCAGATTTTGCGAAATTTCAGCACCTAGTTGCGATTTAGAGACAAGTTCACCAATATAATTTTGTCTTGAAATAATAGCATCCGGGGATTTCAATGGCTGACAGAGCCAATTTTTGAGTAATCGTGCCCCCATATTTGTTTTTGTATTATCAATTGCCCACAATAATGAACCCTTTTTGCTTTTTTCTCTTATGGTTTCCGTCAGTTCAAGATTTCTTCTTGTAGCATAATCAATAGATACAAAATCCGAAATAATATAACTTTCTATCCGCTCAAATTTAGGAAAACTATCCTTTGTGGTTTCCCAAATATAAGCTAACAGTGCTCCTGCCGCCGTAAATCCGCTTTTGCAATCCTGATAACCAAATGCATCAAGAGTATTCGGATTAAATTTTGCTTTCAAATTTTCATAAGAAAAGTTCTCATCAAAAACCGAGGTAGGAATCTTAGTACAATTGTAGTTATTAACAATATTTTCAGGTAAATTAACCGATTCATCCGGTACAATTTGAAAAGGCTTAGCGACACCTTTAAGTGTCGGCGCTATAATTTCTGACGGCTTAATTCTTGCAAGTTCAGACACTATAAAATCCAGTTCACCCTGCGTAACTTTAAACTCACAGGTTGTAATATCGGCATACGCAAGTCCGTACAAATTATCATATTTTTCATCTTTAAACAATGCACAAATGTAATTGTTAACATTCTTTTGTAAAAAATCCGAATCCAAAACAGTTCCGGGAGTTATAATTCTCACAATTCCCCTTTTTACAATTCCTTTGGCAAGTTTTGGATCTTCCAGTTGTTCACAAACAGCAACTTTAATATTTTGTGCTAAAAGTCTTTCTACATATGAATTAACCGCTTTTGCAGGAATTCCGGCAAGCGGAACCCGTCCGATATCCTTCCCCGCATCACGAGAGGTGAGCGTTATATCTAATACCCTTGACATCTGAACCGCATCTTCAAAAAATGTTTCATAAAAATCTCCCATGCGGTACAAAAGTATTGCATCTGTGTAATCTTTTTTGGTTTCTACATACTGACGCATTGCCGGACTCAATAAATTCAGATCAACGTCAGCTGTCTTTACATTGTTGATTTCGGATGTATTCATTGTAGAATATATAATATCATAAAAAGGTTTTATTAAATGGGTTGTTTAAGAAATATTATTAAGATAGCTGTCATAATTCTTGCGGTCATAGGATTTTTATCAATCGGAGGAAGGGAGTTTATGAATGACCATGTAATTCCTTTTGTTAAAAATTTTATCGGCAATTTTAATTCTGAAAGAGAATTGAGTGGAAAACAAATTAATAATCTTACATTCAACGAACTAAAAGGAATTTCCTTAATCGCCGCTCAAAAAACAATAGAACAAAGTACAGACAAGCACATGGAAGGTATTTATGAAATAACATCCGTAAAGGGGGTTATGGGTTATGATGCAGAGATAGTACAAGATACAAAAACAGGACAAAAAATGGTCACAATAGACACCAATAACAAAATAAATCTTGATTTATCAAACCCAAATAAAAATGAACTAAAGAGTGACATGCTTAAAATCGTAAAAAAACATAAAAACGTCCCGATAAAAATTGATGATATTGATATAGTTGATCAGGGGAAATGGTTAGTTGCGGGAGACGAACAAAATTATGTCACGATAACCGTAAAAGATAAAATGTCAGGGCAAAACATTAAAGCAATAATTTCATCTGCGGATGCTCAAAATTCAAAAATGTATGTTACATTTGCTCCCGATAGCGAATTTTCGGCAGAAACAGCTAAAAAATACTGGAAATAGCTATTCAATATCCAGTAATTTATGCACCTGCGGAATAAGTCTTGTTTTGGAATAGAAAGACACCGCGCTTTCCAGAACTTTCTGCATAAATAAAGCATCAACAAGCGGTTTATTGTTTTTCATTACAGGTGAAAGTATCAGTTCGAAATTAAACTTTTTCGCAATCTCACAAACCTTTTTCAGTTCTAAATCGGTTACATTATTGTCAAATACAAATTTTATAAAGACATTTTTGTCCCTGCATACTTCAAAAAATTTTTCATGAACATCAAAAAGATTTTGTCCCGATGAACTCGGAGATTTAATATCTGCAGAAATTATATAAACAAATTCAAGAATTTCTTTTAATTTTTCGGGCAATGTCGCATTTGTCTCAAGATATACAGGAATCTTGCCTCCAAGCAAAGGCAGGAAATCTTTCAAAAAATCCACATGCATTAACGGTTCCCCGCCGGTCAGAGAAACAGAATGTATATTCCTAAACATCTTTTCTTCATTTAAAAGATTAAATAACTCAATGGGAGATAATTCAAAATAATCACCTGAGACAGAAAAATCGGTATCGCAATATGCACAATTTAAGTTACAGCCGCAAAAACGTATGAACAATTGTCTATAGCCCACATAAGGGCCTTCTCCTTGTACTGAAACAAAATATTCTTTTATTTTTGCTCTATGCATCCAGATAATTCTCCCTGATATCGCACGATGATACCTTTTTTAATTTTTCATAAAGTCTGATTTCATCATCCGATAAATAGGAAGGAATTTCAACATGTACAGTAACAAAAATTTCATTTTCTTTGCCGTCAATTTGCTGGCAAATTCTGAACTTTTGTCCGGAACGTGTTCTTGGCGGAATTTTTACACTAATTGTTCCGTTTGGGGACTGCACTTTTATAACGGTGCCCAAAACCGCTTCAAACGGCTGTATAGGAATATCGCAATACATTGTTTTGCCTGAAAAATGTACACTTGAGGTGCTTTTAATCTTTATAATCAGATATAAATCACCGTTTTCACCGCCATTTATACCTTTATTTCCCTCTCCAGTAAGTCTTAATTTTGTTTCATTTTTAACACCTGCCGGAATAGTAACAGTAAGCTTCTGAACATGGCTTACTTCGCCTGTTCCGGCACAATCCGGGCAATAACTGCCATTTATAAATTTTCTTCCTTTACAGCGTTTACACAATTCCGTATGAACAATATTCACTATTTTGGTTGTCCCGTTGTTTGCTTCAGCGATAGTTATTGAAACTTCGGTCGTTATATCACTGCCTTTTTGCTTAACAGGTTTATCTTCTTTTTGATTAAATAAATCGTCAAAAAAATTTTTTTCATTAGTTTTGCTTTTATTTGTCGTTGTCGATTTTTGTGTTTTGGTTTCCGTTTTTTCTCTGTCGGTCGTTTTCTTTTCTTTTCCTTTTTCAGAATTTTCTGTTTCAGGCTTTTTAGTTTCAGACTGAGTACTCTTTCCTTTTTTATAAAATCCGAACAGCATATCATACTGCATGCGTTTTTTTTCATCAGAAAGCGTTGAATATGCCTCATTAATTTCTTTGAATTTATCAATTGAATCAGGATTAATATCAGGATGGTATTTTCTTGCAAGACGGCGGTATGAAGTCTTTATATCACTAGCTTCACTGTCCGGCGTAACTCCTAAAATGTCATAATAATTGTTCTTCATAAGTTAATATATAATTACCGTTTTGGAAAAATCAACGTAAAAAAGTGTAATATTTAAAACTTAACATTTGGCGAAAAAGTTTTGTTTATGCTAACATGGGGTATATACAGATTAGGGAGAAATGGCATGCCGGAAAATAATCAAGAATTAATTACCAGTACAGAAAATATAACAGAAGAAAGTTCTTCAAGTGTTGATAATATGAGCAATCCGATTGAAGAAATAGAAACAAAAACTTCTACGGATTACGGTGCGGGGAGTATACGTGTTTTAGAAGGTCTTGAAGCAGTACGTCTCAGACCGGGAATGTATATCGGTTCTACTTCACAAAGAGGCTTACACCACTGCATATACGAAATCGTTGACAACTCAATTGATGAATCTCTTGCAGGTTACTGTACGGATATCATCGTTACCATAAATAAAGATAACAGCGTAACCGTTCAGGATAACGGGCGTGGAATTCCTGTTGATATTAAACCGGAATCAGGTAAATCCGCACTGGAAGTTGTACACACAATACTTCACGCAGGCGGAAAATTCGGAGACGGCGGATACAAAGTTTCAGGAGGTCTTCACGGGGTAGGTGCTTCCGTTGTAAACGCGCTGTCGGAAAAATATATTGTTGAAGTTTGCAGACAAGGTCATATCTGGCGCCAGGAATATATGAGAGGTGAACCTGTTACATCTGTTGAAATTATTGGCGATACAGATAAAACAGGAACAAAAACGACTTTCTGGGCTGATCCGGAAATCTTTACGGAAACAACCGAAATTGACTGTGAAGTTATAACAACACGTCTGAGAGAAATGGCTTTCCTTAACAAAGGTTTAAAAATTGTTTTCAAAGATGCAAAACACGATACGGAAGAAACTTTCCACTACGTAGGCGGTATTGCAAGTTATGTTGAGTTCTTAAACCAGAACAAAACGGTTCTTCACGAAAAACCTATTTATCTTGATAAAGTTGTTGACGGCATGCAAATTGAAGTTGCTATGCAATATACAGATTCTTATGCAGAAAGCGTACTGTCTTTTGCAAACAATATTAATACCCACTTCGGTGGTACCCACTTAACCGGTTTCAGAAACGCTATTACGCGTGTTTTAAATGATTATGCAAGAAATAATAAACTTCTCAAAGACAGCGAACAAAACCTCTCCGGTGAAGATGTCAGAGAAGGTTTAACGGCTATCGTTTCGGTTAAGATAGAAAATCCTGAATTTGAAGGCCAAACCAAAGAAAAACTTGGCAACCAGGAAGCAATGGGCGCTACGCAAGATGCCGTCAGAGATAAACTTCAGGAATGGCTTGAATTCAACCCCAAAACCGCAAAAATCATTATAGAAAAAACTCTTCAGGCTCAACGTGCAAGAGAAGCGGCAAGAAAAGCAAGAGAACTTACAAGAAGAAAATCAGTTCTTGAAAGTTCCACTTTGCCGGGTAAACTTGCAGACTGCTCTAACCGAGAACCTGAAAAATGCGAAATATTTATCGTTGAGGGAGATTCTGCAGGCGGCTCCGCTAAGCAGGGAAGAAACAGAATGTTTCAGGCAATTCTGCCTTTAAGAGGTAAGATTCTCAACGTTGAAAAAGCGCGCCTTGACAGAATTTATGGCAACGCGGAAATTCAATCTATGGTTCAGGCGTTCGGGGTAAATATTTCTCGTAACGAAGATGAGGTAACTTTGGATAAACTCCGTTACCACAAGATTATCATAATGACTGATGCCGATGTTGACGGTGCTCATATCAGAACACTTTTACTGACGTTCTTCTTCCGTTATGCAAAACCTTTAATAGAAAACGGCCACGTTTATATTGCACAACCTCCTTTGTTTAAGGTTACTACGGGTAAAACATCCGAATATCTTTATGACGAACACGCCCTTGATGCAATGCTTAAAGAACGAGGTATTAAATCTCTTTGTTTAACGGATAAGTCAAAGAAGAAATCAAAATCGGGTGATGAGTTATTGGAACTTGTTCATAATATGTCAACATATTATAACGCTTATAACAACCCTATTCTGAACTTGTTCCCTGCGGTATTTTTAAGAGGTTTAGTCAGAGCGGATATCAAAGTTGAAGATTTTGATAATCAAAGCAGAATGAATGAAATTACGGAATATCTTAACCACTATCTCAAAGACCACGCAGAAAACTATAATATCTCTGAAGCGGCAAGCTACAAAGTTGAAGTTAAATACAATAATGAAACTGCAAAATACTATATGAATCTTCATCTTAATGAAGAAGAACACGTTCTTATGAATGCTAATATCATAAAGAGTCCTGAGTATAAACGCTTAAAAACCGC
Source organism: bacterium (assembly GCA_017652265.1). Lineage (GTDB taxonomy): Bacteria > Cyanobacteriota > Vampirovibrionia > Gastranaerophilales > Gastranaerophilaceae > Gastranaerophilus. Next base: position 18,761 of record JAGCBH010000063.1, read on the forward strand.
ATACCCGTTAATTCGTGACTATTTAATCGAAGAACAGCAGGGTGGTTTAACTCTTGAAAGTGATACAGGCGAATATGATATTACTTCGTTTGAAAAATTGCAAAAAGTTATAGACGATAGAGGTCAAAAGGGGCTTACAATTCAACGTTTCAAAGGTTTAGGCGAAATGATGCCTCAGCAGCTCTGGGAAACAACAATGGATCCTGCGACAAGAACATTGTTAAAGGTAAATCTTGAAGATGCTATGCTTTGCGACCAGTTATTTGATGTCCTTATGGGCGACAAAGTTGACCCTAGACGTGACTTCATCGAAGCAAATGCCGTCTATGCTACAAATATTGATACATAATGCGTTTATATTATGGGGAGAGTTAATATGAAACGACAAATGATATTTTTAGGACCGCCGGCATGCGGAAAAGGTACTCAAACCGGCAGGCTGGCTGAATACTTTGGGCTGCCGCATGTAGATACAGGTTCGCTTTTGCGTGCCGAAATTAAAGCTCAGACCGAAAACGGTATGATTGCAAAACAATACATTGATAAGGGCCATCTTGTACCGCCGGAACTTGTCGGTTCAATTATTAAAGATCGTTTATCACAAAAGGATTGTACAAACGGTTATATTTTAGACGGCTATCCAAGAAGCTTAAGACAGGCGGAAATTCTTGAAGAAATTAATGCCGAACTCAACAAAGACGAAAAAGCCAATTTTATGGCAATATATTTTGATGTTGATGAATCTCTTTTACTTTCACGCATTGTAAACAGACGTTCTTGCTCTGCTTGTGGCGAAATTTACAATTTAAAATTTCACCCGACAAAAGTAGAAGGCGTTTGTGACAAATGCGGAGGAGAACTAACTCAGCGTAAAGATGACACTGAAGAAATTGCGCGTGAACGTTTTGATACATACAAACGTGAAACGGCGCCTTTAATTGACTATTATACGCAAAAAGGTGTTCTTCATAACCTTGATGCAAATGGCTCAATCAACGAAGTTTGGGATCGTTTACTGAAAATTGTTGAATAGTTAAGAAATAATAAATTTTCATTGAGAAATTCTCTTTATAAACTATAATTATTAGTAGTAAGAGGTAATGAAGATGAAACATTCCAAGAAGCACGATGACAATCCGTTTAAGGAAATGCAAAATAACGAAAATCAGACTGCTGAAGAAAACGGCACTGAAAATATGGAAGTAAAAACTGACAATTCGGCAGAATTGAGTGATTTGCAGGCTAAATATGATGTTTTAAATCAGCAATATTTAAGACTTGCTGCGGATTTCGACAATTACAGAAAACGCCAGGAATCTGAGCGTGAAAGTTTACTCAAATACGGCAGTGAAAACGCTCTAAAGAAAATGCTTGAAATTCTTGATAATTTTGAGCGAGGTAAAAAAGCTCTGGAAAATGTTGATGATTGTCAAACGGTAAAAGACAGTTTCAATCTTGTTCACAAACAAGTTATTGAAACCCTACAAAAATTAGGTTTAGAGCAAATCGTAACTGAAAATCAGGAATTTGATCCGAATCTTCATGATGCCGTTATGCAAACTCCAACAGAAGATGTTGAAGAAAATTACATTATTAATGAATTACAAAAAGGCTATAAACTGGCGGACAAGGTTTTGAGACCTGCTCTTGTCAATGTGGCCACAAAACCATAATTACAGGAAACATAAATGACGGATTATTACGAAATACTGGGTGTGTCAAAAGATGCGGATAAGGATGAAATAAAATCGGCTTTCAGAAAGAAAGCAAGAACTTTACACCCGGATGTAAACAAAGCGCCCGATGCCGAAGAAAAATTTAAAGAATTAGGTAAAGCATACGAAACATTAATTGACGATAACAAACGAGCAACATACGACCGCTATGGAGAAGACGGCTTACGTAATGCAGGTTATGACACCTCAGGGCCTTTCGCAGAAGGTTTTGGCGACCTTAACGATATTATTAATTCGTTTATGGGAGGTTTCGGCTTTGGCTTTTCAAGGCCTGATCCTAACGCACCTCAACCCGGTGAAAATTTGAGGCTAGATATAGAACTTGATTTTGAAGAGGCCGTTTTTGGCCTGAATAAAACAATTAAGTTTAACCACCTGGAAATTTGTCCTGAATGTAATGGTACGGGCGGAGAAAAGGGGGCAAAACCTGATGTTTGTCCGACGTGTCATGGTACAGGTCAGGTTCAGCACGTTATGCGGACTCCGCTTGGAGCATTTTCTCAAATTACAACCTGCCCTGACTGCGGCGGAACTGGAAGAAAAATTTCCAAGCCATGCAAACACTGTAACGGTACAGGAAAAGTTGAAAACGAGAAAAGTATTGAAATAAAAGTTCCAGCTGGTGTTGATAATTATACAAAAATCAGAGTTGCACATGAAGGTGATGCAGGCTCAAACGGCGGCCCTGCCGGCGATTTATTTGTTGTAATTCACGTAAAACCGTCTGATTATTATAAACGTGACGGAATTAACGTATTTACAAAATTGGAAATTTCTCCTGCTCAGGCAGTTTTGGGTGATGAAATTACAATAAAGACACTTAACGGTGACACTACGATAAAAATACCTGCAGGAGCTCAAAACGGAAATACATTAAAAGTTAAGGGAGCAGGCGTTCCTGTTGTATCTAAACCGTCCCAAAGAGGCGATCATATAGTAATTCTGGAAGTTAAAATTCCGACAAACCTGAGCGAAGAAGAAAAAAATCTTTATAAAAAACTTTACGAACTTAACACAGGAAAAAAAGCTCAAGATTCTGGTATAATGGATAAGGTTAAAGGAGTATTTCATTAATGTTGAAAAAGTTATTTATGGTATTAGTATTATTCTTATTTGCCGGCACTTGTAATGCAAACGTTATACCTGATCAAATACAGGAATATATTAAAAATATTTTCCCTGATACTTATTTCCGTTACGACGGAACAATTATTTTGCCGAACAATACGGTCTATCTGCCTGTGATACCGGCAAAATTTGATATTGAAATTGACAAAGCAGAAATTAAACAAACCCTGCCTGCAAACAAAAATTTATCAGCATTGCCGGATGCGGTCATTTTTAACAATGATTTTTCATTACTAAAAGTTATTAAAGACAAAAACAATAACTACACACTCCTTGAACAGAATACCTATCCTGAGGAAATTAAATCCGGTATTTTGCCGCAAAATATCTTTTTACCACGCAGACTTGTTATTCCGGATTCTCTGAATGATATAAAGGGGAATTTAGAAAGTTTTAACGAAGAAAAAGACGATATAAAATTACCTTTAAACGCAAACAGCAAATATAACGGATATTTTCAGCATCCGTCACTTAAAGACTGTACATTTTATATGACATCAACCTTATCAAAAAACATCAAGGTTTTAAGTAAAACATCAAAACCATACGCATATTTACAAAAGAATTCAACGAATAAAATTGCGCTTTATGATGACAGATTTATTCTTGTTACATCCTACGGAAATAACACTCTTTCCGTAATATCGGTATTTGATGATGCTGTAATCAAAGAAATTGAGCTAAAAACTATACCTGATGAAATAGTCATATACGGTAGCACAGCATACGTAACAAGTTCTCAGGGGCATTGCATATACGTTATTGACCTGAACAGAATGGTTGCAACACAACAAATTATGATTAACGGCATGTGCGAAAAGTTAACTATCGGAGATGACGGCAAAAAATTATTTTATTATGATAAACAGGCAAAAACGCTGTGGAGTATTGAACTTGACAATGATTATCTGCTAAAAGATGTGGGAACTTTTCCAAATGTTTCAAAAATCGCATACTATAAAGGAAATATCTACGTAACGAGCAGAACCCGCAACAGAGTAGCCATAATTGATTATATTGAAATGAATTTAACAGGTGAATATGATACTGCCGAGAAACCGGTAGATTTGTTCGCAGATAAGAATAATCTATACATTCTTTCTGCAGGAGGAGATAAAATACAGATTATTAATACTGAAGAAAATATGTTCTCCAAAGAGGTCGAATTTCCGGCAACTGACGGTTTCCCCAGCAGATTTTACAGAATTAACGACAAATATTTGCTTATAACTGATACCGCGAAACCTGTATATTACATTTTTGATACGGATAAAAACGAATTTTGCGGACAATATTCCATAGATGAGCCGATAGCAAATATTCAAACAGGCAAAAAGATTAGAAAAATATATGAATAATGTTGCAGCAAAAGATTATCTGATTAACAGGTTTGATGATATTACAAGAGAAACTCTTCTTGATCTTGAAAAAACGCAGCGGGATTTTTGGAATATTTCAAGGCAGACCGCAGAATTTTTATATACCCAGATAATTTTAAATAACTGCAAAAACGCCATCGAAATAGGGACTTCTAACGGTTATTCAGGCTTGTGGCTGTCAAAAGCCCTAAAGGTTACGGAGGGTAAACTAACAACTATAGAATACTACCCTAAACGACAAGATATAGCAGTAGAAAATTTTAAAAAATGCGGAACATTTGATATTATAACTCCTGTAATCGGTGATGCCTGCGAAATTTTAGAAAAAATAGGTGAGAACGAAAAATTTGATTTTGTATTCTCTGATGCCAATAAAAGACAATCGGTAGAATATTTTAAGTTGTTAGATAAACACATTATAAAAGGCGGTATTTTTGCTTGTGATAATGTCCTTTCACACAAAGAAAAGATGCAGACATTTATTGATGAGATAAACTCTCATCCTGATTATGAAAACGTCATTCTAAATCTACCCGCAGGCCTGGCATTTGCAAGAAAAATAAGATAATACTCACAAACTCTCAAAACCCGGAGATGTTGTAGGTAAATTTTTATATCCAGCATTAGACCAAACTGTCTTTTTAATATATTTATCGGAATATTTTCCACGCTCATAAAGTTTTTTCAAAGTATTTTCCCTTGCAACAAGCGCACTTGACTTATCATCAGCCGTTTCGGGATGTATACGCAATATTTCGCACCATACAACAGCTTCCATTGTCCATGCATAAGTTTCTTCAGCCAAAGAATTATATTCATCCTGATGCAAAGCTTCATGAGCCAATAAAGCGGCAATAGCCCCCGCTGGAGCGTACTTGTGCTTTTGATTTATAAATATATATAGTTTTTTACCCTTTTTATAACCTAACGCATCAAAATCTTTGTACTCATCCCCAAAACTCTTTAAATCACTGAATTCAACTTTTACAGGACGACCTGACAGGTTATTGCCCAAAATCGCCTTTCTTGAAAATTCTCCCGATGTACCGTTCAACATATCAAGAGCGACATAAACAACTTCCTCTTTGGAAACTCTTTTATAAATCGGTTTCAATTCATTCACAATATATTCCGATGTATATTTTTCAGGATATAAATTTCTGCCTGTGCCTTCTTCTATTGCAAAGACATTAGTTCCAAAAATCCCCAATATAAACGGTATCAAAAATATCTTTTTCAAACTCATTAACAATATCCCTTCTTGCTACATTTATAGTAATATTATAATTATATTAATTTTTTTGGCAAATATTTCTGTTTTTTTGCGCCAAATTAGAGTAATAAAGCATCTGCTCAGTTTTTACACCCTCAATTGAAACTGCCTCCGATGCATAATCAAGCGCAGATTTTATATCTCCCGAACCCTCATAAATCTTCGCCATAAGAATATAGTACTCAGGATTATTCAAATCGCACATTATAGCCCTTTTCATACATTCTATAGCTTCTTCATAATCCTGTTCTTTATAGCTCAATAATGCAAGGTAGTAGTACGCTGCACCATAATTTATGTCTATTGAAATTGCTCCTGACGCATACTTTTTAACCGATTCCGTATCCCCAAGAGCGTATGCGGCCTGCATACCTATTGCAAAAGCATCCATATAATACTTGTTTTTATTCAAGACACAGTCAACCATTTCAAGCGCTTCTTTGTTCTTATCCTGGTAAAACAAAAGCTTTGCAAACACAGACATCGCAAACAGGTTATCCTTATCCGTTGAAAGTACATTTAAAATAAGTTCTTCCGCTCTTTTATAATCTCCCAGTTCAAGCAAAATCTTAGCCAGCGAAATATTTACATAATTGTTATTCGGATTAAATAACAGAGCATTTTCCAAATCTGATTTTGCGCCAAGATAATCCTTTTTCTGATATTTTAACAAAGCATTTAAAACCTTGGCATTAAGGTGTTCGGAATCCATTTTGAAAATATTTTCAACCTCTTGTTTTGCCTTTGCAAACTCAGAAATTTCAAAATACATATTAGCCAAAGCAAAACGATAATCGGTATTTTCCAAATCCATACTTATTGCTTTTTTATAAGTCGCTTCTGCCTCTTTAAGCCATCCGTTGTAGAAATATGAATTTGCAAGATTGAAATAATATTTAGGCTCATCTGACTTCAAATTAATTGCCGACAGAAAATATTTAATTGCATCGGTTAAATTCAAATCATCAATTGCAAAAAGTCCTTTAATGTTATATATTTCATCATTTTCAATATGAACGTTTTCAACAATTCTTCTTGCAGAATCAATATCTCCAGCATTAAATTTTATAACCGCTTCACATGCAGATTTAAAATCGTCATCAGGCATTCTTGTCAAAACAGCCTCCGCATCAGGCATAAAAGCGTGATGTATAAAAACAAGAGAAATATTAAACAATATCTCAGAAGATATTTCAGGCTCATTTAGCAGCATACGTAAAGATTTTATATCTCCGAATTTATCAATAATCTTAACCATATGCATATAATTCTTATCGGATTTTTCCAATTCAAATGCCCGTTTTGCATAATCAAGAGCATCCTTATAAAGCCCCGCCTTGTATGCATTATCAAAAGCCGCAGACAAAATATTAAGATTATCCGGCAAAATGTTCAGTGCGCAAGTATAATACTTCAGAGAACGCTCAAAATCGTTCATGAGCGAAAATACTTCGGCAAGTTGAAGCAATACATCAGTATTTTGAGGTTCAATATCCAAAGCTTTGTACAACGACTCTATCGCCTCTTTGTACTCACCACTCTCACGCCTTTTAAGTGCTTCGTTATAATTTAATTTAAGTTCATCTATTTCTTTTTCAAACATGAATATCTTAACTCTGTTAATTACTTACATTCTTATTCTTATCTTTTTCTTTGTCTTTATCTTTATTTCCGTTTTCAGCGGCATCGGAATATATGTCGTTAATTAAAATCAACACCTCATCTTCACTTGCCATCTTAAGAGAATTTCTTGCAATACCTTCAAGCTGAGAAACTTGAGAATATGCCTGTATCTCACCTTTAAGCTGCTCATTATAATCCGTTGATGACTGTTTCATCTTGTTAAGAGTAGATATTTTGGAATTAAATGAAACAACTTTGGAAAAATTCATGATAACACTCCACCCAACCTGTATGAGTGCCAGTAAAAGAAAAATTGTCAATCCGGAATAATAAATCTTTTCACTCTTTTTCAGGCGTTTTTTATCAGATAATTTCAACTTTCCAATTAATTTAGAACCGTCTTTATCCACAAGTCACCTCTGACAAGTATTATAAACAAAATATTTTTAAATTTCAAAAAAGTTTTAATAAATTTACAATTTAAAATTAGTATTAAATCTGAATTTAGACTTCATAACAGAATAATTTTCATTGTAGGTTTGACCTGCAGACAATTCGAGGTTAAATCTGTCATTATTTTTATAAGCAAACGGCGTAAGCATAAGCACCAGTTCCGCAGTTTTTCTGTTTGTTGTCAGGTTTGTCGTTAAAATATTTTTCAGAGCAATTGCTTTATTCAGGCGATATTCAGGTGAAAGAGTAAAAGAGTCGGCAGTATAATCGGAAAATGCGGTTTGTTCTTTGGTATACTGGGTTTTTAGCGTAAAATTGTTTTTCTGATATTTGGTAAATAAACCAGATGAATATTCCAAAGTTGACAGAGATGATAAACCGGATGAATAATTTGAGCCTATGGAAAATGGCCCAATTTTCTCCTCAAAGTCCTTGTTATAATCAGAAATCCAGCTTTCTTCAGAGCCTCTGTACTTTGATTTTACTGGAGAATAAGGTTTCTTTAAAGATTTGTTCGGCAAAGATTTTGCCTGATTAGCCGAAACAGCAATTTTTTGAGGCTTGGACAAATTAATTTTTTTTGCATCCTGAGACTTATCAAGACTTACAACGTCAAGATGATCAAAGTACTGCACTTCACCAGTTAAAATCGGCTGCTTAACTACAGTATTTGTGTTTAACTCGTTTTTACCGATTTCATCGCTATCATCAGCCGTATCTTCCGGAATCTGGTATATAAAGACATTCGGCACATAATCTTTAGGTGCTTTATCCTTTCCAAACAACGGAATCTGAACACTAAAAAGTGTCAATAAAACTAAAATCCAAACTCTCATACGTTGTATTCTACACTAATTTTAAAATTTTTCAACAAAAAAATATTAATACAAATTAATATATTTGCCTAAAACACTGTAAATGTCTAGAATAGATGTGTATTACTATGGAATATTGGGGGATATTAACCACATGGCAAAGAATAAAGAATTTACTATTGATAAGTTGTTAACAGAAGCAGTTAAAAAGGGAGCTTCAGACGTACACCTTATTGCAGACCAGGTACCTGTACTTCGTATTAACGGTGAAGTCGTACGTCTCAACGATTACGACCCTGTACCTGAAGATGCAATTATATACGCATTGAAAGAAATTGTACCGGATCCAAAAACTACAAGAACCTTTATAACTAAACTTGAATCGTCAAATGACTTTGACTTTAGTTACGAAATAAAGGGAGTTTCAAGATTTCGTGTCAATGTTTGCAGCAGAATGTATAAAAAAGGTATGGTAATAAGAATTATTCCTTTTGAACCATCAACAATCTCTGAACTACACTTACCGCCTGCAATAGAAAGTTTTGCCGATTATACACACGGTCTTATACTTATCACAGGACCTACCGGAAGCGGAAAATCATCAACGATTGCCGCATTGATTGACCTAATTAACAAAACACAAAAGAAACACATTGTATCTATTGAAGACCCTATAGAATACGTTTTTGAGGACAAAGAATGTATAGTTTCACAAAGGCAAGTCGGATTTGATACTGAAAATTTCCAGACAGGTGTAAAATATGCTCTGAGACAAGATCCTGATGTTATATTTATTGGTGAAATCCGTGATATTGAAACTCTTGATGCCGCACTTAACGCGGCAGAAACAGGCCACCTTGTTGTTTCCACACTGCACACAAACGACTCCGTTCAGACAATTAACCGTATTACAAACATGTACGAACCTGAACAAAGAAAATACCTCAGACAAAAACTTGCATTTTGTATGAGAGCAACACTTTCTCAGAAGTTAATACCTACAATTGACGGTAAATCAAGAAGACCTGCATGCGAATTGTTAGTATTTACTCCTACAATTCAGGACTTAATTATGAAAGATGAAATTGAATCTATCTATGAACTTGTTAAGGCCGGTTCATTTGATAAGATGATAACCTTAAATTCATCACTTTATCAGCTCTATAAGGCGGGTTATATTGATCAGGAAACCGCATTAAATAACTCTAACCGTAAAAACGAACTTAACCAGATGTTCAGAGGTATTTACTACGGAGTAAGTAATGACTAGCAGACAGACCTACAAGACCGATGCTATTAACCTAAAATCCTATCCTTTAAAAGAATCTGACAAAATAATGGTCATGTATTCAAAAGATAAAGGATTAATCAGGGCTGTTGCAAGGGGAACAAAAAAAATTAAAAGCACTCTTGGGGCACGAATGGAAAATTTTATCGCAAATTCCGTAATGCTTTCAAAAGGAAAAAATATGGATGTTGTGGCACAGGCGGAAACAATAAATTCTTTTACCGATACAAGAAAAGATTTGGATAAAATATTTTACTCAATGTACACAACAGAAATAGTAAACAACTTCGGAACCGAAAATGATTCCGGTTCCAATGAAATTTATGACATTCTTTATAAAACATTAAACGCAATTTCAAATGCGAGAGAATAGAAAGAGATTTTTCTTGCTGAAATGAAATTTCAGTTAAAAATAATGAAAATATCGGGATTTTTGCCTGAATTTAACACCTGCCTGAAATGCGGACAAGTCATTGAAAATGACGGCTATTATTCGGGAGATCTCTGTGGCGTGGGATGTTCTGATTGCCTTAACGATCCACGTGGTAAAGTCATTCTGCATAAGAAAATAAGAGAGTTTTTAAACTACCTGACCGAATCAGATTTTGACATAATTACAGACTACGAAGTTAAAGCAACAGAAAAAATCTGCCAGAGCTGTTTTGATTTTCTAAAAGAATGTATAAACAAAAATAGTTTGAAACAAATCAAATCCGAGAAAGCATTATCTTTCGTTTAAATATTTTTCATACAGGTCCGGGCGCTTTTCTTTTGTTCGTTCAAGACTTTTTTCAAGCCTGAAGTTTGCAATATCTCTATGATTACCGTTCAGCAATACTTCAGGGACTTCCAGGCCTCTGAAAGAGCGTGGTTTTGTATAATGAGGGTATTCTATTAAACCGTTTGAAAAAGTATCGTCTTCGGCGCTCTCAATATGTCCCAGTGTGCCGTCTATATGCCTGCTTACAGCATCAATTACACATAAGGCAGGTAATTCACCTCCGGTTAACACAAAGTCGCCTAAAGAGACTTCCAGAGGCCTTATAATCTCCCTTATTCTCTCATCAAAACCTTCGTAATGTCCGCACAACATTATAATCTGATTATATTTCGTAAATTCTGACACCAAAGCGCAATTCAGAGGTTTTCCCTGCGGTGTCAGCATAATTGTCAGAGAATTATCAAGTTTTTCAACACTCTCATAAGCATCCACATAAGGCTGCGCCATCAAAACCATTCCGGCACCGCCGCCATAAGGAGTATCATCAACTTTTTTATGCTTATCAAGTGTATAATCACGAGGATTAACAGTATTGACGGTGAATATTCCGCTTTCCGTTGCACGCCCCACAATGCTTTCCGAACAATAGTTTTCTATAATTTCAGGAAATAAAGTTAAAACATCAAATCTCATGACTCAATTAAACCCTCAATTTTGTTGATAATAATCTTTTTGTTCTTAATATCAACAGTCGGCACCAAGGCATTTACAAAAGGCACCAGGGAAATTTTACCTGATTTACTCTTAACAGACAATAAATCTGTTGCACCGTTATTAGAAACACCTATTACAAAACCGATGTGACACCCGTCAGTGTCATATACATTCAAGCCCGTTAATTCATCAATTAAAAATTCATCTTCTCCAAGGCTATCCCTGATAGTGGATTTATCCGTAAAAAGCAAACAGCCCTTATATCCAATGACATCATTAATATCATTAAGCCCTTTAAATTTTATAATTGCAAAGTTTTTGTTAAATTTTACGCTTTCAATTTTTAATTCAGTGTATTCATGATCAATACACAGAAAAACAGCATCCAAGTCAGCAATAAAATCACGCTGAGACTGAGAAAAGCCAACCTTTACTTCGCCTTTTATTCCGTGAAAATTTAAAATTTTACCGACAGAAACATAATCAGGCATCAGTTTTCGGTTTTCTGCCCCTTTTGGCTTTCGGCTTATCATCATCCGCAACCGCTACAGCTTCTTCGGAAGATTCCACAGAAGGAGCTTTTGCACTTTCCTGTTTTTTAGCAAGCTTTTCTGCTTCTTTTTGAGCTTTTAGTTCATTTGAAATACGTGTTTTTTCAATTAAAGCTTCAGGGACATCCGTTCTGTCTTCATTCCAGCGAGGCAAGCCCATTTGTGCACGGATAAGACCAATTCCCACGTGAACACGCCATTCATCCATTTTTAACTGTGCCGCTATCATCTTATGGCAACCGATAGGCGGAACAGGTAAAAGTAATGTATACAAATTCTTTATCGCAAATAACTGATCCGGAGTA